>CAZHHT010000005.1:0-47525 GCA_964532455.1 uncultured Anaerolineales bacterium
GGTCAACTTCATTCTACTATAAATTTTAAAACCATAATGGATGAAGGAAAAATTGTAGCCGATGGTTCGACGGAAGAACTACTTAAAGACGAAGTTTTACTCGAAGCGCATGGGTTGGAAAGCCCAAATTCTTAGCTTTCCCACGTACTATCTCACCCCCTCTATGATTAATATTTATTAATCAAATCCTTTTTGAGTAATACTGAATAATAATCCCCGCGTAATACTCACGTTTTACAAGACATCTATATTATTGTCAAAGAATGATGTTTAATAGTGAGATCAATGAATAAAAGAACCGAGAAAACGCCCTCCCTTTTCCATCCTGATGAAAAAAAAGCATGGAAACCGATTCCATCGGCAGATGAACTGTTACTTTTACCCCGGGATGGTGGACAAGATTACAACAGGTTGGTATTTGAAAAATCTCCTTATCTTCTCCAGCATGCGGCAAATCCAGTGAATTGGCATCCCTGGGGTGAGGAGGCTTTCCAAAAAGCGAAAGAAGCTGACAAACCAGTTTTCCTGTCCATCGGCTACTCCACATGCCATTGGTGTCACGTGATGGAGCATGAATCATTCGAAGACCCTCAAGTGGCTGCTCTTTTGAATGAGACTTTCATACCTATTAAGGTTGATCGCGAAGAACGTCCGGATATTGATCAGATCTATATGTCAGTCTGTCAGGCAGTTACCGGACAGGGGGGATGGCCCTTAACTATCATCTTAACGCCTGAGAAACAACCCTTTTTTGCCGGGACTTATTTTCCGAAGGAAAGCCGCTTCCAGCGTATTGGATTAATGGAGATAATTCCCAAATTAGCTGAGCTTTGGAAGTATAAACGCAGGGAGCTTCTGGACAGTGCGGATAAAATTGTAAACTACTTAAAACAGGACAGCACCACTGATGCCGGCGAGTTGAATAAATCAACTCTAGACAAGGCTTACCAGCAATTGAGTGACAGGTTTGATGATGTTCAGGGAGGATTCGGTTCAGCACCTAAATTTCCGTCAGCGCATAACTTAACGTTCTTGCTCAGATACTGGCATCAAAACGGAGAAAATCATGCCCTAGAGATGGTGGAAACAACTCTGAAAAAAATGCGGTTAGGCGGCATTTTTGACCAGGTTGGTTTTGGTTTTCACCGCTACTCAACGGACGCCTATTGGCTTCTGCCTCATTTTGAAAAGATGCTTTATGACCAGGCTATGCTGGTGATGGCCTATGTAGAGGTTTTCCAGGCCACAGCCAAAGAAGAATATGCCCAAACTGCCCGGGAAATCTTAACCTACATTTTGAGGGATATGACATCCCCCGAAGGTGGGTTTTATTCTGCAGAAGATGCTGACAGTGAAGGAGAAGAAGGTTTATTTTACCTCTGGACCCCTGAAGAATTCCGAGAATTATTGGGTGAAAATGGTAGTGAATTATTTATTAACCTCTTTAACCTGGAGGAGGGTGGAAATTTTATTGACGAGGCAACAAAAAGCAAGACTGGTCGCAGTATCCTCTATCTCAAAAAAAACCTAGTTGAGTTAAGCAAGGAAATTAATCTGCCAGAAGAGGAGCTTGGTGATTTATGGGAAGAAATGCGGCAAATGCTGTATGGAATTCGTGATAAGCGAATTCACCCATTTAAGGATGACAAAATCCTCACTGACTGGAATGGTTTGATGATTGCTGCCTTTGCCAAAGCGGCAGCTGCGTTGGGTGAACCCCAGTATGCTCTGGCAGCCAAAAACGCTGCAGATTTTGTCTGGGATAAACTGAGGGGTGAGGATGGAAGGCTTCTAAAACGTTATCGGGATGAAGAAGCAGGTCTTCCTGCACATCTTGATGATTATGCTTTTCTGATCTGGGGATTGCTTGAACTCTATGAGGCCGAATTTGACCCTGAATATTTGCAAAGAGCAATTGATCTGAACGAATTGATGCTGAAAGAATTTTGGGATGCTCAAAATGGCGGGTTATTTTTCACTGCGGAAGGTCAGACCGATTTAATTGTCCGCAGCAAAGAAATTTATGATGGCGCCATTCCTTCCGGCAACTCAGTTGCTGTATTTAATCTGCTCCGCATTGGTCGGATGACATCAAATCCCGATCTTGAGGATAAAGCTCGATTGATAGGCAGCGCTTTTTCTAATCAGGTTAGTAGTGTCCCTGTGGGACATACTCAGCTTTTATCGGCAATGCTCTTTGCCTTTGGCCCGGCCTATGAAGTGGTGATCACAGGCGAAGCAGAAGCCGTGGACACAATAGCTATGCTCGAGGCCCTTAACCTCAAGTACTATCCCAATAAAGTTACTCTTTTCCGTCCTTCCGGTAACCAAATACCATCGATCACAGAAATTGCAGAATTTACAAAACCTCAGACTCCAATTGATGGAAAAGCCACTGCTTATGTATGCAAAGATTACACCTGCAGTGCGCCAACAACCGATATCAATAAAATGCTGACTCTTTTAAAAACTCGAGGATAAGCCAGAGACTATAGGTGAATCCTGTTTTTTTAATAAAAAGAACCCCAAACCGCGAAGTTTTGCTGACACTACGGGATTTTGGTGGATTTTCCCCCTATTTCAGAAGAGTTTATCAATAATATAGTATTCCCGGAGTATTGGTATACTATTTCCAGTTTATTAATTACGGAGTAAGGATCTGTCTATGTACATTTGTATTGACTTTGACGGCACAATCGTGGATCATCGATTTCCGGAAATTGGACCGCCTGTTCCTGGAGCGGTGGAATGGATGTTAAGATTTCAAGAGGCGGGAGCCAAATTGATTCTTTTTACCATGCGATCCGACGGCGGCCAAGGTGGTGATACGCTAACCAGGGCAGTTGACTTTCTGGAAAAGAACGGAGTCACTCTCTACGGAATCAATAAAAACCCAACCCAGGTTCACTGGACCAGCAGCCCAAAAGCTTATGGACAGATCTACATTGATGATGCTGCCTTCGGCTGTCCATTAATTCACCCGGATGGCTTCCAGCGTCCTTGTGTGGACTGGGCGATTGTCGGGCCGGGAGTTATGGAGAAACTGGCCGACCAGGAAATTTCCTCTTTACCGGATTATCAGTAAATTCCGTTTTTCAGGAAGGAGGATCGTGAAAATCTACTATTTTACATCCCTTTCCTGACGAATTTATTTATTATTTGTCTAATGGGGTAATCAGGTCATTATCTCTACTCATAAATAATCTCCCAGAATACTTCTTGAGTAACCGAGGGCACGGGTTTCGGTTATTATGATAAAAGAAAGATATACCAGGAGAGATAATTATGCCATCCCAATCAGAAACCCTTATTAGTGATCTGTTGGCTTTAGCTGATATTGAAGTTAACGGTTCAAATCCCTGGGATATCCAAATCCATGATGACCGGTTTTACCGGCGAGTTTTGAGTGAAGTTGAACTCGGGCTGGGGGAATCCTACATGGATAACTGGTGGGATTGCCAGGCTATTGACCAATTTATCGACCGGGTATTACAGGCCAGCCTGGAAAAGAAAATTCAAGGAAATTGGAAAATCCTCTTTCATATGTTGAGATCTCGTCTATTTAATTTGCAGACCTCCTCCAGGGCATTCAAAGTCGGAGAACATCATTACGACCTGGGGAATAACCTTTATCGGGCTATGCTGGATGAACGATTAAACTATACCTGTGCATACTGGCGGGACGCATTTAATCTGGATGAAGCTCAGGAAGCCAAGCTGGACCTGATTTGCCGGAAAATTGGTCTCAAGCCGGGTATGACCGTACTTGAACTTGGATGTGGGTGGGGGAGTTTCGCAAAATACGCAGCAGAGAAATATGGGGTGAAAGTGCTTGGAGTGACTGTATCTGCTGAGCAAGTTGATCTGGGTATGGAACTATGCCGCGGGTTACCGATTGAACTCCGGCTGCAAGATTACCGCGAAGTAGGTGGTGAGTATGACCGGGTGATCTCTATTGGAATTATGGAGCATGTCGGTTATAAGAACTACAGGACCTATATGGAGGTAGTAAACCGAACCCTCAAACAGGGCGGGATTGGATTTTTCCATACGATTGGGACAAATTCAAGTGATAATGTTATCAATGCCTGGACGGAAAAATACATCTTCCCTAACGGTATGCTGCCCTCCATTGCCCAGCTGGCGTCTGCTATGGAGGGTCTCTTTGTAATCGAAGACTGGCATAATATTGGACCGGATTACGATCCCACACTGATGGCTTGGCATGCCAATTTTGAACTTGCCTGGCCGAAATTAAAAGACCGATACGACGAACGATTTTACCGTATGTGGAGGTATTACTTGCTCAGCAGCGCTGGAGGATTCCGTTCAAGGAAAAACCAACTCTGGCAAGTAGTTTTTACCCGGACCGGGGATCCGCAGCCTGACTGCCGTAAACTATGAAACACCATCGGGTTATTATCGTCGGAGGAGGACCTGCTGGATCTGCCTGTGCCTGGAAGTTGGTACAGGCTGGAATTGATTGCCTGGTCCTGGATAAAAAAACGTTTCCTCGCCCAAAAACTTGTGCAGGTTGGATCACACCGGAGGTTCTCCGGGATTTACATATTGAACCTCATGATTACCCCCACAGCCTGACTTCCTTCCCCTTTTTAATGATTTTCCTGAAAGGATTCCCAATCATTCGCCCTGGCAAGCAGCATGCTATCCGCAGAGTGGAATTTGATCACTGGTTACTGGAGCGTTCTGGAGTACCGGTAAGACTACATGAAGTAAAAAAGATTACCTTAATAGATCAGGGATACAGCATTGACGGAAAATATTCGGCTGAGTTTCTGGTTGGTGCCGGAGGAACGCACTGCCCGGTTTACCATACGTTTTTCAGTAAAAACAAACCCCGGACTGGGGCCCAAATTGTTGCCCTGGAAGAGGAATTTTCTGCTGACTGGCAAGATGGCGACTGTCGCTTGTGGTTCTTTGATAATGGTTTGCCCGGATATGCCTGGTATGTGCCAAAAGAGGGTGGATATTTGAATATTGGAGTAGGTGGTAATGCCGCTGCCTTGAAAGATCGGGGCAGCAGTATTCACGATCACTGGGAGTATCTGGTGAAAAAACTACAGGATAAAGGATTTGTATCTGAGAGGGATTTCCAACCGGAAGGGTATATTTACTATTTACGGGGAAGTCAGGACCAGTTTATAAGGGGTAACATATTTCTGGTTGGTGACTCTATTGGTTTGTCAACCCTGGACATGGGGGAAGGGATTGGACCGGCTGTCCAGAGCGGACTGAACGCAGCAGAATCTATCCTTAGTGGAAAAGAATATTCAAATTCTAATATTCATAAGTATTCACTCTTGCCGTCATTCCTGCAGTGGGCAGTACAATAAAGTATTATCCTGGTCAATCAACTTGATATTGCTAAAAAAATACAGACTGTGGATCCTTTTTGGGGAAGAATAGGCAATAAACCCAAGATGATATTTATTCTTATTGGATAAACCTTTATTTATTGCGCATCCGGTATATAGCAGAGAAAGGAAAAATTATGATGGAAAAACTGGAAAAAACTGATTATGTTTTCCCGGAGGTGGAATGGGATATCAGAAACTTTGATAGTAATGGGTATATTCTCGACCTGGGCGCCGGCGGGATGGGGCCTGGCTTACTGCCGGTGATAATTCCGCCGTGGTATTTGCCGGGACCCAAGCCTTGGGAGGGGAGTGGTATGGATTCGCCAATGGGGTGGTATGGGAACATGATTGTGCTGAACAAATCCCATCCACCTGTCCTGATCCGCCGGAGTGGCTCTACGATGACCGAGGTTTCTGGGCGGAGGATTATCAAGCGCAGTTGATATTTTACGACCCCGTTCACTTGGTTGCCCTTGCCCGGGAAGAATTGGAAAGTTGGCAGCCGCAGCCGTATGCGGTCCTGGTGCTGGATGATTATTTGCTGGATCCATCTCTAGATTTTATGGAATACAAACGGGACCTGGTTGGCGCGTCAGCATTTGACCGGGTAAACGGGTTGTTCTTTCTTGTTGAGCGTTTAGCGGGTGAGTATCGATCTGTTATCCATGTTTGGCGGATATACTAGCCGATTTTTTCCAAAAGATCATTTGTTATAATTTATGGGTTATGAAAAAAAGAGTTGAGGAATTGGAAAAACGTATGAAATTTATTCATCTTTCAGATCTGCATATAGGGAAGTCAAATAACAGGGAAAAATCGGAGCTTATTGTTGATTGGATTCTTAATAATAAAAATAAACATCAATCCGAGCTGGTGATCATTAGTGGTGATGTGGTGGATGATGGGAAAGTTTGGCAGTTCGATCAGGCAAAAGAACAGATAGAACGTCTGCGCGAGAATGGATTTACTGTACTTGTCTGCCCGGGTAATCATGACTATGGTCCAGAAGGTGTCCGGGAAAGTTACCTGAGCCAGACATATTTTATTTCGTTGATTTCTGGAGTGAAGGATTATCCCCATTTACAGGTAATCAATGGACAGGCGTTTATCTTGCTTGATTCTATGGCGGAGGAAATAAAAAACATTGAGATGTGGGGGGCACAAGGAAATCTAGGAGAGGAACAACTTCTAAAGTTGGATCAAATGCTAGAGGACCTGGCAGAGAACCCGGAAGTTGAAAATGTCTTTGTTGTTCTTCATCATCATCCATTTGATTTCCAGCATTATCATGGGCTAAGGGATCAAGCAGATTTAAAGGGGGTAATTTCCCGGCGGATAAATCAACCTCCGCGGGTGAATGGTCTGTTATTCGGCCACAAACATGTCGAGAATCGTTTTAATGATCCGGAAGAAAATAAAGAAGAATTGTTTGGAATCGACTTGATTTACGCTTCCGGTCAGACTGTAGAACGTGACCAAGAAGGAAAGATGGTGATTCCGGTCATTAACGTAGAAGAAAAAACCATCGAACGGTTTTTGATCCAATAATCCCAGATTGTTATCTCTTTTTCTCTGGAATAGTTATTTATGAGAACAGATACCAAATTCATCCAGGGCATTAAATCCGGCTTACCTATTGCTCTGGGATATTTCCCTATAGCGATTGCTTTTGGTGCCCTGGCTGTTCAGGCTCAATTATCCTGGAGAGAAGCCACCTTGATGTCCGTGATTGTTTTTGCGGGAGCCAGCCAATTTGTGGGGGTAAGTTTGCTGATGGCAGGCGCTGGAGCGGCCCAGATCATCACCGCCACCCTCTTCTTGAATATGCGCCACCTGATTATGAGCCTGACAGTAAATGACCAGATGCGGCATTTTCCCCAATCGTGGAAGAATCTGCTCTCCTTTGGAATCACAGATGAAACATTTGCCCTGCTCACTCTGGGAGGAGCAGGCGAGTCCCAGGGAAAAGAATGGACTCCTTATTATGTAGCTGGATTGATGGGAACCGCCTACTTAGGTTGGGTGTCGGGTACAGCAGTAGGCGGATTAGGCGCCAGTTTCATTCCACAAGAAATCACTACGGCGATGACCGTGGGCCTGTATGGGCTTTTTATCGGGCTTTTAGTTCCCCCAGCTCGTAAATCACTGAGCTATGGTGTTATTGCCCTGGTCAGTATGGTTTTGAATACCTTGCTGGGGCTTATCCTGGATTCCGGATGGGCGATTGTTTTAGCAACAGTGCTGGCAGCTGGGCTGGGTACAGTTTTGGTCAAGGAGGAGGCATGACTGTCCTGATCTTGATCATCGGGATGGCGGTTGTAACTTATGTCCCGCGCTTGCTTCCTGCTATATTTCTGGATCGCTTTAAATTCCCCGCCTGGTTCCAGACATGGCTTAAAAGTATCCCCTATGCTGCGCTGGGTGCCTTGATTTTCCCGGGAATTCTGCTTGTGGAGAAAGATCAGCCGCTGTTGGGGCTGGCAGGTGGACTGGCGGCGTTTATCCTGGCTTTGCTGAACCTCCATATCACGCTGGTGATGGCCGGTGCGATAACCCTGGTGATCATTCTGCAGTTATACGTCTTCTAGTCCGACTGAGGGTAAAAATTTAATCCGGCAGATCGTTCAGTACCATCTGGAGGTTGCTTTTATAGTTTTTAAATGCCTTCCGACCCTGGGGAGTTAGTTGAATTTTGGATTTCATCTTGTTTTGCCCCGCGAACCAGTTTGTTTTAATTTATAAGCTCAGATGTTAATTGGATGGAACTGACAATCAGCTGAATTTATACTAATATTGACTATAATAATATTAACCAGCAAGAAAACCGTAAAATATTAGTAACTTGCCTGGATGGGTAATATTTCTCTGAAAAAAACTGCCAATCATAGAGGTGGGATATTATTAATGCAACCCTGTAATAGATCCAGAGCTGAACTGGAAAGGAGCAATTGATGGGAAGCAATAAAGGTGAAACAGATTTGCAATTCCTGCTTAAGCAGATGCAGCCAGTTCTTGATGATGAGCAGATGGTGTATTGTTCCCTGCCAATAGATGAAGCTGAGAAATACCTGACGTCTTGCCAGGGATATTATCGGGAGCAGGAAGGTGTTTCTTTGATTTTAAATAAGCGCCAGGCGGATCTGGATAACCTGACTTATGATCCGGTTTTCAGGCGTATATCCCTTATGGTCCATTCCAGCCTTGAGGCAGTGGGTTTCCTGGCCAGGATCGCTGAAATATTAGCAGCGCAGGGGATCAGTGTGAATGTGGTTTCTGCCTTCTACCATGATTATTTTTACATAAAAGAGGATCAGGTTGAAAATGCCCTGGGTATTTTGGAACTCTGGCAAAAAAAATTAAGTGAGTCAATTTAGCTTTTTCCCCTAAAACCAACCCGGTTGAGAGGTGTTATAACGGGTAAAAAATAGGTTCAACACCAGAAAAGAATTAAGGAGAAATTATGAAAAAGTGGCAGTGGGTCTTTCAGATTCTGGTTCTTGTGATTCTGGTTGTAGTTGGCGTGATTCTGGTTAACTCAGTCCAAAACTCGATCTCTAGTCAGCTTCTTCCAGTTAGGGAGATGACAAATAATCTTTCCACCCAGATTGCTGTAGTGCTTCACCCAACGCCAACAATTCTTCCTGATCCGGTAACCATTGTCCATGAAATCCGGAGCCTTGCCCGGCTAGAAACTATCAAATTTAGTCTGGAGAAGATTATTACCGCGGAAACTCGACAGGGTGTCTTTGACTGGCTGATAGGGGACCGATTGATCTTTGTTGCCCATGGTGAGGTGATAGCCGGAATTGATCTTAATAAGCTGGATCCGGAAGATTTGGAAGTGAAGGGCGGTGTGCTCTATGTAACTTTGCCGGAGGCAGAGATTTTTGTTACGGCGCTCAATAATGAGCAATCCTATGTTTACAACCGGGATACAGGTCTTTTCACTCATGGTGAAGTTAATCTTGAAACAGAAGCACGACGTGCTGCAGAACGGGAAATTGAAAAGAGTGCCCTGGAAGACGGTGTTCTGGATCTGGCTGAGCAAAATGCGATTAGTTTCCTGGACCGTTTGTTCAGAGATCTGGGATATCCAGAAGTAATTTTTGAGTGAAGGTTAAATTAATAAATAAAACCGCATCCGATGGGGCTGACCCCGGATGCGGTTTATGTTTTTAAAAGAAACTCCCGGAACTTGATAAAGCTCCGGGAGCTATTTTTTCTTAGAGACCTTTCAGGTAGGTTGCTAGAGCAAGAAGAACAAATGCGACTACTACCAGCCAGAAAGCATAGACGGATAGGAAAGGGATTGTCACAAATTTCGCGATTATACCTACAACGCCAATAACCACTGCGACAAACCAGGTATTCTTTTTGGGTGCGCTCAATTTCATCGTAATTCTCCTCTTGATAAATAAATAATTATGGATTTTCACTCAGCCTCGAAAACCAAAGCGGCATTATACAGGGTATCTTTCCAGATGTTAATCTAAGGCAAATGATAGCTCTATTTCACGAAGACATCGATATTTGATTGGTAATGACTAATACTCCACCATTGAGGTGTGGGAGAAGCTGAATTGCTTTTAGGTAAAACCGGATACTATCTGCTCTTAACCGTTTTCTCCTGTCACTATATATAATCCGGCATCCTTCAGCACGTAGATCAGGGCTTGCGGCTTTTCAGTCAGGAATTTATCAAGGTAACTCCGAAGGGTCTCCTGGGGGCTTTCCAGGTTTGGGAGCGGATCCATGCGGTAGACCCGCCGAAGTTCATCTGGATCCATCCCGCTTAAAATTTTAATCCTGTTTTCTCCCAAAGTCTTGAGTATCCGTAAAGTGTCCACTGGTTTCTGATTGCCAATTCGGAAGGTTTCCCGACTGCATTTATGATCGATAACCCAGGAAAGAGCTTCATCCAGATCCATATCTTGAATGGCCTCCATAGTTTCCTGGTATCCGGCAGTACCGGCTCCATCTTCGCAGGGAGCGACCAGCAGCACTGTTCCCCCGGGCTTTTTGGCAGCATTCCAGGCGGCATGAATCCCTTTTCCTGACTGGAAGAGATTTATGCCCAGCACTCCCACAGCCACAATAACCAGGTCTGCCAGCTGATCCACCTTGATTACCCGGCGATGGGACAGGATTTCCTGGGCCATTTTATGCAGCGTTAGAATATCCCCGGCATTAAGCAAGGTAATCTCACCATGATCCATTATGGCATCAATGCAGAATACCGGTGTATATTTTTGAAATATTTCAGCCATCTCTATCATGTCAGAGATGACCGGGTTCTCATCTGTGTTTCCCAGGCGGCAGGCTGGGGTAAAACCCAGTTCTTTGTCAAACATCCGGGTATGATTTGTATTCGTTGTAATTCGGCCTGATATTCCCGGGAAGAGTTGTTTGACAGTACCTGCCACACCGGCAAAATAATGGTACTCAGAGTCTGTGACTGGAATGATCAGGCAGGCGTCAATGGCGGCCTGGTTAACGGTGATCGGTGTGTCTCTTCTTGATATTCCTAAATCAACCAGGTTGTCCTGATCGTTGTGAATCAGGATTTGATCCTGAAAATCAAGAAAGACTTCATCTCCCAGGATTTTTTCTCTAATTTCCTCTTCTGTTGGGGGACGGTGTGTTCCGCTAGATATCAAAATCCTTAAATCGTTTTTATCCACCCTGCAGTTGGTGATTAAATAATTCAGGAGAAGGGGGTGCAGGATTTTTGTGTGGATATTGGGTCGGGTATTATCGTCTGCCAGAACCAATATTTTTTTCCCGGAGCCGGCATAGTGTTTTTGAACTAGATCTTTGAGCGGGGAACTGTTGCTCGGGTTTTTGAGAACTTCGATCAGGCTTTCCTCAATGGAGGTGATTTGTGAAACTACCTTGGGTGATTCAATAACCCGGACAGCTCCCCGTCCTTTGGGAATAAATTGCCTGATCGTTTGGTCCCCGTAATCAATACTAATCTCGTGATAGGTCATATCTTTCCTTGATGCTGGATAAGGATAACTTCAATTAGGATTTTACTATATCGAAAAACCTGCTGAAGGGCAAGGTAATAAAAGAAGAATCATATTTCAGAAGAAGGATGAATGCCCCGAATAAATATTGAGTTGTGAGATTTGATCAGTGAGAAACCTGGCTGCGATTGGTTTAGTAACGAGATATTCTTATAAAGGGGGTTCCAAATTCAAAGCCAATTTCTCAGCCTTTAGTAAATCTTCTGGTGTATTTAGATTAAAAAACGTATACTTGGAAGAGGTAACTTTCCGGGTTTCTTCCGGCGTCAGGATTAGAATTTCAGCCTGATCAAACCAGGAATTCATCCGCCACAGATTCCGGTCTATTGCTCCTTTAACCAAGAGCAGTGAGGTATCCCGGCGGTAAACCGCATGGAGCGGTTCGAGACCTTTCTCTGTGCTTGGTATCGCTGCATCGGCATCTGAAGCCAAAAGAGTTTTGATTAGATGAACTATCAACGCGGGACTGGCGAAAGGCAGATCGGCGGCGATTAACCCCACAAGGGGGTTTTTCGCTATTGACAAAGCTGTATATAATCCTCCCAGCGCGCCGCGGTCAGGAATTTTGTCTTCATAAAGTGGTACAGCCAGGTCTAGGTAACCGGAAAAATCATTGGTGATCACCAGTAATTCATCTCCCACATCCGAGAACCGGTCTCGTAGTCTTTTTATTAAGGGGATTCCCAGGAATGGAATTAAGGCTTTATCTTTTCCCATTCGAGTGGATTTACCCCCGGCCTGAAGCACGATTGTTATCATACTCAGATTATAATTAACTACAGCAGTTTCTTGGCTATCCATTTTGTAAAATCCTAGAATTCTTGGGAGAGGATACAGAATGGGTTTGGTTGAAGAGCTTGACCGATTAACCCGGCCGGGAGATTTGGTGGAGAAAATGGATGACAGCTCTGTGCGCTGTCTGGCTTGTGCTCACACCCATCTCATCAGGGAAGAACAGCGCGGTGTGTGCAAAATCCGATTTAACCGGGAAGGCAAGCTGCAAGTTCCCTGGGGCTATGCTTCCTCGATTCAGATTGATCCTATCGAAAAGAAACCTTCATATCATTTCTTGGCCGGTTCAGATGCGCTGACTTTTGGTATGCTGGGTAATAATTTGCACTGTGACTACTGTCAAAATTGGCTTACTTCCCAGGCTTTACGGGAAAAGGACATAGAATGGCTCTCCGGTATTATCCGCAGGATCTCCAGTGATGAAATAGTTGAATATGGAATACAATATGGCGCTGATGTAGTTGTCTCTTCTTATAATGAACTCCTCATTTCCTCGGAATGGGCCAGAGATATATTTATCAAAGCCGGCCAAGCTGGGTTAATACAGGTCTATGTATCCAATGGTTTTGCTACTCAGGATGTTCTTGATTATCTTAAACCCGTTCTGCAAGGCTTAAAGGTAGATTTAAAGACCATGCAAGAGTATCATTACCGCGACTTGGGCGGCAGACTGCAGCCTGTACTGGACAGCATCAAATATTCCTATCAACTGGGGTTGTGGGTTGATATTCTTATCTTCTCCTTCCTGGATTTAATGATTCTCCCAGAGAGCTGTCGGATATTGCCGGGTTTATCCGGTCTGTTTCACCCAATATTCCCTGGCATGTCAGAGCATTTCGATCGGATTATAATATGATGGATAAACCGAAGACGTCCGCAGCTCAATTCATTACAGCGGTGGATATTGGCAAAAAACAAGGTCTAAACTATATTTATGCCGGGAATATGCCCGGCAGTGTCGGTGAGTATGAGAACACTATTTGTCATAACTGCCAGTCCAGTTTGATTACTCGTCGTGGATACTTGATAATGAAATACCGGATTACCGCAGAGGGGACATGCCCGGATTGTGATATCAAGATCCCCGGTGTTTGGACTGAACATCCGGAGCGGATTAACACAGCAGGACCCGGTTTTTCCAGGATGATTTGATATCTAAATGGGGCAGGGGGGATTATTTATCCGATTCCTGCTTCGGCTTATCAACAAAACTTGCCCCACGGTCAATTTTCTAGCAGTTGAGGTGCAGCTGAATAATCCCTATTTCCGGGATACTTGTATGCGCAATATATGTTTATCTATTCCCCCAAAGTTATATTTGTAGACTTCGTCTCCCCGCATAAAATCCAGTTCGGTTCTGCCTGCTTCTATGCTCCATTGGATAATTTTGCTTAACAATACCCAGCCAGGGGAAATATTCTCAAACATAGGATTTATCCCCGAATTGTAAACCCAGATTTTCCCATCGTAGTCAAAGTTCAGATAACCTGCTGCTTTGATATCCCCGACAGTCAGGAATGCCAGCTGAAGCCATCCAGCCAGGAAGGCTTCCTGGGCAGAAGATTTTATCTGGGTGATCATTTTTCCGGTCAGGAAAGACTCTTTTTCCGGGTTATGCGCCATCAATTCCAGGAAGCTTTCCAGCTCCTGATCCAGCTGTCCTTCATATTCAACGATATACCAACTCACTGGAAGAAAGTAGTTTTCTGCTCTTCTTAATTTTCGTTCAATTTCGTGCCGGTAGCGGTCATCCAGTTGATTTCGATAATCTTCCCAGCTGCCTGGTAAGCTGAGGAAAGGAGCCGGCTGCAGTACTTCCTCCTTAATAAACCACCCATTTGATTCTACAGTCTTGTGAAGTAATGATATGGTAGGAGAATTCTCCGGAAGATTGAATAAATCCAGAATCTGCCAGGCAGGGCTCTCGGCAGACTGAAGAAATCCAAATATCTCATTGATGAAACCAACTAATGTATCTGGTCTCGCGATCAGGTCCAGGTAATCAGATATTTGATGGCTGCCCAGAAACAATATCCGCTGATTTTCGAGAAAAAATGGGGCAATACCCTGGAGGAGATTCGTTTGATCGCGGCTGGTGAGGATTAACAATTCTCCTTGTTCCCATTCTCCCCCTCCCAGTGTGGACCACCAGCTGGTGAGATATTCGTGCCTCAGGAATGGCACATGACTTGCACTTTTTATAAGAAGCGCGTTCCATTCATTTTTTAGGTTAAGAAAATCACTATTAGATTGAATAATTTCTATGGTCATGAACTTTCCTCTGTCCACCAGAGCTGGTTTCGAAACTCATTTTACCAGTATAATAAAAGCAGGTACTGATCTCAAGCGGGATATGTGACTATGGCTATCAGGTTTAATCTAAATATACTGCCGATTTTCCAGCAAGCGGGGAAAACCGTGTCGGCACTACCGGGATTATTTATTGCTTCTCCACCCCGGCGTTCCTCAAGAAGGCGATCTCAGGAGCGGTTAATCTTACACCTTAAGATCGAGGGCAATGCACCCTTATCTGAAACTGCCCAACAGCAGCTGCTGGCGAAACTGGCAGAAGTGTATTTCCAAACGGATGGATCTACAACTTCAGCTTTACGCAATGTGACCGATGTCCTAAATAAATACCTCCTGGACCGCAACTACAGAGCTGCCTCACGGGGACTAAAAGGTGTGGGATATCTCACCCAAATCGTCTTAAGGGAAGATCGGATTTTGTACGCCCAGTGTGGTCCCTCGTATATTTATGTCATTACTCCGGACCAGGTAAAGGATTTACATGATCCTGACCTGTCCGGAACCGGTTTAGGAGTGGGGAAAGCATTTAAAGTGCGCTACCATCAGGAAAATATCCAACAAAACCAGCTGATAGTTATCACGCCAAAACTACCTGAAACCTGGACAAAAAGCGTTTTTAAGAACCTGCCGAGAATGAAGCTCAGCGCTCTTGTCCAGCGTCTGATCCACAAGATAGAAGACAATCTAGAGGCCGTTCTTTTGTTTCCTGTAGAAGGGAATGGGGAAGTAAACGTCCTGCAGCCGAATTGGGAATTAGGCGCTGATGTGATCAAGCTGCCAGAATTGGATCTGGAACCAGAACCCGAGGCAGCAAGGGAACCGGAAAAAACTCAGAAACATCCAATTCCTTCCATCCAGATAGCTGAAGAAATAGTTTCTGAGCCCGGACCAACAACCCCGCCCGGAGGGGATGTTCCCCCTGTTGACATTCCGGAAATCTCCCGGAGAGAGTCACCTGATCAAACGGGATTATCAAAACGGTTGGCTTCTGAACTTGCTCCGGTAATAAGTAACATCACAGAATCAACCGTTTGGTCTGTCCTATCCAAAGCTGCCTCATCTATAGGTAAATTGTTCCAGGGAGCTTGGAGGTGGATACTTTCCCTGATTGGAAGAATGCTGCCTGATGAACAGCTGTTGGATTTACCTTCCTGGACGTTAAGTTTAATCGCAGTTCTAGTCCCCCTGATTATGGTTGTCTTCGGCAGCGTCTTTTATATCCAACGGGGAAGAAATCGCCTTTATCAAACCCATTTTACAGAGGCGCAATCCTTATTGACAATGGCAGAATATCAGGATGATCCTGCTGAATATTATCAATCTATCGAAGGCGCGATGAATGAGATCCAGTCAGCAAGAAGTTATCAACAAACTGACGAAGTTGAAGAGCTCTACCAGGCCATCAGACTGGAATTGGATATCTTGGATCGTATCACCCGCTTAAATTATCAGCCGCTGTTCAGCAGGGGGTTGGGAGTGGATGTTACTATTTCCAGGATTGTTGTCACTCCCTGGAATGACCTCTATATGTTAAATGAGGACAAGGGCACAGTGATTTGGGCCCAATCAAATCCGGATGGATATCAGATTATGAGTGAATTCAGCTGCGGCCCGATTGATGGACCTGTTACAGTCGGACCCCTGGTGGATATTGTCAACCTGCCGACATCCCAGGAGGATCAGGCTACAATTTTGGGAATTGACCGAAATTACACCATGATCTTTTGTTATGCAGATCTAAGTGAGACCCCGGTAATATTTGAAGATACTTCTTACACATTGGGTCGGGGACCGGTAAAGGCGATTACCATGTCCAGCAGTATGCCATATAACCTGTATATCCTTGATCCGGAAAAACGAGCCATCTGGATTGAGTATCAAAACCAGAATTATCATGAAGGATCTGAGTACTTTGGAGCGGTAGATTCACCCGAGATGGCTGATGCTCTTGAATTGGTGACCAACGGCAGTGAGTGATTGAAGGACCAGATTCTAATCCTCTCTGTACAACACCGTTTGAGTTTACTGATCTCAGAGAAGGCCATGAATCAGGAGCGTTCATCACTGGTGCAAACTTTAATTCATTTACCATTAAAAGCTCACCAGGTATGGCTGTTTATATGCTGGATTCAGAAGAGCAGGCTTTATACCGCTTCAGCACGCAGCTGGAATTTCAGGAACAATTCCGTCCGATGGATGGGATTATCGCCAACCCGGCAACAGCATTCACTATTACCATGAGTGATAGGGTTTTCCTGGCAGTAGATGACCAGGTATACACTGCGCAGTTAATTCCCTGAACCAAACACATGGAAAATAAAAACAGGTTGATATTGTGAACTGACCCCCAAAAAGTAGACGCGAAAAGAAACACCTCCTGTGAGAGAATCAAAAAAAGGAGGTGTTTTTTATATATGAACAATCCGTAATCCTCCAGGGAGTACGGATTATATTAATTACGAATTATATTCTTCAAATAATTCTTCTCCGGAGGGTTGAAGCAGCACAACCGTGATATTGTCGTGTCCACCCCTCAGATTTGCCAGATCCACCAGTTTTTGCAGCTGTTCATCGTGAGTGCCGCCCGCCTGAAGAATTTTAAGAATTTCCTCGTCTGCGACCATGTCAGAAAGCCCATCCGAGCAAAGCAGAATCAGGTCCATAGGCAGTAAAGGTAGTCCCTGATTTGCTTTCGCCTGCTCCAGGTTCTCATTGTCTGCCAAATACAAACGGAGGTCTGGTTTAATGGGATCCGAAGAACCAAGATAGCTGCGGATTAAATGTCTGCGGGGATGACTGCGGGCCTCCTTGGAGTTAATAACACCTACATCTAACGCTTCTTGTACCCAGGTATGATCGATGTTCAACTGGCGGATAAAGTTATCCCGGATCAGGTAGATTCTTGAATCTCCCAGGGTCGCAATGTAAAGGGCAGTATCGATGATCAGAGCGCACGCTACCGTCGAGCCCATTCCTTTTTTTTCATTATCTTCAGCTGCTTCTGAGGTAATACTGTGATTAGCTTCCAGGAGAGCGCTTTTAAGTACCCACTGGGGATCACCCATGTCACTTTCTGCAATAGCGCTGACGATCGTGTCAACGGCAATTCTGGAGGCGACCTCACCTGCTTTATGCCCGCCGATTCCATCAGCTAACACAGTAAGCAAGACTGGCGTATCATCATTATCGCTAATAGTAAATGAAGTAATCTGATAGGAATCTTCATTTAACCTGCCCCGGCTGCCCGGGTCTGATATGGCTGCTGTATCGAGGTGATTTTGATTACTCAGGATCAAGTTATTTTCTCCTCGGTGAAAGGCAAGTTACTTGCCCCGTCCATTAGCTGATATCGGAATCCAGCTTCTCCGATGTGTATGATATCACCATCTTTGAGTGGATGGGGCTTGTTGCTTAAAATCTGTTTGTAGTTGATCCAGGTACCTGTTGGAGATCCTTCGTCTATAATAACGAATTCTCCGTCAGGTTGAATAGTAATGCGGGCATGCTGTTTTGCTACAGAGGGATGGGGGATATTGATAATTCCTGGGGAAGGATCGTTTCCCAGGATGACATCGTTTTCCCATACCTGGATTGGTTCAGGAACCTGTCGCTGAAGTACATCATTGATAGGAATCAAACGGAAAGCTTTTTGTTTTTTGATCTCGAGAGAGGCAGGGTCACTTGCGCCGTTGATAAACTCCCTGTTTTGAGTGATTTTCTTAAGTCGAGAAATTTTATTTTGCTCTTTTCCTTCCTTCCTGAAAAACCGATTTACGCCAAATTTAAATTTTGGCTTGATAGCCCCTATTGAAATAAGAATAAACAACAGTATACCCAGGATAAGTACGAGTGCCAGGCCGGAAAAAGCTGGGGCATACTTGGCTAAAATTGTACTGATGGACGGAGGAGGTATGTCTACGATAACCTCTACCGGGGTTTGGATACTCTGTTTGCTGAGACCGAGCAGATCTACTGCTTCAATTGTGAGGTAGTGGAGTGCACTGTTCTCATATTGGCTTAGATCCCATACAAAATGATCATAAGGTTCCGTGGTTAATCTGGAGACAACTTCCCCATCAACCCGGAAGATGACTTCTTCAAGCTCTCTCGGATGATGATCAGGAAACTCAACGATTACACCAAGTGTAATTGATTCGGGTTCAAAGTCAGCTGTGGAAAAAGTGTCACTTCCTATTTGATCTATCTTTCGGGTAATAACCCGGGGCGGGGAGATGAATATGGGGTTTGGGGGTTGTACATCTAGGAAAAACTCTCTTTGCCCTTCACTCTCCCCCAAATTCGAGGATATTGTTAACTCTAGAGTATGGGAACCTGAGGTGACAATTTGAGATTGATAATTTATCAAATAGGTGCTGCGTAAAGGGGCAAATAATCCGACAAAATCAGGAAGAGGTTCATCACCAGAAAAGGTGAAGAAATTACCATTTGTTTCCACTGATAATCTTTTTAGTACTTCCGCGCCAGTTGATGTAAAGAAAGCCGGCGAAGATACCAGGATTGTATAAACCATCACCTGGCTGTCTCTAGCCCTTGAGACCAGACTTTCAATTGCCGCAGACTCTGCCGGTGTAGTGGGAGGTGTAAACAGCAGTACAACCCGCTTCATTCCTACCTGATTAACAGGATCCGAGGCGATCTCAATTGCTCTTGCCAGGACATTTAAGTTAGGTTCAGTTTCCCTCAGATCCGGTGAATATTCTTCCACCGTAGTGATAAAATCCCCTTTATTGTCAAAATGGGTCAACTCAATACCGTCATTGGTAATTAAGCTCAAATCATCCGGAGAGGATGGGAGAGTCAGATTTGCCCAGCCTATCAAGGCTTCTGTTATGTAATTAAATCGTGATTGCCCGCTGATGTCTTGGATAGCAAATGGAGCTGAGATATTTAATACCATAACCAGTTGAATACCAGGGGTAAGGGCTTTAAAATTCAGGAATTCTTTTTCAAATCCATCTTCCCTCAGTGTAACCTGATCTTCAAGCAAATCTGTAATCACCCTTCCGTCTCTCTCTGTGGTATCGAAGTATACTGTCATGAGGGGGAACTCGGCAGTCTCGGGAGGGGAAATATCCACTACTCTGCCAGCCTGTGCACCTGCAGGAACCGTGGTGCACAGTAAGCTGATCCAGATCAAAAACGCTCTTAGATAGTTCTTTTTTGACTGTGTTTTTTTCATTATTAGTTTAAGTCATTGTACCAAAACGTGTTCAAAATCCGGCTTACTGTTTTTTTAGGTTTTTCGGATACACCTGGATCGGACTAAAGGATAAATAATGTAGGGTGTGATAAAATTTGTTGTGTTGAAAACAAAGCCTATTTTATTGTGAAATTTGATAATTATTATCTATGACTGAGTTTATTTTGGCATCAAAATCACCCAGGCGGCAGATGCTGCTCCGCAACCTGATTAATAATTTTATCGTTATGGAAACGGATATTAATGAGACCATTCATCCTGGGGAAGATCCTTCCGATTTTGTGCTCAGATTAGCATTAGAAAAAGCATTTGCTGCCGGGAAAAAACTGGATGAGAGTACCCTTCAGGATGTGATTGTAATTGCCGCCGATACTATTGTTGTTGACAGGGGAAAGATGCTCGGGAAACCGATCGACGCGGCAGATGCAAAAAATATCTTGGAACGGCTGAAAAACAGAACTCATCAGGTTCTATCTGGGATAGCAGTATATCAACTCGAAACAGGGCAAATCCGATCCGGGATGGTTCTTACAGAAGTGAGAATGAGAAACTATAGTGAAACAGAAGTCCAGGAATATATAAATAGTGGTGATTCTTTTGATAAAGCAGGTGCTTATGCCATCCAGAATGACTCGTTTAATCCAGCGCCGGATTTTGAAGGATGTTTTGCTAATGTGATGGGTTTGCCACTTTGTCACCTTTCGTTGTTATTGAGAGAGGCAAATCTGGAAATATATTCGAGAGTAGCGGAACGCTGCCAGGAATCGATTCATTATCAGTGCCCGGTTTATTCCCAAATATTAACCGGGGAGAATGAACAATAGATAAAGAGTGATTTGATATGAAAAAGAGGTTAATACTTTTATTTCTTCTGGTGCTGCTTGTGGGGTGTAATAAATCAAATCCCGAAGCTACTCAAACAGAAGAATTTACTCCCACCCCGGGTTTGGCAACACCTGTAGTGCAAACAACCCAAACCCCCGATGTGGAAACGACCGCTGTGAATTTCCTGAACAGTTGGAAGGATAGTGATTTTCAGGCCATGTATGAGTTGTTGGATCCTGCAAGTCAAGCCATGATCAGCGAAGAAGAATTTTCTCAACTGTACCATGATTTTGCCGTGGAACTTGCTTTGGAAACCCTGGATTATCGGATTTTATCTTCCTTTATTGATCCTGCCCAAGCTCAGGTTGCGGTATCTGTCGATTACAACAGCCGGCTGATCGAAGGGATCTCCCGGGAAATTATTCTCATGCTCGCCCTGGCAGACGGTGAGTGGAAAATTGAGTGGTCAAAAGCTCTTATCTTTCCGGAACTAGAAGGGGAGAATCAACTGCAGCTTACTAGAATTGTTCCCTCCCGGGGAAATATTTATGACCGGGATGGCAGTGTGATCGTAGCTTACGCGGAAGCTGTTTCTCTGGGAATCACACCTTCACAAATTAAACCCAAACAAGAAGAAAAATTACTGAAGGAATTGGGTAATGAACTTGATATGCCGTGGCAAGTCATTGCTGCAATGTATAAAGATTTTCCCCCCGATGTAGATTGGTATATCCCGCTGGGTGCAATTTCGATGGATACAATTGAAGGGCGGTTGGGAATCCTTCAGTCTTATACAACTACCGGTCTTTTACTCAGGAATTTTGAGGGCCGGTATTATTTTAACGGTGGAATTGCGCCGCAGTCTACAGGATATGTGCGCTGGATCCAGGAATCTGAAGAAGATGACTACAGGATCCTTGGTTATTCCAGGGATGAAAAAGTTGGCGGACAGGGCTTGGAAAGTTGGGGAGAGCCCTATCTGAGCGGGGACCGGGGAGGGATCCTCTACGTGGTGGATGGAGAAGGTGAGATTCTATCCCAGTTGGCACGATCAGAAGCTGGTCCAGCATCAGAAATCTATACTACAATCGAGAAAGAATTTCAGCTGGAAGTGCAAAAAGCTATGTATGGGTATAACGGCGCAATTGTGGTCCTGGAATTGGACACTGGACGCGTTTTAGCCATGGTATCCAATCCACACTTTGACCCCAATGCCTTTAATTCCAACTATTTCAACTCCAATTTACTGCTGCAGGAATACTACAAAACTGATCAGAAATCACCCTTTCTGAACCGGGCTACACAGGGTTTATATCCCCTTGGATCCGTGTTTAAGATTATCACCATGGCAGCAGCTCTGGAAAGCGGTGAATACCAAGCGGGTGATATATACGACTGCGGCTATTTCTTTGAGGAACTGGGTGGAGTAACCTTGACCGATTGGACATACGATCACTTTCTTGAAGATGATAAAACGCCTCCCAGTGGGGTTTTAACTCTCACTGAAGGATTAATGCGCTCCTGCAACCCTTATTTCTGGCATATCGGATTGGATCTATACCGGAAAGGGCTTACGGATGCGGTGTCTGAAATGGCGAAAGGTTTTGGCCTGGGATCGCTGACAGGGATTGAAACGCTTGAAGAAGAAGCTGGAAATATTCCAGTTCCGCAATCTGAGTTAGACGCCACAAATTTAGCGATAGGCCAGGGAGAAACTCTGGTAACTCCCCTCCAGGTTGCTCAAATTTTCGCCGCCATTGGTAACGGAGGCACTATCTATAGACCTCAATTCGTGGAGAGCATCAGAACCTCAGGAGGAGAAGAGATCTTTTCCTTTGAGCCCCAGGCAGTGAGTGAACTGCCAATTAGCAGCAGTAACCTGAACATTATTAAAAATGCCTTGATTCAAGTGGTTGATAATCCCCGGGGTACAGCAAATTACCGGATCCGTGGATTGCATATACCTGTAGCGGGTAAAACAGGTACTGCCGAGTCCGGATCAGGTGAGTCACACGCCTGGTTCGCAGGTTACACTAATAACCAGAATGAAAACAAACCCGATATCGCAGTGGTCGTGATTGCTGAGAACGCCGGTGAGGGATCAGATGTGGCTGCCCCAATTTTCCGGCGGGTTGTTGAACTCTATTTTGATCAGATACTGCGTTATTATCCCTGGGAAACCGAAATCGGTGTCTGGTATGTACCGGATCCGGAAAACGGCGAAGAATAATATGTTGAAGAAGGTTGTTACGTGAGTGAACTCCTGCGGGGAAGGGTAATCCAATCCCAATCTGGTTTTTACACAGTTGAAATCGGGGAAGGTGAGTTGATCTGCCAGCTAAGAGGGCGATTAAAACAAGGGCGCAAGATAGGGGATATCGTCGCAATTGGAGATTGGGTTCAAGTGTCCAGACAGGATGAACGGGAGGGGATGATAGAAGAAGTTGAATCCCGCCAGAGTATGATTTACCGAATGGCACCCACGGCGAGAGGGGAATATCGACAGGTGATCATTGCCAACCCGGATCAGGCAGTTTTTGTATTTTCGGTTACTCAACCGGAACCAAGGTTGCGGATGTTAGATAGATTCCTGGTCATTGCGGAAAAAGAAGATGTATCTGCTATTATTGTTGCAAACAAGATTGATTTAACTGGTATGAAAAAAGCCAGGGATCTTTTTAGCCGTTATCAAAAGATTGAATATCCGGTTTTTTACACCTCAGTTATTAATCGGCGCGGGATCAAAGCACTTAAGAAACAATTAATAGGTAAAACCAACTTGTTCGCAGGTCCTTCCGGGGCTGGAAAAACCAGTATTTTGAACGAAATCCAGCCTGGATTAGGTTTGGAAGTGAAGGAAGTAAGCGACACAACGAAAAAAGGTAAGCACACCACAGTCTCTAGAAAACTAGTTGCCTTGAGTGGTGGAGGGTATGTAGCTGACACACCGGGATTAAAAGCCCTGGATCTATGGGATATTACACCAGAGGAAGTGGATGGCTATTTCCGGGAGATTAACAATCTGGTGCATAATTGCCGTTTCAGCGATTGTACCCACACTCATGAACCAGGCTGTGCTGTACTAGACGCGCTTAAGAATAAACGCATCCACATAGATCGCTACAGGTCCTATTTGCGGATGAGAGAAGTTGAAGAAGATAAAATTCCATGGTTTTAAAGAGCAGATATTTCCTGGTCATCATTTTTATATCTTTAATCCTGCTGTCAGCCTGTAAGGAAGAAGGAATCCAGGCTCTTGAGATTCCGCAAGTCAGTAAAGAAGATGACCTCCCCGGCCTGATACCGTCTCCTGTTCCGGAAAGAACGCTGTCAATTTGCCTTGGGGATGAACCGGAGTCACTCTTTCTCTATGGGGATCAATCATCATCCGCAGTTATCATCCGCCAGGCAATTTATGATAGTCCCGTAGATGAGGTAGATTTTCAGTATTCTTCATCTTTACTGGAGGAAATCCCCTCCCAGTTAAATGGGTTAGTAGCTGTTGTCCCGGTGGAAGTTTATCCCGGAGAAAAAATTGTTGATTCAAAGGGAAATATAACCATATTAGCGAGCGGCGTTGAATACCGGCCAGCTGATTGTTCGGCGCCAGATTGTTTGGAAACCTATCAGAATCAATCTCCGGTTATTCTCGATCAGGTAGAGATAAGGTTCCCGATAAAATCAGGGATTAAATGGGCTGATGGAAATCCGCTGACAGCGGCTGATTCCGAGTTTTCATTTTGGACAGCACAGGAGTTGTACGGATCCCGGGGACCCCGAAGTATCCGATATACTGCCAGTTACGAAGCTGTGGATGCAAGGACAATTCTCTGGAAAGGAGTACCGGGGTTCCTGGGTATTTATTCCTATCCGGAATATTTTTTCTCCCCCCTTCCGGAACACCTCCTGGCAAATCTGACAATAGAAGAGATGCTAACATCAGAGGGTACAACTCGACAACCGCTAAGTTGGGGACCATACCGGATCACAGATTGGGTTCTCGGAGATCACTTAACCCTGTTGAAAAATGAAAATTATCATTTAAATTCTGATGGTCTGCCAATTTACGATGCCCTGGTTTTCCGGTTTGTGGATAGCGGCGAGGAATCGTTGGCGGCTTATTTTTCCGGAGAATGTGAGATTATTGCTAATGAACCCGATCTCTTTGATTTCCTGCCAGAGTTATTGGCCCGTGAGCAGGAGGGAGATCTCAAAATCAACTTCATGGAGGGGGGGGCCTGGGAACAGGTCAGTTTTGGAATCAACTCCCTGGATTCGAAACGGGTTTTGCTTCAGGATTCAAGAACCCGTCAGGCAATCTCCCAGTGCATAAATAGAGAAGAAATCTCCCAGGCACGTGGTGACGCCGGTTCCGTAGTTGACAGCTTTTTCATGCCAGGAGATCCGCGAATTACAGACCAATCTTCCGGCAATTCTTACCAACCAGCTGCAGCGGTAGATCTGCTGGAGGAAATCGGTTGGACAGATCATGACCAGGATCAAAATACTCCTCGGGTTGCCCAAGGGGTAACTGATGTTAAGGATGGCACACCATTCCAGTTGACTCTTCTAACGGCGGGTGTCGATGAAGTGCCTAACTCAACAGAATTAATCCGGGATGATCTAAAAAGTTGTGGTATAGAAGTTGAGATTGAATTATTACCGGCATCTGAACTGCTCGCTCCTGGTCCTGAAGGACCGGTTTTTGGACGTCATTTTGATTTGGCTCAGTTTGCCTGGACTACCGGGAATTACAATTTGTGCGTTTTATTCTTATCCGCTGAGATTCCCGGCCCTTACCCTGCCTACTCAAAGGGATGGGGAGGGGCTAACGCTTCGGGTTACATTAATCCAGGTTTTGATGAGGCGTGTTCCTCGATTCTGGGAAATCTTCCTGACCAGGGCAGCACTCTTGAAGCGTACCAGACTGCCCGGCAAATCTTCAGCGAGGATTTGCCTGTCCTTCCACTTTTTTTCCGGCGCCAGGTAATTGTTTTTGGACCGGAATTGACAGGTTTTGAAAATGGAACTTATGATCTATTTTGGAATATTGAAACTATTCATTAGAACACATTAGAGCGTAGAGTTGATAGTTGAAGGGAAGTATGTTAGTATTATTAGGCTAAATTGAAAGATCATCATTGCTTAAGTTGAAGGTTTATTAATTTCCCAGACCGTACTATAATGATTACGAATGAAAATATACTGAGTCTAAAGTGACACAAATCCTTTGACAGATTCTTGGGTACACCATTATAATTACAAATTGAACCCAAATAATGTTATAAAGCCAGGAGTGTTGTTAACCAAGTCAATTTTGTGGTAGGAGGTAAGCAAATTGGACAATCGAGAGGTAATCCTTGATATCAGGGATTTGAAAACAAGATTCCACACTCGGGAGGGTGTTGTTCATGCGGTCAATGGAATAACTTATCAATTGCATTCAGGGGAAACAGTAGGAATCGTTGGTGAAAGCGGCTGCGGGAAGAGTGTCTCGATGTTGTCAGTCTTAGACTTGCTGATATCTCCTCCAGCTGAAATTGATGCAGAGGCTATCTATTATAAGGGGGATAACTTAAGGGAAATCTCCCATACGGAAATGCGCCGTATCCGTGGTAGCAATATCACGATGATTTTCCAGGATCCGATGACATCACTTAACCCCGTCTTAACGATCGGGTTTCAGATCAAAGAACCCCTGAAACTCCACATGGGGATGAATGATGCACAAGCAGCGGAGAGAGCAGCAGAATTATTACATTTAGTTGGCATTCCTGATCCAGAGAAGCGGTTATCAGATTTCCCTCATCAATTTTCTGGTGGTATGCGACAGCGGGCTATGATAGCTATTGCCCTGGCTTGCAATCCAACCTTGTTAATTGCGGATGAACCCACTACCGCTTTGGATGTGACTATTCAAGCGCAGTTAGTGGAGTTGGTAAAAGAAATTCAGCATAAGTTGGGCATGGCTTTGATCTGGATTACACATGACCTGGGTGTTGTGGCCGGGATAGCGGAAAGGGTGATTGTGATGTATGCTGGTTTTGTTGTTGAGGATGCGAAAGTGGATGATTTATATGGAAATCCACTTCACCCCTATACCTCAGCCTTGCTCAAGTCTTTACCCAGACTTGATGGAACCCATGATGCTCATTTATCCACAATCGAAGGGATGCCTCCCGGTCTGCTCGAGATGCCGAAATGCTGTCCATTTGAACCACGTTGTGAATTTGCGATAGATAAATGCCGGGAAATGAACCCGTTGCTAACAGAGGTAGAACCCGGACATAGCATTGCATGCTGGGTGGATATGAAAACAGGTGAACTTCGATGACAATGGAAAATAACACATTAGTCCGGGTAGAAAATTTAGTCAAACATTTTCCCATTACTCAGGGAATCATAGTCCAGCGTCAAGTTGGTGCAGTAAAAGCGGTGGATGGGCTCAGTTTTAGTATTAAACAAGGAGAAACTCTCGGGTTGGTTGGTGAAAGCGGGTGCGGTAAATCAACCACCGGGCGAGCTATCCTGCAGCTTCATGTGCCCACATCAGGGCATGTCTATTATAAGGGTGATGATCTGACTAAAGCATCGGCCAGCACTATGCGAAAACTGCGCCGCGATATCCAGATCATTTTCCAGGATCCTTATGCATCCCTGAATCCGCGGATGACGATTGGAGACATCATCGCAGAGCCCCTTGAGATTCATAACATTGGCACAGCCAAGGAGCGCCGGGAACGAGTTCAGGAATTGCTTCACCTGGTAGGTTTAAATCCCTTTTTCATCAAGCGTTACCCGCACGAATTTTCCGGTGGTCAAAGGCAAAGGATTGGAGTAGCTCGAGCCCTGGCATTGAACCCCGAGTTTATTGTTTGCGATGAACCGATCTCAGCCCTGGATGTCTCCGTGCAAGCCCAGGTGGTTAACCTGCTGGAGGAACTGCAAGAAAAGTTTAATCTCACTTATCTTTTCATCGCCCATGACCTATCCATGGTTCGGCACATTTCGGATCGGGTGGCGGTGATGTATCTTGGAAAACTGGTTGAATTAGCCGACCGGACCGAGCTGTTCAATAATCAAATGCATCCTTATACGATCGCTCTCTTGTCCGCGGTCCCCATTCCGGATCCAATTAAAGAACGCCAGCGGAAAAGGATTATTCTTGTAGGAGATGTTCCCAGCCCCGCCAACCCGCCTTCTGGCTGCCGGTTCCACACTCGCTGCCCGATCGCAGAAGATATATGTAAACAAGAAGATCCACCCTTTGAAGAAAAACAACCGGGACACTGGGCTGCCTGTCATTTTGTAAAAAAAGCCCAGGAGACTATGTTATAAACTGTCCTCAACACGCAGATTAACACCACTGCAGCAAGGCAGATAAAATCCCCAAGGAGGTGATGACTCTCATCAAAAATAGTACAGCTGAGCACCATATTGAAAATGTTTATTAATCATGATTAGAAGGAGAAGAATAGCTATGAGGAAAAGACTATTAACTCTGTTTTCCGTATTGATTGTCGGCGCAATGCTGCTCTCCGCCTGCGGAACCACAACCGAAACCGTAATTGAAACTGTGATTGTGGAGAAAGAAGGCGAAACGGTTATTGAGACAGTGATTGTCGAGAAAGAAGTCGAAGCGGAAATTCAGCCGGTTACCCTGAATTGGAACTGGGGCACCGAACCCCCCACGGCAGATCCCTCCCTGGCCACTGACACCACGTCTGTAGACCTGGCTGGAAACATGTTTGTGGGTCTGACCAAATTCCACCCGGTCACCGGTGAAGTATCCCCCTACCTGGCAACTGAATGGGAAGCTGGCGAGGATGCCGATGGCAACCAGACCTGGACCTTCCACCTCCGCGATGACATTGCCTGGATTAATTACAATCCCGTCACCGGTGAGACCGTCCAGGAAGTGGATGCTGATGGTAACCCCCGTTTTGTGAATGCCATTGACGTAGTTTATGGCGCCAAGCGAACTGTCAATCCAGACACTGGCTCTGACTATGCTTACGTAACCTACATCATCAAGAATGCCGAGGCCATCAATGGCGGCGATGAAGAGCTGACATTGGATGATCTTGGTGTGGTTGCCCTGGATGACTACACAGTGCAGTTCACCCTTGAGAATCCGGCTGGGTACTTCCCCGCCATCGCCGGCATGTGGATTATTTACGCCATGCCGGAGTGGAATATCGATGAATGGGGCGAGAAGTGGACGGAAGCTGGCCTGATCGCCACCAGCGGACCCTACGCAATGGAAAGCTGGATTCACGGCGGTGAACTTAACCTGGTTAAGAACCCGCTTTGGGTCGATGCTGACAAGGTTCAGATTGAGCGCGTCGAAGGCGTCATGATTGTGGAATCCTCCACCGCGTTTGCTCTCTACGAGAACAATGAACTGGACACCGTTGGGGTTCCCCTTCCGGAAATGGATCGCGTGAAAGCTGATCCTGTCCTCAGCTTGGAATACTACTCTGCACCGACACCCTGTACCTACTACTACGGCTTCACCAACAACAAACCCCCCCTCGATGATGTCCGCGTCCGCAAAGCATTCTCTCAGGCGATTGATCGCCAGTCCCTGATCGACAACGTCCTCAAGGGTGGACAGGAAGTAGCAACTTCATTTGCGCCTCCTGGAATCTTTGGCGCTCCGGCTCCTGGAACTGTTGGTTTTGGTTTTGATGCTGACGCCGCAAAGGCTTCTCTCCAGTCGTATCTGGATGAGAAAGGCATGACCATAGATGACTTCAACGCTCTGGGCGTAGTCCTGATGCACAACACCAGCGAGGGCCATGCCCGAATTGCTGCTGCTATCCAGCAGATGTGGGCAGACACCCTTGGCGCGGAAGTTCGCGTAGAGAACCAGGAATGGGCAGTATACTTGAACTCCATCCAGAAAACCTCCCCACTGGCCGACATGCCTCATATCTGGCGGCATGGTTGGTGCGCGGACTACCCGGATGAGAACAACTGGATCCACGAGGTCTTTAACGCTGATTCTGGCGCAAACCGACTTCGCCGTGAATCCGGTGAGTTTGATGCCCTAACTGTGGCTGCTGCTCAAGCTCAAGATCCGGCAGAGCGTGAAGCGCTCTATCTGGAAGCGGAAACAATGTTGACGGAAGTTGAGGCTGCTTATGCACCCATCTACCACTACACAACTGTTGCAGTCACCAAACCATGGCTGATCCGCAACTATCCGCCTCTGGGCGCGAATGACTTCTTCAACTGGACCATTGACATGGATGCCAAACTGGCTGCTCAGGGTCAATAATCCAGGTACTATGTAACAACCTTTGGAGACTGGAGGTTTGCCCTCCAGTCTCCAAATTTCCAACAAGGAAATCGACCTATGTATCGATATATCATTCGCAGAATTTTACAGTTTATTCCCGTCCTCTTGGGCGTTACCCTATTCACCTTCGTTTTGATGCGAGCCATTCCAGGCGGACCGTTTGACTTCGCTGGTGACCGCAGCCTGCCTCCCCAAATTGTAGCCAATCTGGAAGCTAAATATCACCTTGATTGGCCGATGTGGAAGCAGTTTGTCTCCTATGTTATCGGGGATGATATCCTGGGAGTAGAAGGTGGATCTAGAGGAGTAATCCGTGGGGATTTTGGCCCTTCCCTGCATTTCCGGGGGCAGCAAGTAAGTGACATTATTGCCGTCACGCTGCCGATTTCCGCCCAGCTGGGATTCATGTCCCTTATCCTAGGTATCATCATCGGCATTCCAGCAGGAATCATTGCTGCTTTAAATCAGAATAGCTGGATAGATTATCTCAGCACCTTTGCGGCAGTATTTTTCTTATCTGTACCCAACATGGTATTAGCGCCCATTCTTATCTGGATTTTTGCCTTGAAGTTAGGCTGGTTCCCTGTCGCAACCTGGGGTGCCAAACCGCCCTACCTGCTGGGCTTTTTACCCCGCTTGGAGCAGTTTAACCTAGAATATTTCAGCCACGCGGTGATGCCGGTTTTTGCCTTGGGCACCTCTATGGCAGCGGGATTTACCCGGCTGACCCGGGCCAGCCTGCTGCAAGTAATCGGGGAAGATTACATCCGCACCGCCCGTGCTAAAGGACTCCGTGAGCGGGTAGTGATTGGCGTCCATGCCCTCAAGAACAGCCTGATTCCTGTGGTAACTATTCTGGGCCCGGCTTTTGCTGCTTTACTAACAGGGACCTTCATTGTGGAAAGTATTTTTGGCATCAATGGTATGGGAAAGCACTTTGTCAACAGCATTGGCAATCGGGATTACCAGATCATAACCGGGGTTACCCTGATCTATGCTTTTGCCCTGGTGGTCGCTAACCTATTTGTAGATATTAGTTATGCCTGGCTTGATCCCCGCATTCGTTATGATTGAAAGAGAAAATTACTTGGACTTGTTTGGAGGAATATTAGATGGCAGTTGCTGAAATATCAAACACCAAGGAGAAAGAGCGCAGCCTCTGGGAAAAATCATTTTCCCGCTTGTTGAGGAATAAGATTGCTGTTGGCAGCATTATTTTTATTTTCCTGATGCTGCTCGTAGCAATTTTTGCCGGCAAGATTGCACCTTATAGTTTTGCCGAGCAGGATTTGCTCGCTAACAACTCTATTCCTCATTGGATGTTATTCCTGCTTCCGGAAGGGGGAGAAAATTACGCCAATTTCAGTGATGCTTATATTTTATCTGCAGATCACCTGGGTCGGGATATCCTCAGCCGCACTATTTACGGCGCCAGGGTCTCCCTGTCGATTGCTTTTGCTGGCGCCACAGTGAGCTTGCTAATCGGAATTATCTATGGGATGGTTTCCGGGTATTCCGGGGGACGGGTGGACAGCTTAATGATGCGTGTCGTTGACTTCCTCTATGCTTTCCCGTTTCTTATCGTGGTGATTCTACTGCAGACTTATTTCAAAGCCATCGCCCGCAGGGGAGGGGGGGTAGGCTTTGGCAGCGCCATTATTAATCTCAATAATGATCTGGGTGGGATGTTATTCTTGTTTATCGCTATCGGCCTGATCAACTGGATCGGAATGGCCCGCATCGCCCGCGGGCAGGTGCTTTCCTATAAACAGATGGAGTTCATAGAAGCAGCCAAGGCTATCGGCGCTAATGATACCCGCATTTTAGTAAAACACCTGCTTCCCAATATCCTCGGACCGTTGATTGTAGCTGAAACCATGGCGATACCCGGGTATATTTTTACGGAGGCATTCCTGAGCTTTATCGGTTTGGGAGTGAACGCCCCCACACCTAGCTGGGGGATCATGATCTCTGAAGGGGTCCAGGCACTACGGATTTATCCTAATCAGGTATTTATACCTGCAATTGCGCTCTCGTTGACTACCCTGGCATTTAACTTTTTAGGTGATGGGCTCCGAGACGCTTTCGATCCGAGGCAAATTGATGTCTAGCGAACACTGATCGAGAATACTCCTCAGAAAAGGATTATTGCACTGCGGATGCCCAAGCATCCGCAGTGTGTTCTTTAGAGAAGGATAATGATATGAAAAGATTTCAAATCATACCGAATTACCGGATTTTTGGGATGGTTTTAATCCTGATGATTGTTTTGACAGGCTGCAATATTGCCCCGGAAAAATCGCGCAAGCCTAATAAAGATTTCAGCCGAGGCCTGCCGCTGGCAGCGAACGCCAGCAGTTCGATAACTTATACAGTGGAACCCGCTGGTAATCGAATTCAGGTAGTGATACCCTACCTTGGAGAAAACGCCCAGGCAGCATTTCGTTATCTCCAGCTAAATGAACAGGCTGACATTTTGCTTGACATTGATGTTAATCACGACTTAGAACGTTATGCTCGATCTCCCCGGATGGTCTCTAATGGAGAATATCTTCACCTGATCTGGGCTTCCCGAGAGGATCCCTCAGAGGGATGGCAGCTAAAATACCTGATGGTCGATCAACTGGGAAAAGCTGCTTCAGCCCCACTGGAGATTTCCGAGACGTCTCAATCTGTCAGCCAGTATCAAATAGTCAATGACCTGGCAGGAGGTGCAATTATCCTCTGGGAAGATGGAGAATTAAATATTCACAAGTCTCCTCTACAGGAAAGATTATTTCTCCTGTCCAGGGATTGGTAGAGGGAGGAGAGGATCCCTCACTAGGGTTGGATCAAGAGGGGAGATACCATCTGGTTTGGATGGATGGGGATGATTTAAAATACAGGGAGTTTGACTTACTGGAAACCCTTCCCCTGTCTGGGGATACGCTGGCCCGAATTCCTGTCTCTGTTGGCAATGTTATGGAAGGTCCTGTCCTGGGATTGGATGACGATTATGTCTATGTATTCTGGTCAATATTGAAACAAACCGGTCTTGAAGCCGGAACAGCGATCACTGAGTATGTTGTTTTTGAGATCGGAAATCCCAGTCAGTTACAAAAAGAAAGATTGAATATTTATCCTGATTCTGAAGGACTTTTAGAATTATATCAGGGAGATTACAACCTGTCCCAGCTGATCCCGCCTCCTCAGGAGAATTATTTCAGCACAAATTTTGTTTATGCCCCAAACCCAATTTCAACTTCCGGTAATGCTCTTGCCGTGGCGATTGCGACAACCCAGGAAGTTAGACTGGATGCCCATGTTCAGATTGCGGTTGGGATATTCACCGAGGGGGAATATCAGGGGTACACCTTGGCCACCAAGACTACCCATATCTCACAGAATGCAGTTGTGGAAAGTGATCAGGCTGGAAACATTTATCTGATCTGGCACGAAGGCGCTGCGGGAAAGAATGTGTTTTATTCGACAACATCCCCCCTGGGAAAGGCCGCTATTGATAGGATCAGTTTTTCAGATTTGCCAAATCTAATTCTTTCAGGAAGTCTGGAAGCTGTGACTGGGATCCTGCTTTTCCCTTTTGCTTTCCCCTGGTTGTTCGTGGGTTTGTTGATCATGATTGTCTGGCGATTAGTGCGTAATGATGAGGATCTATCCCTGCCGCTCTCCCGTTTTCTGCTGGTTATTGCTGTGGTTTCCTATCAGGCTTCAAAGATTTTATTCCTCCCTGACATTATTCTTTACGTTCCCTTTTCCGCCTGGATGGATGTCCCACCGCAGTTGGGGCTTGTTCTGCGGGTTGGTGTTCCGCTGCTGATATTCATCCTGGGAGTTGCCGCAGCAGAATGGCGTCGACGCCGACAGGATTCTTCCCCCTCCACCATGAGTTACTACTTATCCTTTGTGATTGTTGATATTGTGTTAACTCTGGCTATCTACGGGGTAATATTCCTGGGAGAGTATTAATTTAGATTTATTGGTTTAATTACATTCGTGAATGAAAACTCTCATAACTGATTTGTTCAGTAGAGATCATTCAGTCAGCGTTTAATCTGGATATTGTCATCTTGGACAAGATCCAGTGTCCAATGTATCGAAAATTGACCACAGCACGGTCGGTGTTATTATGTTTGTTGAGCTAAAAAATACCCTGCGGAAACTACGGGGGCAAATCCTTGGTTGGGGAATCGGACTGGCGATTTACAGCCTGTTGATGGCATTAATCTACGAGGATATATCCGCGATTGATTTCTCAGCCTTTATTGATTATTACCCAGAAGAAATGCTGGCGTTCTTCGGCGATAGCATCCTTGCGCTTTCCTCCCCTGCCGGGTATCTGGATCTCTATTTCTTCAATTACATGACTGTTATTTTGGGAATCTTTGCAGTAGGCATCGGGGCAAAACTGCTGGTCAAAGATGAAGAAGACGGTTTGCTGGATTTGATCCTTTCCTATCCAGTCAGCAGAACCGGCATTTTCTGGGGGAGGGTGATCGGGTACCTGGTATCGCTTATGTTAATCCTGATGATCGCCTGGTTGAGCTGGGTTATCCCCTCGGGGACAGTGGGGATGGATATCACGACAGCAGATTTTCTCCGGCCGTTTCTACCACTTCTGACTCAGTTATTGCTGTTTGGTTCCTTTGCTATGCTGCTGAGTTTACTGTTACCTTCCTCGCGGATGGCCAGCATGATATCCGGGGGATTGCTGGTAGGGAATTACCTGCTGATAGGCCTGGCGAATATCAATCAAAAACTGCAGAGTTTTGTTAGGTATACTCCCCTGCATTATTACCAGGGAGGAAAGGCGATTGAAGGGCTAAACCAGGACTGGTTGATCGTGGTTTTTGAAGGGATCGTCCTGTTTGTGCTGCTGGCCTGGTGGCGTTTCCTGGAACGGGATCTGCGGGTAGCCGGGGAAGGAAACTGGCAGGTAAAATTACCCAGCCTGCCAAAGATAATTACCGATAAATTGCCTTCCCTGAAATCCTTAAGAGAACCTTTGAACTTTGTTGGTCAAAGGCTGATCTTTGGTCTCCTGGTCCTTACGTTTATTAGCTACGCCAGCTTTTTAGGCTTGGATATGGCAAGGGGGGATTCTTTTCAAACTGCTGCCTCTCAAGGCATTCAAAAAACCATCGATTATGCGGTTGATGCGCTTCAGGGGGATTTTGGAGAAACAAGCTCAGGTAGTGTTTCCCTGCTGCCCAAACAGGTAAGTGAAGTTGTGCCGACGGTATTAGCCCGCAGCCTGGGTTTGCTGGGGATCTCCATTGCAGCGGCGGCTGTATTGGGGGTGATGCTGGGGGTGTTTATTGCCGGTAAGCGCTCAGGCGTGACTTTGCTGGCACTCCTTGGATCCATCCTGGGAGTATCCATTCCCAGCTTTTTTGCCGCTCTCTTACTTCAAATCGGAGTGATAAAGTTAACCCAATTTAGCGGCAGGGCCCTGCTTCCAGTAGGTGGATTCGGTTGGGACAAACACCTGATATTACCTACCATTGTTCTGGCTGCCCGCCCGCTGGCACAGATCACCAGGGTTACATTTGTGACCGTGGAGGAGATCCTTTCCCAGGATTATGTACGCACAGCATACAGCAAAGGGCTAACAGGGCTCAGAGTGACAGTTTTTCACATTATTCGCAATGCTGCCGTGCCGGTGCTGACCACGATCGGTCTCTCCCTGCGATTTGCCCTTAGCAGTTTACCGATTGTCGAATATTTCTTTGGTTGGCAGGGTCTGGGTTTTACACTACTTCAATCGATTTCAAATCAGGATGATAAGCTTACCATCATCCTGGCTTTATACCTGGGTTTGCTCTTCATTCTGGTTAACCTGCTGCTGGATGGTGCCTACCTGCTGATTGATCCCCGTCTCCGAACTAAGGTTGACAAGGTCAGGTTTCAGGAAAATCAGACTCTGGCTGAAAGATTCCGGAAGGTTAGTGTCGGGATCCAGTCCTTAATGAAAGAACCTCCCTGGAAGCGCTGGTTCAGCAGGAGAGAGAATGCACAGCCAAGCCCCTTCACAGAGTTAGTAGAAAATAGGGATGATGACTTTTCTTATCTTACTATCGTCGAGCAGGGAAAAGAACGGGCCCGCATCTGGTTGGCAGGGACCTTGGGAAATCCGGCATTAATCTTTGGTACTTTGATCGTTTTGGCACTGATGGTGATTATAATGTTCAGCCCACAAATCTCACCCCACAGCCCTTATACCACCCAGGGGATGACAATTGTGGATGGAGTGTTTAATGTCCCACCCTTTGCACCAAATGAGGAGTATCCCTGGGGATCCGATCCCCTGGGGCGGGATATCATGAGCTTGATTTTCGCTGGTGCTCAGCAAACCTTTTCACTGGCTTTTTCTGTAGTAGCGGTGCGGTTAGTGATAGGATTTTTCCTCGGGGCGATTATTGGCTGGTTTAAAGGCAGCCGGTTAGATCGCATAATCCTCGGTGTGGCGGAAATTATCTCGGCATTCCCGGCGCTGCTGCTAGTGATGGTTTTGATACTGGCCATCGGCATCCGGCAGGGTATGATGCCATTTGTCATCGCGCTCAGCTTTGTTGGGTGGAGTGAGATCATGCAGTACGTCCGCAGTATTGTGATGGAAATTAAACCGAAATTGTTTATTGAAAGTGCTTCCGCAGCGGGTGCAGGATCTGCCAGAATTATCTGGAAGCATATTTTCCCCAATATTGTCCCTGGGTTGATCTCCATTCTTTCCCTGGAGATGGGGGCAGTCCTGATGCTGTTAGGCGAATTGGGATTCATTGGTATTTTTATTGGTGGTGGTGCATTTGCACAACTGGAAATCTGGGGTCCTGCTTTCCATTATTCCGATATCCCGGAATGGGGGGCGTTGTTGAGCAATATCCGCATCTATGCCCGTTCCTACCCCTGGACGGCCCTCTATCCTGCCGGCGCGTTTTTTGTTGCCATCACCGGTTTTAATCTCTTGGGAGAAGGGATTCGCCGTTTAATCGAAAAAGTGGGGGTCGCTGCCACACGGGTCTTTTTGAATAAATACACTCTGGCAGCTGGCGCACTGCTGATGGTGGTGTTCTTCTGGTTCCGCGGCAGCACTGGTTCTATTGCAGTATTCACCCAGCAGGCAAAAACCTTTGATGGTCAGCAAGCCATGGAGCATCTCGAAAAATTAACTGATCCAGCCTGGCAGGGGCGTGCTTTAGGATCTGACGGCTTGCAGCTTGCTGCGGAATACATCGCTGATGAATTTCAAGCGCTGGGACTCCAACCAGCCGGGGAATCCATGACTTATTTCCAGACCAGGCCTCGTTCATTTGAAGCGCTGGACACTATACCTTATTTTTCAATTGCGGATACTTCCTATCAACCCGTCTATCATCAGGATTACGTGGAATATGTTGGACGCAACCGGAATCTAGGAACTGCCGAGGGGCAGGTCCGGTTTATAGGAATGGGAAATCTAATGGAAATTGGGCAATGGTTCCGAAATTTCCCAGCATTGGATGAATTGGATTACAGCGGGGAGATTGTCATGGTTCTCTCAGAACAGGACGCGGCGATCATTAATGACATTCCTAAAGCCGGTTTGTTGGTGGTCACCGAAGAGCCTATGCTGTTGAGCCGAATCAATACCCTCTCATCCCGCGATCCCTTTTTTAATCCCTTTGGGTCAACAGAAATTATCGGCGGAGATACACCTATTCTGCGGGTTAGCGAAAATATTGCCAACCATCTGTTGGCCGACACCGGCTACCAGCTGGAGCAGCTGCGATATGATGTGGAAAACCTCAAGCAGGATGAATTCCTGGAAGTGGAGACAAACAAATCCGTCTCCATTAATGTCAAGGGGACGATTTTTGAAAAGGAAGAAGCTGTTCATGTTATTGGGCATTTACCCGGCGCGAAAGGTGATCCCCGGGCCCAACTGGATAACCAGCTGATTGTGGTCCTGACCCAGTATGACACACCGCCGCTACTGGGTGGAGAGGTGCGTTCCGCTGGCGCAAATGATAATGCCTCCGGAGTAGCGGTCATGTTGGAAATGATCCGCACCATGCAGGAATCCGGGTACCAGCCAAATAAAACCTTCCTGTTCATCGCTTACAGCGGGGAGGGCTTGGAAGGAGGGGAATTGGTCACCCCGGATATCTCCAAGTTCCTTCAAACAAAATATGGATTTTCCACTACGCTAAAATTGGAAGCGGTAATCGAGATCAGGGGTGTGGGGGCAGGAGCCAGAGACGGTTTGCTGCTTTCCACAGAAGGGAGTTTGAGGCTGGTGAATTTGTTAGAAGATTCCGCCAAACGGATGAGGATCCCGGTAAGCAGAGCTGACTCCCAGGTGGATTTAAGTGTGATCTTCGAGGAAGGTTCCCAGGTTCAATCATCGGGCGAGGCACCCTATGTGGGTGTATTTTGGGATGGCTGGTGGGAGACCGGGGGCACAGATGATGATTACCTGGGGACCATCAGTTTGGATCACCTGCAGCAGGCAGGTGAAACGCTCAGCCTGGCATCCATGGTGATAGGCCAGGAAATCAACTATTAAATCCAAACCAGCGTTAGCTAGGTCTGGAAACTTTCCTCCGGGGGAGAGGGATGAAATATAAAAAACCTCCCCGATTCTGAACTGAACCCCAGAAATTGGACACAAAATAAAACACCTCTCGTACATAAATAGGTACAGGAGGTATTTTTTCGTTAAGGGTCTTGCCCACAGATCAGGAAGAATAGATATCTCCTCCCGGGACCAAAACATTCTCCATAATTTCATCAAGGATGCTGTCCTCGTTCCTATTCTGCAGCCGGGCTCCGGGGGCTAAAATTAGCCGATGACCGAGTATCGGACCGGCAACCCGCTTAATGTCATCCGGGGTTACATAGTCTCTTCCTTGAATGGCTGCCGTCGCTTGTCCGGCGCGGAACAGCCCTAAACTGCCGCGAGGGCTGGCACCAAGGTAGATATCTTCATGGTTCCGTGTTCGCTGGACCAGGTTGACCAGATAACTTTTGACCGGGGGAGCAATATGCACGGACCGCAGCTTTTGTTGAGCTGTCAGGACATCCTTTACGGAGGCGACAAACCCAAGCTCATTTATGGGATGCTGGATTTGTTGGCGGTCAAGAATTTCTATTTCATCCTTCTCCAGAGGGTATCCTAACCTCACGCGCATTAAAAAACGATCGAGCTGGGCTTCAGGAAGCCGAAAGGTTCCTTCGTGCTCGATCGGATTTTGAGTAGCCAGCACCATAAAAAGAGGTGGAAGTAAATGGGTAACACCGTCGACGGTGACCTGTTTCTCCTGCATCGCTTCCAGTAATGCTGACTGGGTCTTGGGTGTTGCCCTATTGATCTCATCTGCCAGCACGATCTCTGCCATTATCGGTCCGGAACGAAATTCAAATTCCCCTGACGATTGGTTGTAGATTGAAACACCGGTAATATCGCTAGGAAGCATATCAGGAGTGAACTGTATGCGGCCAAAGGATCCACTAAGTGAGCGCGCCAGGCTGCGGGCAAGCATTGTTTTACCTACACCAGGGATGTCTTCAATCAACAAATGTCCCTGGCAGAGCAGGCAAATCACTGCCAGTTCAATGGTGTCTTTCTTCCCGATGATTACCTTGCTGATATTGGTGATTAACTTTTCTGATAACGACTTGACAGTTTTCATGGGAATCCTTATTAGGTTTGTTTGGGTTGTCTACTGACAATCATGGGCGCTGAATCCCAGAGGAAATAACGCAAAATCCGGTAGCGGTAGCACCGGACAAGCAGCAGAAAATACCACAGCCGGAGGCGGAGATTCCTAAAAGCGAGGGCGATCTCCTTGCTGTTGATACCCTGGTCTGCCGTTTGGCTGTACAGCACCAGGTAATAAGCCCGGGTGATTTCTCTCAGCTGGTAGGTTGCAGAAAACAGCCACTCTGAATTTCTGCTTCGATATCCGTATTGTTCTGTGTGAGAGATTAGCTGATTCATGAATTCGAAGACGGTATCACCAGGCTTGGAGGAAATCCCTGTCCAGTGAGCATAGCGGTAGATCCGTTTGTATATAATGGGCAGCTGTTTTTCCACCGGAAGGCGTTCGAGAATAAAATCAAACAGCAAGAAGACAAAGTAGCCGAGTAATCCGGTCAGCAGCAGGCTGATCAGGATCCCCAGCGTCCAGTTCCCAATCAAGGGCTCTTTTTTGGGTACGAGAGGATCAAACGAGCTGGCATAATCCCGGGAAAATTTCGGGATGGGGTCTGAAGGCCGATCGAGGGCTGGTCTACCTCCGGTGGGTTCAAAAACTATCCAGCCGAATTCTGGGAAGTATATTTCAGCCCAGGCATGGGCTAAGTCTGCTGTAATTAGATAGGCATCCTGGCTTTCAATATAATACCCACCGATATATCCGGTTACCAGTCTTGCCGGGAGTCCGGCAGCCCGGGCGAGGACAACCATGGCCGTGGCATAATAATCGCAATAACCTTTCTGGGCAATAAAGAGGAAATAATCGGTTATGTCATGATCCAGGGGTGGTTGGGGCAGTTCCAAGGTATAAGGGAATTTTCGTAGGTAGGTTTCCAGGGCTACCGCCCGATCGTACGGAGTTGGTTCCGTTGCTGTCAAATCACGGGCCAGAGCAAGTACCCGTTCAGGGACGGACTCAGGAAGCCAGATATAGCGGTTACGAATCCAGTCTGGGTATTCCTGGCCGGCAGATCGAAGCTCAATTTTACTTCCCTCCGGCTGCAATGAATCTACCCAGTAGCTTTTTGCTTTGATGATGGCACCAAAAATATCATATGCTTCCTGGTTGGGATCCTGCACACGCCAGGCGACCTGGAAGGAGTGATCCGTGCTGAGGGGAATCCCCGCGCTAAAAAGTAATCCCCCCAGATCCTCAATCAGCTCTACTTTCTGACGGATAATCCGGTAACTTTCCGGCCAATTGGAGAGTGTGCTTTCACCGGGGTTGTACTTCTGCTCCAAAATATCCCGGGAGGCCCAACCTCTCCCCAGGTAGCGGTCGTAAGTTAGGTTTCGCCAGTAATAAGTCCGGTCTGTTTCTATCCCCTGATCAGATTCCAATGCACTCAATTCTTCCACCTGGATAATCATCACGGGTTGATTGCTAAGATCAGGATCAGAGCCTATCAGGTGGCGGTTTGGCAAACCGCCAGTTTGAGCTGTACTTATTGCATTCACAACGGTTGTATCAGATTGAGGTTCAATGCCCAGCGAGCGGGCTATTTCTTCATCATTAATATTCTCTGCAGTGATGCGATTGATGAAATTAACGATGCGCCGAATCGTAAAGGATGGATTGATGGTTGAAAACACCATCAATCCAATCGCCAGGATTACTGCCATTGTGGATATTTTCTCTCGTATGATGCCCACGTAGGAGACATTTTCAATTTTCCATTGCCTCTCTCTTGTATCGTGTTTAACAAGAACAATTAATCCAACAGTTAATCCTAAAATGGGAACCAATCTAAACGGGGATTTGCCAATATATACCAAACTGGTAGATACGATTGCCAGGGCAGGTAAGATTCCTACCAAAGGTTTGTGATATCGAATGATGAACCATATAGCCCAGACTGCTGAAAACCAAAACACGAATCCCCAAACAAAGGCAATGGGAACTGGATCATAATGAGGATTTCCCTGTACAAAATTCGTGGCCCATAAAATCAGGCGGCTTGCTAATGCCCCTAAACGGTCTCCGAGTTCAATAACTCCCCATTGGATTGATTGAGGATTTGGATTTGGACTTGTTTGAAAAATCCAGGATATGAATTGTATAAAATAGGAAACCAATTGCTTAAGGAGGGCTAAAATTAAATTACCAAGTCTTCCTACCCTGATCGTCAGTAAGATACTTCCTGTTAACAGCGTAATTAGCGGTGCGACCCAATTGGATTTCGTAAATGTGGTTATTATCCAACCAATAGCTAAACCGCCGATAAGCATTAACATCAAGAGGCTGTTTTCAACACCATGCACTGAATCTCTAAGACTCCCTGCGATGAGGATAAATATCATAAGAACCAGAAACATATTACGGATATTAATCCGATTAATGTGCTTGGCAGTGAAAGATTGAATCCTGGAGATCATCCTAATGACCTCCAATTTGCGGTCTGATCTATAGGGGTTTGGGCGGTTTTCCTTATTCTTTCTCCTGGATATAGCTCTTCGCTTTCGGTTTTTAAGAGAGAAAAATCGTGGAGTTTGTCACTGATGGAATAGTGACGTATCCCCATGCGTAATAATTGATTTTGGATCAGTTGGGAATTTCCGGATCCGCCAAAATCAGCAGGGTTTAACAGTATTATCGTTGGTACAATTCCCCGGCGTCGGAGCAGACCCAGGTTGTTTAACCAGACCGGATCTATGTTGGATGTGACAATAATCAGGCTTGTACGCTGCTCTAAAGAGTTACGCAGCTGCGCCAGCATTTCGGGAAGGGAAGGACCGTTGGGTTTCACAGTTGCTAAGGACCGTAATATTTTCCAGAGTTGAGTATCTCCCAAGCCGGGTGAATGCCAGATTAATTCCTCCTCATAGGTGATTAAACCAACCGGGATATCCGATTTTAATCCTTCATGAACCAAGGATCCAGCTAAGATCACTCCATATTCCTCGGTAGATCGCTGTCCTTCCCCTGCTTGAACCTTCGGATCCATATCCAATAATACCCACCAATTACTGGATGGAGAAAAATCAAATACACGGACAAATGGTTTATTTTTTCTGGCCGTTGTAGGCCAATGCAGCCACCGCAAGCTGTCTCCTGGTTTATATTCACGAACCCCACCAGCGATGATGGTTTGTTCCAGTCCTGAAGCGGTTGATTTTCCTTCCCCTGCCCGGCCTCCTGGAGCAATTTCAATCTCCGGTAGAGAAACGACAGGGGGGACAACCATCATTGTCACCGTTTCATGGTAATTTATCCGTAAACTAAATAGTCCCAGAGGATCGCCTGTTTCTAGACTTGTAGGTCCTAGTGTGTAGATACCTCTTTGGTTGCAAACCCCATGAGTATACCAATGAAAATACCATTGGCTGTTGACAGAAACCACGGTGTCAATGCTGTAACCGGGCATTTTAGAGTGGTCGATAACCCGTACCCAAATAGCTGGAAACCTACTGTTATTTTCGATTGAGATATGTTCTTGAAGGTGATCGCCAGTTTGCATCCATCCAAATCGCATTTCTCTCTCTAGAGAGAGGTTCTTTTTTAAACTTCTTACCCAAAGATAAGCGAGCAGCCAGATTCCTCCGAAGCCAGATGTAAGGATCGCCCAACCCTTAAATGGAAAAAGCAGCTGGATAGTTATCAGCACCAGGGTTAAACCCGGAATCAAATAGGATTTAATATGTATGGATCGGTCCACAGGAGTTTGTCTGGGCATAGTTAAAATTATATCAAATGAACGATATGATAACTTTCTGATCAGACATTAATAAGTATACATGGACTGGTTTTAGCTATCCGGGATGATGTTTATTTGATGACAAGAGTGGGAGAATCTCATCCAAAGCTTGGAGCTGGAAGATCCGATTTTGCCCCTTCCAAGAGGTAATAACCAAAAACCATTGTGAACATTATTTAATATCCTAATAAAACTGCAAGGTAAAATTCCCCTTTCAAGGTGATAGCGGCTGACCCCGCATGTTACAATTCCTACATGGCGGATAAATTCCGAGTATTGATTGTTGATGACCATCAAGAGATTCGCACCGCATTGCGGGCGAATCTCGAGGCATTAGAAGTGGATCTGGACCTGGTCGATGTTCCCTCTGGTGAAGAAGCGATCGTGGAGGTCGTGGGCACGGGGATCGATCTATTAATCGCTGATATTGGCCTTCCGGGATTATCCGGTATTGAATTATATAAAAAACTGAAGTACACCTTCCCCGACATGCAGGTAATCTTAATCACAGGAATGGAAGAGGAAGATATTCACCAGGAAATTGCCGATGTCGGGGCAGAAGCATTTTTCTTTAAACCGCTAAAGATGCCGGAATTTTTAAATGCTGTTCGCCGTACAATGGGTTTAGATCCAGTGGAAAATGATCCGGAACCACTGCAAAAATTAACCAAACAAAACCTGGATGAAAATGTTACAGAGAGAATCGCAGATTTGCGGGGAGAATTAGGGGCGATATCGATCTTAGTCATTGAGAGGACAGGGATTATTTCAGCAGAAACCGGGGTTGTTCCAGACACTATTTATGAAACCCATGTGATGCCGCTGCTGCTGCAAACATTCAGTATAACCACCAAAATTTCCAGTTTTTTAGGGAAGGATAAACCCGAGAGTGTGTGGTACTTTTCAGGGGAAAAGTATGATCTATTCTGGTCTCACATTGATTCGGAATACGGAATGATGATCATAACCAATCCAGTGACCCAGAATAATGACCTAAGCTGGGTGCTGACAACATTGGATCTGGCTATCCAGGAAGTCGCCCAGATAATCCAGGGTCTAACGGGAACACTGGCGGTCAATACAAAAAATTCCGCCAAAGACACAAAAGTTGATAATGTAAAAAAGAAAACACCAGTAAAAGCTGAACTTCCCATGAAAAAGGAACAGGGAGCAAACGGATCTGCAAAAACAAAAGCAAAACCGGCTCCCAAAAAGGAAAACAAGGCCGCGGAACAAGAACTTGAATCCGACAATTTTGATGAAAGTAAAGTGCATGAGTTCTGGAAGGCAGCAACGCTGGAAACAGAAATTCAACGAATTGATAATCCCGATTCATTATCTTTTGAGCAAGCTCAAAAACTTGGTTTTGTTCCCGGGGGAGATAATATTACTTCCTGATTGCTGTCTAGGGCAGGTAAAACCAGTTTCCATTGTCAGTAAAATTATCCTATGATACAATGCCTTCGCTGACGTTGGGGAGTGGTGCAATTGGCAGCACAGCGGCCTTTGGAGCCGTTAATCTTGGTTCGAGTCCAGGCTCCCCAGCTGTACTGCCTTTGAATTATGATATCCGGGATTGAAGAAGACCCTCCTGAAGAGAACAATGAGAAAATAAACCATGCGAGCTTAGGCTGTCTTTATGCGCCCTGCTCGCTATTTTGGTTATCAGCTGCCGGGATTCTGGAATTCGATAATCTTCACCAGGATGAAAACTAGAGTAAAAGGGAATTTTTATGGTGACTGATGTTGTAATATTAGCTGCAGGAAAAGGGACAAGAATGAACTCAGATCTTCCTAAACCCCTGCATTCCTTAATGGGAAAACCGATTATCTACTATGTTTTGGGATCTGCCGCTCCCCTGGTGAAAAATGATCCTGTAGTAGTCCTGGGGTATGGCGCTGAACAAATTCGCCAGGCTCTGGGGGAGAACCTGCGCTATGTTGAGCAAGATGAATTGCTTGGCACAGGTCATGCTGTCAGTCAGGCGGAATCACTCCTAAAAGGTCAATCTGATCTAATCCTGGTCACTTACGTGGATATGCCGTTGGTCCGGACCCGGACACTACAGCAATTAATTGATACCCAGAAGTCTAATCCAGGGCCGATGACCTTGTTAACGGTTCATGAAGAAGATCCCAGAGGTTTTGGCAGAGTAATTCGAAATTCAGATGGGAATATCCAAGCAGTTGTTGAGGAGGCAGATGCCTCTGCAGAGCAGCTGGAGGTCACTGAATTAAATGCCGGTATGTATTGTTTTAGCGCGGATTGGCTGTGGGCAAACTTGAAGAAATTAACATTATCTCCCAAAGGGGAATATTATCTTACTGATTTGGTAGCGCTGGCAAAAAACCAGGATCAATACATAGAAGCTGTACTTGCTGAGGATCCTGAGGAACTCATTGGTATAAATACACGGGTTCATTTGGCAGAAGCTGGAAAAATTCTTCGCAGGAGAATCAATGAGGAGTTAATGCTATCGGGAGTCAGCATGGTCGATCCGGATACAGTATATATTGAGCCGGGAGTAAAAATTGGTCAGGACACAGTGATTCTACCCAATACGTTTCTTCAAGGTGATACATCAATTGGTAATAACTGCCTGATTGGCCCAGATACCAGGATCTTCATGAGTCAAATCGGAGATTTCTGTGAGATTGAGTTTTCAGTGATTGAGGAGTCTAAAGTAGAAAATGGAGTAGATATTGGTCCATTCAGCCACCTGCGGAAAGGCGCCCATATCGGTCCGGGAGTCCATATCGGAAATTTCGGAGAGATAAAAGATTCTTACTTGGGTGAAGGAACCAAGGTGGGCCATTTTTCCTACCTGGGAAACGCCCAAATTGGTAAGGATGTAAATATTGGAGCTGGAACCATTACCTGCAACTATGATGGCAATAAGAAACATCAAACAGTCATTAAAGATGGGGTTTTTGTCGGTAGTGATTCAATGCTTGTTGCACCGCTAGAGCTAGGGGAGAACTCTTCAACCGGTGCAGGTTCTGTAGTAACGAAGGATGTTCCGCCTGACACTGTTGTGGTGGGTATTCCAGCCAGAAAAATAGCGAAAAAGAAGAAAGAATAACTTTATGACCACGATATCCGCATTTATATTGATTTTAGTGTTGGTTCTGGACGTGTTTTTATCTGCTGCCCGTTCAGTAATTGGAAAGATCCACTTCAGCCGCCAACTTCAAAACTTCTGGGAAAAATCACGGCAGGCTGACCGGGTTCATTCGCTTCTGGAAAATTATTCCCGAGTGGATTCTGGGCTGAAGATTGTCCAGATGATGGCCCGTTTTATTGCGGCAGGTTTTTTGCTTCTACTTCTCAACCATGGTACTTCCCTGGATTGGCCCTGGTGGAATTACCTCTCACTCTTAGGAGGGGCGCTGCTTCTGGCAGTTCTGGAATGGGTAGCCTCTATGAGCGTGGTTAAGGACCCGGAGGACTGGGCGTTAAAGATAGGCGGCGGTATTTGGATTATCAATCGTCTTGTTTCTCCATTGGTTACCCTTCTATTTTTGTTTACCAGGGATTTAGAAGAAGCTCAAAAGAAATTGGATCAGGTTAGTGAAGAAGAGCTGATAAGCCTGGTGGACGAAAGCCATAAGGATGGCATTCTTGAAAAAGAGGAAAGAAAAATGATCCATTCGGTTTTTCGATTGGATGATACATTAACCCGTGAAATCATGGTTCCCCGGATCGATATATTGGCAATGGAAGCGAGCGTTTCATTTTCCGAAGCAGTGAAACAATTTGGAGAATCTGGATTCTCGAGGATCCCGATTTACCAGGAAAAAGTAGATAATATTGTTGGTTTCCTCTACGCCAAGGACCTCCTGGAGGTAGCGGGTAACGGAGAATATCACGGCGGAATCACTGAATTAATGCGCAACGCCTATTTTGTACCAGAAACCAAAGTGATCAATGAACTATTGGCTGATATGAGGAAAAGGCACGTACACTTGGCGATAGTGGTCGACGAATACGGTGGGGTAGCCGGCATGGTTACTCTGGAGGATATCATCGAGGAAATTTTCGGGGAAATTCAAGACGAATATGATGCGGAAGAAACTATTTACCAGGTGATAGGTCCAGATGAATATATTTTCTTGGGAAAGATAGATATTGACGATTTGAACCTGATTCTTGACAGCTCTCTACCTAACCAGGAAGCAGATACATTAGATACTATGGTTAAGGCAACGACCGGAAAGCGCTCTCGCATCTGGAATCG
>CAZHHT010000006.1:0-13385 GCA_964532455.1 uncultured Anaerolineales bacterium
CAAGATATCATACATGGTGGAGCTACTATTTTCACCTCAGGCTCAGATCGTTACGAGGAATAATTAAAAATGAAAATGATGCTCGCAATCATGCCAGCGAGCCTAAGCGAACAAGTTTCCAAGACTCTGCTTGATTCCCGGGGCCAGGTTACAAAATTAGCCTCTACTGCAGGTTTTTGCGCCGGCAGTATAATAACCTTAATGGCAGGTTTAGAGGATGATAAATTCGAAAGCTGATTAGCCCTCATTCGTGAGCAAATTCCGTTTTCTGAAGAAAAAGATTCTACTCACTCCCGAATCACAATTTATATGAAAATGATCTTAGCGATTCTAGAAGACTCTAATACAGTAATAAAAACGCTGCATAAAGCCGGTTATCCAATGAATTTTATTGATTTTGCCGGGAGTTATTAAGAAGAGGAACCAGCAAGCTTATCGCTTGCGTAAACTACAACCAGGTTGATAATGCAATCAATTTGATCAACCTGCAATAAAGCCCCTGTATTAATCCGATTAAAAAGCAGGCGGTAATTATGGTCCTTAACGTTGACTACTTTGAACATATCCAACTATATTGGTCTATACCGTTGTGTTTGCCTTTTGATTATTTTTCTTATTGCTCTAATTATTAAATTTGTAGGTTTTATACTCTGGACAACTTAGATACTGAGTTATAATTACAAGTACCAAAATAAATTTGTCTGCTGTTGAGGTTAATTTCTATGTGGTTGTTAACAATTCGCGTTCCAGGTAAAGAACCTCAGAAATATACTCTTAAGCCGGGTGGTAATACAATAGGCAGACACCCCAACAATGATATTGTCATCGCTGAACCGTCTGCTTCCCGGCAGCATGCCCGGATTGATTACAACCGGAGTACAGACACTGCCCTTTTGCAGGATCTCTCAAGTACAAATGGAACTTATATCAACCGTCGTCGCTTATCTTACACTTATCGACTACAACATCTTGATATGATCCGTATAGGCAGCTCAACCATCAATGTAGTCATCAGGGGAACAGACGAACCCCTTGATACTGTAAAAGGACCGCAGAAATTTACCCGTGAGCGTCTGCTTGAAGCGCTTGATCACCATACGGTGTTGATGTACCAGATCTCAGAACGGCTAAATACAGTTATGAACCTGTCTGATTGTCTTGAAGAAATTGCCTTTTTGATGAAACAGGCAATGGGTGCAGACAAATGTAAAGTAATTATCAAAGAGCAATTTGACAAGATGGAAGAATTTGGTTTTCCGTCAACTCTTGCTCAATCAGCCATCACAGAAAAATCAGCTGTTGTTATTCCGGATATGGCTCAAAGCAATGCCAGATCTGACAGTGAAAGCGCAACACTGCTTAAAATCCGCTCCGCCCTTTGCGTTCCAATCATGACTGAAAACGATGTGATTGGATTGATTTATATGTATAAATCAAGACTTGATGCTCTCCCATTTACAAATACAGACCTCCAGGTCGCTATCGCAATCAGTCACCAGTCAGCTTTAACAATCCAGCGGGTGAATTTACTCAATAAAGTACAGCAGGAACAAAGTTTACGCCAAATGTTCCAGCGATTTGTCTCTCCCCAGGAAGTTGATTACGTGCTCAGGGACTACGATTTACACGGAACTTTGCCTGGATTAAAAGAACGCAAAATTTCTGTTCTTTTCGCAGATATAACAAACTCTACCGGACTAGCAGAGAGCATGGGAGCCAAAGATTTCGGTAAACTTCTGAACAATTATTACTTTGAGATCACAAATATTATCTTTGAATTCAGTGGTGTTGTCCGTTACCTGGGGGACGGGGTTATGTCTGTCTTTGGGATGTCCGATGACGGTCAAAATCACAAACGAAAAGCAGTAGGAGCCAGTGTCGCCATCCTTGAAAGAATGAATGGCCTGTCGGATGAATTTGAACAACCTCTAAATTTGAGGTTAAGCGTAAAAGCAGGTCGGGCAGTTGTGGGTTATGTTGGAACCAGTGAACGGGTTGAATTCACAGTTCTTGGTGACTTAGTCAATGTTGCCAAGGGCATGAATCCCTTTGCAGGTCCCAACCGGATTGTAGTAGGTGAAGAGATTTACAAAGCCGCCTCAGAAAAGTACCAAATGAAAAAACTTGATTCTATCATTGTCAAGGGTCGTAAAGGTCACGTTAAAATTTACGAAGTTGTTCTCAACAATGACTGACCTTTAGCAACCGTTAAATATTAAATAAAGCACCCGACTGGGTGCTTTATGATTTTTTGGCTAAAATTCATTTTCAACCGATATTTATCTTCATCTAACTTTTATGAATTCCAAAACCACTCCCGACACCTCGCCATCTGAACAGATCTATATAGTAGCAGGGGGCCATTTTTTTCATGATTTGTTTACCTCATTTTTGCCTCCGATCCTCCCTACTCTAATCGATAATCTTTCACTTTCGCTAACTTCAGTTGGTTTCATCACAACTTTTTCCAGAATACCCTCAATCCTTAATCCATTTATTGGTTATTTTGCTGATAAATCAGGCGCCAAATATTTTGTAATTCTCTCACCGGCTATCACTGCCACTTTGATGAGTCTGCTCGGTTTAGCACCAAATGTCTATTCGCTTGCACTGGTTTTGTTTTTTGCTGGTTTCAGTTCTACAATGTTCCATGCAGCTTCCCCGGGGCTGGTAGCCAGCGCCTCTTCAAACAGGAAAGGATTTGGCCTGAGCCTGTTCATGGCCGGCGGTGGGCTAGGCAGGACAATCGGTCCTCTTCTGGTTGTTTGGGCAGCTGCATATTGGGGTTTGCCAGGAATATATCGACTGGCAATTCTCGGGTGGGCTGCCAGCATTGTGCTTTATTTTCAATTCAAAAGATTTGATCTCAAGCCATCTAAAAAACATTCCTTAAGATCTGCAATACCCGTCTTCAAAGAATTTTTCATTCCCTTTTCTCTGGTATTAATCCTCCGAAGCACGTTAACCGCATCATTAAATACTTATTTGCCAATATACATGGTTCAATCAGGTGCTCCTTTATGGATGGCTGGAGCTGCCCTGTCTACCCTAGCGCTTTCAGGCGTAATAGGCGCTTTATTTATTGGGCCATTAAGCGATACAATCGGCAGACGCAAGAGCATCAACATCTCTATGTTGATCTCGTCAATAACGCTACCTTTCTTTCTCCAAGTCTCTGGTTTGTTAGTCATTCCTTTTCTTGTGATCCTGGGTTTTTTCAGTCTCTCGACTAGCACCTTATTCCTTACCCTGGTACAGGATCACTTCCAAAATCACAGGGCTACCGGTAATAGTGTTTACTTACTGATAAGCTTATTGTCTAACGCTTTAATGTTGATAGTTGTTGGATATGTCGGAGACCATTTTGGTTTAAAGACAGCTTATCTCATCAGTTCAGCTGCGGCCTTATTATCAATTCCGGCTTTAAGATTAATTCCAGTAGTTAAAGCCAATGAATAATTAAACGTGTTCAATCAATCAGAATTAACCTTCAAACAAATATATAAAACCTGGTGGCCTCTTGCCGTCAGCTGGTTTCTCATGGCACTTGAGTTACCAGTCTTGAGCGCGATTGTTGCCCGCTTGCCAGATCCAAAGATCAATTTAGCTGCTTATGGCGGAATTGTTTTCCCCCTTGCATTGATCATTGAAGCCCCAATTATTATGCTGCTGGCAGCCTCGACTGCCTTATGCAAAGACTGGAAATCTTACACTAAGATTCGCCGATTCATGCATACTGCATCTGCCGTGCTGACTGGTCTTCATATCCTGGTTGTAGGCACACCTATTTATTTCTTTGTTGTTGAAAAATTGATATGGTCTCCAGCAGAAATAATCTCGCCTGCCCGCTTAGGCCTGGCAATCATGCTTCCCTGGACCTGGTCAATCGCCTACAGGAGATTTAATCAAGGGGTATTGATTCGACTTGGCCATTCTGTGACGGTAGGAAAGGGAACCTCAGTCAGATTATCCGCTAACATCATTGTTCTACTTATCGGGTACTTGGCTGGGACAATACCCGGGATCGTAGTGGCCACAACAGCAGTTTCTGCAGGAGTCTTATGTGAAGCTGTTTATATCGGGATAAAAGTGAAGCCAGTGATTAAGAACCAACTTATGCCCTTAGCGGAAATCAAACCCGAATTGTCAAGGAAGGTTTTTTTTCAATACTATATACCACTTGCTTTGACCTCTCTTATTACACTTCTTTCGCAACCCCTGATCAGTTCTGCTCTCAGCAGGATGCCGCGCGCGCTGGATTCTCTCGCAGTATGGCCTGTTCTTTCGGGATTGCTATTTATCTTCCGCTCAGTTGGTGTTGCCTATAATGAGGTTGTTGTAATCTTGATTGACAAACCAAATTCTTACTCCAGTCTCAGAAATTTCGTCTTGGTTTTAGTATCGCTAACCACTGGTTTACTGTTCCTGATTACAGCAACCCCGCTATCAACTGTCTGGTTTAAATACATTACAGCCTTGCCCGCTTCGTTGATTCCGCTCGCTAATACAGCTTTGTGGTTCAGTTTGTTAATTCCTGGTGCAAATGCATTTCAAAGTTGGTATCAGGGGATTATCCTTCATTCTGGAAAAACTCGTGGCATTCCAGAAGCGGTATTTATATTCCTCACCGTAACAATAATTACCTATATTTTTGGTATATATCTGATCAATCTACCGGGATTATATATCGGCGCCTTAGGCTTTTCTCTGGGGATGGCTAGTCAGGCAGCCTGGTTGAAATTCAGAAGCCGTAGAGCTCTAAATTTATTAGAGGGAAAAGTTTAATTACATAACAGATTAATTGACCTGTAAACAAAAAACACCTTCTGACTAGAAGGTGTCCTGAGCTCCCCGGGCGGGACTCGAACCTGCAACCTATCGGTTAACAGCCGATCGCTCTACCATTGAGCTACCGGGGAATTGTAACTGCGGAAAATTATAAACAGAGATCCATTCACTGTCAAGATAAGCCGCTCCCGTGGTCATAACGCACAGAGTTTAATTACCATTCTATTTGTTTATTTCTGGGTTAATTATTTATTCATACAATTCTGTAATTTTGGGCTATATGTTTGACGTATATCCCTCTTGACTGTATAATCCCTTATTAATCCAAACGATATTATTGGGGCATTAATGGCATTAAAAGGCAATCTAAGGGATTTTTCTTTTTCACAGCTTTTGAATCTTATTAGCTTGGCAAAAAAAACCGGAACCCTTCAGGTTCACGGTCTCGACAAAGACGCCCTGCTCTCCTTTGAAGGTGGAAAACTTTGCTATGCGCAAAACAGCAGGAACGATAATGGCTTGGCTGCAGTCCTGGTGCGGACAAATAAACTTACTGACAAACAATACCGGGTAATCAAAAACCGGGCTGAAAATATTGGCGATAAAGAGCTTGGCTTGATGCTAATCAATTCCAATTACGTTACTCAGTATGAAATATTAGTCAGCTTAAAACATGAATTTGTCTCCACGGCCAAAGATCTTTTTACCTGGTCTGAAGGAATTTTCCAATTTGAAAATAACCTAAAACCTTCCCCCGATAAGATATCTCTACTCATCAATCTCGAAAACATAATTATCGAAGGTTCCCGTCAGCTTCAGGAAAAAGAACGATTGGAAGACGAGATTCCCAGTCTTGACATGGCATTGAAATTTACAGAAAACCCGGGAACTAACATCAGGAATGTAAATCTCAGCGTAAAAGAATGGCGGGTTGTCTCTTTTATTAATCCTAAAAATTCTATGCGCCAGATCGCACGCACAACAAAATTAAACGGATTTGAATTTAGGCGAATTGTTTACAGCCTCATCCAGGCAGGTTTAGTTGAGATTGTTCGCCCTGAAGGAGCTGAACCACCATCTCCAAAAATCTCTACCTTGCCCGTTGAAAGCCCAGACGAGCAGAAGTCACTTGTTAATCGTCTAATTACGAGAATCAAATCTTTATAAGTTCTACGTTTTAATTACTATCGCCCCAAAGGGAAGCGCCCTATGCAAACCGTTAAAATGGTTGTCACCGGTCCGTTCAGTTCAGGAAAAACACAGTTTATTCAAACTGTCAGCGAAATTGATGTTGTTGCTACTGAACGAAAGATTTCCTCTGAATCAGAAAGGATTAAAGAAACCACAACCGTCGCCATGGATTTTGGCAGGATCACCGTTGATGACGATCTTGTTCTTTATCTCTTCGGAACACCCGGTCAAAAACGGTTTGACTTCATGTGGGAAATTCTATCTGAGGGAATGTTAGGTTTTGTTGTAATGGTCGACAGCTCCCGTCCGGAAACTTTCCGTGAAGCAAGGCGTATTCTAGAAACCTTTAGAGCCTATGCCCCAACACCTTATGTAGTTACTGCTAATAAACAGGATCTTCCAGATGCGTGGGAAACTTCAGATATGAGGATAGCCTTGCGTCTTTCACCAGAAGTAAAACTCCTTCCCTGCGTAGCAACCGACAAAGAGTCAGTTAAAAACTCTTTGCTGGAGCTTTTGTACAGCATTCTTGAACGCATGGAGCCCTAGACTGAGTTTTCCCCCTCGCCTGAAAATAATTACCAAATAATTATATCTAACGGCTGCTGATGATACCTTCTAGATTCTTTTTAAATCTCTGTATTCATAAAGTATAGACCATACTCTTCTTGCAGCTTCGATTTGAATTTTAAGTGACATTTTTGAATCCCCTCTAGATCGATCGGCAAAATAAATGGGTACTTCCGAGATGAAGTAACCCATTAAATGAGTTATGTAAGCCATTTCTATTTGGAATGCATATCCCTGAGATTTAACCCTCTCTAGCGGTATACCCTCTAATGTTTTCCGCTTCCAGGCCCTAAATCCCCCTGTAACATCCCTTATCGGCATCCTTAGAATCATCCTGATATATAAATTCCCAAACGATGACAGTCCTTTCCTCCAAAATGCCCAATTTTCGTCGAGGCTTCCTCCTCTTACATAGCGAGATCCTAAAGCCATGTCAGATTCTTTTAATCGCTCAATCAGCTCTGTCACTTTTTTGGGATTGTGAGAAAAATCCGCATCCATTTGAACAATTTGATCTGCACCCCGTTTTAGACAATGTTTAAAACCTGTTATATACGCTGTGCCTAAGCCAAGTTTTCCTTTTCTGTGAAGAACTGATACCTTATCGGGATTTTTTTTTATAATTTCGTCAGCTATTTGCCCTGTCCCATCTGGGCTATTATCGTCTACAATCAAAATATGGAGATCTCCAATATTTAATTTAAACAATGACTCAATAAGTATTGGTAAGTTGTCTTTTTCGTTGTATGTTGGAACAACGATGAATGTTTTAACCACAATTATCCTCGTTAAATATCCCTTTTATTGTATGGGTTGTTTATAGATGGTAAATTCACAGATATCATCACCTGAGGCGATGCATTTTGATTCGTTGATGCGGAATTCTTTTCCGCCGGAAACCCAGTGGAGACCTTCCTGAAGCAATCCGACCATATAGAAACAAACAGGGTGCTCTTCCTCCTTTCTTCCCCAACATACCGGACACTGCTCGATCTTATATAAATAACTGTCGTCTAACTCTTCTACTGACGAGATTTGATCGCTCTTTTCAGAAAATATCTTTGCCATTGCTTGTAAACCAATTAAAATTTTCATCTGAATCGGCAGCACACGAAATGCCAGGTCACCTACACCTGCCAATGCGCCGTAATCTTTTAAAACATCGTCAAAAGTTATTCTACCCACTCTCAACGCCAATCCCCGACCTCCCCGTTTCCCATAGATTTCTTCTAGTGCTTTAATAATCATCGAGAAATGGGCAAAATCAAACGCTCGGTCCATATTATCAGGAGGGTAATTATCAACTAGTGATGATAAATTTGAATAGTTCAAAACAGCGTTAACACCATTTTTACCTGTTATTTCCTTGATAGATTCAATTAATATTCTGGCAAATTTATTTGAATTGTAATACCCACTTTCCGGTATGATTTTCATAAGTTTGCTCAACCCCTTAGATTAATTCCTCGAGTGTTTCAGCAGTTCTCTTTATATCAAGAAAAATCAATCCCAATTTTGCTTTTACTCCAGCTAATATAGTCAATACAGCATCTTCTCCCACAGCCATTAACATAACATATCCATTATCGCCCCGAATATATACCTGATCTAAATTCCCCCGCCTTAATTCTATTGAAATCCGTTCGCCCAGAGATAACATGGCAGCAGACATTGCTGATACTCTGTCTTCTTCAACATTATGAGGAAGTGCAGAAGCTATTATTAATCCATCTGAACTCACAATCGCGGACGCTTGGATATCAGGTGAAGAAACTTGTAATTTTTTTAATTCCTCAACAAGCTGTTGAGATTTGGAAGATGCCAATTGCCACACTCCATTGAAAAAATTATTGGATAACTAACACTCGATTTTTCTAAAAAAAGGCTAACATAATGGTATAACTGTGTCAAGCAATTGGCAAATCCGGGGTTTCTTGTCAGCTTTTTATAAACAGCTAAACCTCGTCCTCCCCTAGAAAATTCTCTTTATTTTTTATCTTATAAAGGCAATTTAACAATTTTATTATTAAGGAAGGTAAAATGGATTTATTTGAAAAATGCAAAAATTATTCCACTGCACGCGATGTCCAAAAAATTGGTCTATACCCCTATTTCATTCCACTTTCTGAAAGTGAAGGGACTGTAGCTGAATATAACGGCAATAGCCTTATCATGTGCGGATCAAATAATTACCTGGGGCTGACCACCCACCCAGAGGTGCAGGAAGCATCCAGAAAAGCAATATCCCGATTTGGAAGCAGTTGCACCGGTTCAAGATTTCTAAACGGAACACTCGAACTTCATGTGAAGTTAGAAGCTGAATTGGCTGACTGGGTTCAAAAAGATTGCGCTCTGGTCTTTTCAACCGGAATGCAGGTTAATCTTGGAACAATCAGCGCCCTTGTAAGCCGTAATGATTATGTCATTCTCGATCGAGAAGACCATGCCAGCATTGTGGATGGAGCCCGGCTAAGCTATGGAGAAATGATTCGGTATCACCATAATGACATTTCTGATTTGGAAGGAAAATTGTCTCGATTGCCAACCGATGCCGGCAAATTACTTGTCGTCGATGGTTTGTTCAGCATGGAAGGGGACATTGCTCCACTTCCTGAAATAGTTCCTTTGTGCAAAAAATTTGACGTCCGAATAATGATCGATGATGCTCACGCTGTCGGCGTTTTAGGGGGCGGACGAGGAACCGCAGCCCATTTTGGATTGGTTGATGATGTAGATTTAATCATGGGAACTTTCAGTAAATCTTTTGCTTCTATCGGTGGCTATCTCGCGGGAGACGAGGACGTAATCCACTATGTAAAACATCATGCACGTTCACTGATTTTCAGCGCTAGTATTCCGGGGCCCAACGCAGCGGCTGTTTTAGCTGCACTGAATATAATTAAACGAGAACCTGAACGAATTGAGCGCGTTAATCATATTGGCCAAACAATGCGTCGAGAATACAAAAAACTCGGTTTTGATATAGGTAAATCGGAAACCCCAGTAATCCCGATTATTATCGGTGACGATTTATTGACCCTAAAAACATGGAAACAGCTCTTTGACAATGGCATATTTGTAAATCCGATTTTGTCTCCCGCAACTCCTCCTGGTAGACAACTGCTGCGTACAAGCTATATGGCAACTCATACTGACGAACAGCTTGATCAAGTTCTTACGATCTTTGAAAAAGTTGGTAAAGAACTTGGACTGATCTAGTTTACCTTTTCAGGTAAATCTCAGTTACCCACCGGAAAAAAGAATCCCGTCCCAGGCATTTATCTCTTTACCTAAAATTCGGGGGCATTATAGCGAAATTTGCGCACTTTCTCGTTTCCTCTACGGAGCAATAAAAAAATAATGACAACTCGACTTTATCACACCGACAGCTACCAGAGAAAATTCATTGCCGAAGCAGTCTCCCTGAACGAAGAAATTCACGGCGTGATCCTTAGCCAAACTGCCTTTTTCCCCGGAGGTGGTGGACAACCTGGTGACAAAGGCACCGTTTCCTACCAAACATTTAAATCGCCAGTCGAAAAAATTAAAAATGTTGGTGGGCAGCTAATCCATATTCTAGCTCTATCGGATCCGCTTCCAGAAATCGGCTCCTCACTCACGGGTGAGATAAATTGGGATCATCGTTACCAGCTTATGCGCACTCACACTGCGATGCATATTCTTTGCGGTGTGATATTTCGGGATTATGTCGCCTCGGTCACTGGCGGAAACATGACTCCGCTAAAAGGAAGAATGGATTTCGAGTTTGCCTCCTTGGGCAAAGATTTAGTATCCCGTATTGAAGAATCTGTTAATAAGGAAATCGAAAATGCCCGTCCGGTTTCCTGGCGAAATATATCCCGCGAGAAAGCCTTAAATATTCCAGACCTAATCCGGACTAAAGTCAACCTTCTCCCTAAACAACTTGATGAAATTCGGATAGTTGAAATTGAAGGGTTAGACCTTCAGGCTGATGGCGGGACTCATGTCAAAAATACTTCCGAGGTGGGCAGAATTAATATCCCCAATTACAAAAGCAAAGGCCGTGAGAACAAGCGAATCTATTTGGAGTTAATCGATTAACAATCAAATTCACTTATCACCTGCTTCTCTCCAATGATGAAAATAAGAAATCGCCAACGCTGGATTGCTGTTGCTATTTTCTTCTTGTTCATGCTGCTTCATCAGACAGATCGATTGTTGATCGGTCCACTCACCTCATTAATAATGACTGAGTTTAATTTGTCCACAGTTAAAATGGGAGGGATTATAACCGGATCATTAATTCTTGGCAGCATCTTCTACCCAATCTGGGGTTTTTTATATGATCGTTTCGCCCGGCCAAAATTACTGGCTCTTGCTTCCCTTCTCTGGGGAATTACTACCTGGTTCAGCGCTATCGCTCCCACTGCACGTTTTTTCTTAATATCCCGCGCTTCAACAGGAATCGATGATTCCTGTTACCCCGGTATCGCTAGTTTGACTTCAGATTACTTTCCGCCGGATAAAAGAAGCCGTATCTTCGGTTTTTTACAACTTTCCATACCCCTTGGCTATCTTCTCGGCTTGCTCCTTGCCCTAAATTTCGGTCCAACAATTGGCTGGCGAATGATATACATCCTGACTGGGATGCTTGGTTTGATTTTGTCCGCCCTGATATATTTCGGCGTTAAGGATATTCCCCGCGGATCCAGTGAACCAGAGCTGAAATCGCTGTCTGAAATAAAAGTGGCGCGTTTTGACCTTGCTCAGTTGATGAATTTGATTAAGATTCCCACGCTTCGTTATCTCTTTTTGCAGGGATTTATTGGCGTATTACCCTGGCAGGTAATCACATTCTGGTCTTTTAGATATCTAGAAGTCGAAAGAAACTACACTTCCCAAAACATTTCGTCTATCATGATCCCTGCAGTGTTGCTGATTGGAGCTGGGTATTTCGCAGGCGGTTTTTTAGGCGATGCCGCCTATTCCAAAAATTCCCGCGGCAGGTTATTTGTATCCATCGCTGGCGTGCTTTTTGGAGCTTTCTTTATGACTATTACCCTCAACGTACCCAATGAAAATGTTGAAACTTTCAGGATCTTATTAGCTATTACGTGTTTCTTTATCCCTCTTGCTTCTCCAAATATTGCGTCTACTGTTTATGATGTTGTTCTGCCCGAGATCCGCAGCACTGCAACATCCATTCAATATTTTATCGGCAACCTTGGCTCGGCATTTGCCCCATTAATTGCTGGAGCAATCGGTCAAAAGTATTCCCTTGAAACAGCTCTGCTATCCATCAGCCTCGCCTCTTGGCTAGTAACCGCAGCAATCCTTGTTTTCGGCGCATTCTACTTACCAGGAGATATGGACAAGATGCACCAAGCTCTGCGTCTCAGAGCTTCGGTTTCTGAGCTTGAGTCTTGATTTTTTTCTTTCTCGTCCTTATTAAGCCGCCTGTGACTGCCGCAACCCCAACTGCCGAAAAGCCGGCTCCCCAAATATAGGAATCAGGCCGGTATGAAAATTCAACTTCATGATTTCCTGCCGAAGAATAAACCGCTTGAAATAAATAATTCGCCTGTTGTACATCAACCCGTTTGCCATCGATCTCCCCCCGCCATCCTGGATACCATACCTGAGACCAAAATATCCAGCTCCCTTCTTCTAAATTGACGTTTAGTTTTAAATAACCTGGTTTTTCTTCAAGGATGGTAATTGCTCCCTTAGTTTTATTACAGGGGAAAATCGTTCCCTGGTAAGAATTTTCAAAAATAATCTTCTGTTCCAGGTTCACTTTACCTTCAATAATTAAGTTTAATGCTTCATCATCTTCTGCTACTGCTAAGGCACAACCAACAAGCCACAGCTTTCTATCTTCTGAATTGGAAGTGAATTTATGGGAGATTTTTCCCGAACTGTCTCTCTCAATTATTGTCCCAACATTCATTAATTTTAAAAGCTGTTCATTCTTTATCAAATCTTGTTTGTTTATCTCTTCCATCCAGGTTTGATATTTGCCGGGTACAATCGGATCAAAATTATTTACCATTTCAATCCGTTGCAGCATGTTCAGGTTTGGAAGTGAGTAATCATACATTTCTTCCCAACCTTTCTTTGATAAAAATGACTCAAATGTAAAAATTTGGCGAAATTTCAGATCATATTCGACACTTTCGTACATAAATATTCTAGAGTGTTTTTCCTGTTCTGAAGTAATACGGTAAAAATCCAGGCCAATGCCGGGATTTAAACCCCAACCTGCTACAAGTAGATCGATACCTACCAATCCCACCAAAATATAGTTCCAGATATCCCTATTCCTACTCTGGTTTTCCTCGGGTATAAATAATATTGCCAGCGTAAATATCAATCCAATCAAGCCTGCTTTTCCGGTGGATTTGATAAAAGTTAAATTAATCTCCCCAAAGTAAATCCAGGCAATCACTGAACCTGCAGTAATGGCAAAGCATCCAGCTGCCGCCAATCGAGTCCAGTATAAGCTTCTTCCTTGTGGACGACGAAAACGATCAATGGCTATGCCTGCCAATACCGCTAACGAAATCTCGGCCCAGATTGTAAATCTAGTTGGTGCCTGAAAAATATCGAAGCTGGGAATATTGCGATAAAGGAATGGAAATATTGGTGTATTTTTACCAAGCGCAAATAAAAAGCTTAAAAGGGTAACAAAAGCCAGAAACCTCACAAGTTCTCGGTGAGAATCTTTCTTAATTCGGCTATTTAATTCTGGTTTTCCATCGTTCTTTTTAAATGATTTGACAATTATTCCTATGGCCATGACAATCGGTAAAAGCCCCAAATATACCGCATCTTCCCAATAATTGCCATACCCC
>CAZHHT010000006.1:13395-46079 GCA_964532455.1 uncultured Anaerolineales bacterium
CGGATTACCAAAAAGGTTCGGCACTAACAATGTCAGGAAACGCCAGGGCCAAAATGAATATGTCATCGCTTCTGCATATCCTAATTCCCCGTATCTTTGAGATTGCAATAAATATTCTAAAGTGGGGATAAACTGAATAGCACTAAGCGATATTCCGAGCAGGCCGGCACCTATAAATTTACTCCAGGAGGAAAGGATCTTTCTGGTTTTATGTTCTCTGCCAGCCTGGTATATTGCCCAAAATGTTATCCATAATCCAGTTAGCAAAGCTGTATACCAAGCCGTTTGAGCATGGCCAGCCAATAATTGAAATCCAATAGCCAACCCTGTCAGCCAGAAATATCTTCTCTTTTTTGTTGTTAAGCCTTTTGAAAATATTAAGATCCAGGGAATCCAGGCAGCAGCTGCATTTATACTCAAAAATCCTGCCCTAGAAACCAGGTATCCAGATAATGAAAATGCCAATCCGCCCACAGCTTGGCCAAGTTTGCCAATCTTAAGCTCATCCAGCAGTTTGACAGTCCCTATCCCTGCCCAAATTAAATGGAGAACAACTAGAACTGTCATACCCCAGGCCATCAACTTGACACCACCTAAAGTAAAAAATACTAAGTAGATCCAATAAGGCGGATAAAACAAGGCAGTTTGATAATTTGCAGCCAGCGGGGCACCCATTCCCACCCAGGGATTCCACAAGGGAAGCCCACCCTCCAATATCGTCCTCCAGGCAAATTCCCACCAGGGAACAAATTGAGTAGATGGCGTTCCCCAAAATAAAGCCTGACCAGTAAATAACTGGGTGGAAAACAAGATAACAGGTGCCAGGATTATGGGAAAAGCTGGATTTTGTAATATTTTTTTCATTAATTGGTTACCATAGTTTGGTAAATAGCATAATCCTCTGAAATATATATTTCACATAAATAATCCGCCCCTGCTGGGTTCCATGCTCCCAACTCCTTCTCCATTGGACCCCAAAGAACATAGTTAACATCATACTTTTTTAATAATTTTTCTCGGAAAATATCTGTGTAATCAAGCGAGAAAATTTTTTTGATATCCTGTTCAACCAGGTCCCTATTCATCGTTTCTGGGCCATGCCCTAAAACAACCCTCTGCGGCGCCCAGGCTGGAAGATTGTTTCCTGACTCGTACGCGGCTAATACAACCGCGCCCGAGGAAGCATTTTCAGCGAGATAGTTATACACTTTAATTTCAGGTTCTGGCCTAAACAAAGGGGTGGATGCGTTCCCTGCGGATGCCATGGCTCCCAAAAATATTAGGATAGTTGATGGAAAAGTTAAATACAAATATCCTCTTTCAATCATTGTTATACGATTTCTCTTTTCAAAATAACTGATCACTGTAATTGTTGCTGCAGCCCAGACGCCTTCTGCCAATCTGCGCTGCGTCGATACTGGCGCAGAGACTAATATAGGCAATGCCGCTAACCATCCTGCGATTAAATATCCTTTATATGGATCATTTTTAATCAAAATTTTCATACCAGTAATAAAGAACGGAATAAATAATCCATAGGCAAACAGATAGTGTATAAGGTGAGGAGATGGCAGGCTGTTCTGCGCAGCCCAGGTCTTTAGAAATGGATCTGTAAAAAATGATATCGCAGTATACAAAATTAATGGGAAAGAAATAATAAATCCAATAATCGCCCTGGTATAAAATTTCCCTACAGCTTCCCAAATCCTGGTAAAGCCTCCTCTCTGTTTTCTCCAGACTGCTATTGATATCAAAATAAGATGAACAACAACTATTGACCAGGCAACAACAACATAAATCGGCTGCAGAAAACCCAGGAAAAACCAAAATATTCCTGTTAAGTACCCGGGAAATTCATTAAGATAGGCCGTAAATCCCCACAGTAAGCAGGCCCTTGCTAATGCCAAATGAGGGAACCCCAGCAAACCTAGAAACCCAAAACTTTCTGGTGAAATAAAATCCAACGGAAGCGAACCTAGAAAGTTTTTTTGTTCTAGAATGACAAGTATCCATCCACATCCGCCGCCAAAGACCAAAATCGTTATTGCCCACCATTTCCATTTCTCTTCCTTGATGAACAAAGATATAAAATCAAATCCAGCGACAATCGCCAAAATACCGCTGAAATATCTGAACCAATGGTAGAGAGCTGCTAGCTGATCATGTTGCGCGGGTTGCGAAGATAGTTTTCCCAAAAGGATATACGGAATAAAGGCAAGAAAGCCCCTCTGGTGCTCAGCGCTGTAGGGAGTTCTGAATAGCCAGGCACCATTGGAACCAGCTAACATCTTAGCAATATAGGAATTGCCATCCTCAACGCCAATAACAAAACCTGTAAATCTCCACTCTTCGCCCTGGGTGCTGTAACCAACAATATAGGGAATCATCGTTAAACTCATGACCCCAATTGCAAAAAGTAAGACCTTTTTTCTACTTCTGATATAATTTGTTATCGAGTTTCTTTTGAATATTGCCATAAGACTAATATCCATCCAACAGATGACAGTATTAACCCGGCAAAAATTGAAATTGGCCGATACTTAAAGTAAACCTCATGTTTGCCGTTTTCTATCTGTAAGCTGCGTAAAATATCATATGCCGGTTCAATATCCTGCTTTACTCCATCAACAGTAGCTATCCAGCCAGGATAATAAATTTCTGATAGGACCAGTTTCCCTGGACCTTGAGCGGTTAAATGTATTTGGTTGGCCCTCCAATCTAGCAAATTTACCTTTTCTATCAGCTGCCGAGATTGTTGATCTTCAGTGCTCAAGTCCTCAGCCTGCACCCAGGCCCGCGGTAAATACTGTTCATTAAGATATATATATCTATCCGCAATCGTGTCCAGCAGAATCAATCCATCCGTTTGAACCTCAAACTCAGACACAATGTATTTAACATTGATCAAGTCCAACAGAAAAACATCCGGTACCGAACCCTGGTTATCTATATCTGGCCTACCCGTTTTAAATGGCGGAATAGTAACTGAATATCCATCCGCGTGAATTCCAGTTGCACTCGCCATGAATTCTACGTACGATCCGATTTGAAGCGGATCTACCCCATCTGCTAATTCAAACGCGCGGTTAACTGCCAGGTACTGAGGAACACTATAGGATGGAGAATATATTCGGAATAAATCATTATCATTATCGATATACTCACTAATTTCAGAATGGTTATCCGCGATCATTTTTGGTGATTTTAGGGAATAACTGAGATACCCTGCTCCTGTCATGTCTATCACAACGATTCCCACTGTAATCCATTTGATAACATCTATATTATTAAACATAGATATTACAAACAAGCCAATGGCAGCGATTGCCAGGAATATAAAACCCCACAACATTCTGGTATTACCTGTTTTGGTATTAAATACTAGCACCCCACCCAAAAATATTGAAAAAATCAATACACCGAAAGCGATTGAGCGGATCACCCCTTTAGAAATTTCATGATGGTTTATCCAATCAAAGGATTTACCTCCAATAGCAGCAAATCCAATTCCCGAAATAAATAAAGCTCTTGACGGTACTCTCAACAGTGCTACCAGCGGCAACTGAGCAACCCATTCAGCCCCAGGGATCCAGGAGCCTAAAGAGATAAACAGACTAAGTCCTATCCAAACTGACCAGAAAGTATTTACCTTTCTTAACCCCCTGATAAACCATTGCAAAATAAATAAGGCCATCAACAATCCACCAGGGTACATAAACCATTCCGGGTTACTCCCGCTTCCAGGAATGACCAATCCTAATAATTTTTCCGGAGGTAGGGAATACATCAAAATATCCTCAACGGTCATCATTGATCTGGTTGAGATCCGGGTAAACTCTATCATCGGCAAAATCAACGGTGAGGCAAGTAAAAATGCAATTCCACCTGCTTTGATATAAAAAACCAATGCTTCTTTTGCATTATATTGCCTATGCGCAAAATAATATGAAATCCATATCAACCCAGCAAAAACAGCCCATCTGGGATCTGCTAAAAATAAAAAGGCATAAAATATTCCGGCTTTCCATGCCCTATTACCATTTCTGCTTGCCATAAGCAGCCAGGGAGTCCAGGACAACGCGTAAAGCATGGTTACATGTCCAGCGCCATAGTGCGCCGCAATCTTTGGCATCAAGCCAAATGCAATGCCCCCAATTAATGATCCGGTTTCCCCAGCTCCCTCACTTTTTAATAATTTATAAAAACCCCAAGTCCCAAAAACGCTGTGCATTACAAGTACAATGCTTATCCCGGCAGGAAGAGGAAAAATAAGCGCAATCCATCCCGGTAAGTACCATACTCCAGAAAGAGGGTTAGCCGCAAATGGAACTCCAGAATAAATCAGGTTTGACCACAGAGGAATGGAATGATCCTGCAGGATGGCGTTCCGCAAGTAAACAGCATTAGGGTAATGCGCAAGAAGTAAATCCGTATATTGAGCTGTTTCTGATGGAAAAGGAATCCAACCTAATATCCCTGGCAAATATATTAGAACAGGCAGGAAAAAAAGAATCTTCAAAAATCCCGGTTCCCCTGAACAATCCTTTGTTTCATTCCTTTTTTGATGCTCTAATTGAAGTATTTTGAGACGTTTCATGGTTGAGTCACCTTGTATATACTAACTTTATCGTTGCTGAATACCAGGGGAAACTCCCATTCTTTTATCCACTCAGTGACTGCTAGTTTCGTCTCATCTTCGTAAAAAATATAATCTACACCTTTCTGCCTTAACTGTGTTTGTGCCATTTCGATAGACAATTCACCTTGAAAAAACTGCTCGATAAATTCCTTTTCTTCGTCAGCTTTAATCGTTTCGAAAGGATGACCGTAAACCACTCTCCTACCGGTTCTAGATGGAATATATAAACCGTTTACTTCATTGGCCAGGATGATATCGTCTGATTCAGTTTTTCCTGATAACCACTCAAGACCATCTAACACTTCAGACGAAATAAAGATATTGGGATCTTTCCTAGCTGCCGCCCGGATTCCAGACAAGAGTACTATGATATTGGTAGGCAAAATCAAACAAAATAGGAGAATAGTTATTGTCTGAAACCTGATAGAAATTTTCGTAATAATCACTTCTATCCCAAATACACTTAAGCCAGCCAAAGGAATATATATCCCTGTTAGAAATCTTCTCTGTAAATTCCAGGGTATAAAAATCAAAAACAGACTGACTGCAACCCATCCAATAATTAGCCTGCCCTGCTCGCTTTTCCAACCCTTTACTGTACCAAACACTGCCAACATCAAACAAGGTGATAAAGAGATAACCAAATCCATTAAACCCGGAGATTCCGTTATATTTTGCTGGTTCCAGATGGACAGCACAGGGTCAGACAAAATACTCCAATATTGATAGAGTAGGACAAAACTTCCCCCAGCGCTAAATAATAACAGTTTTTTTATCTGCTTTGATTCTTTAATTCGGCCCAGTGCGATCTCACCAGATATAAACAGTTCAATAGCAGCCTGCATGCTCAAAACTAATATTGTAATCAAAACAGCAAAGGGCTGCACAAAGCCAAGCATTATACCCAACACTGCATTCCCTAGGGGATTTCTTTCAAACCTAGTAATTAACGCCAGTATCATTAACCCCAAGCCAAGGCTGAAATGGGGATTTGTGTACATAGACAAGAAAGGATACGCCTCTGCAACCCAGAAATCACTAGTGAAGCTTCCAAAAACAACGGCCAGCCAGCCTAAGCCCGAACCCAAAGCAGCAATGGAAAATCCGAGTGTTTGCTTTTTAGGTTCGCTAAATATTGATTTAAAAAAAACTCTCAAAACCCAGAGCAGGAATATGGCACTAATAACACGCGTTATATGAAAAACGGCAATCAATGGAAGACTAACGATCCTGGCAAGGTGGCCGAGTCCGATATACAAGGGAAATAAATAGGCGCCTTCGCCTGGTTCCGCTGAATAGGGAAGAACGAACTTCCAATCCCCTTTATATCCCAACTGCATCTTTGCCAGATAAGAATGCCCATCGGTTGGATTTATAAAAAATCCCCCAAATACATCTTCCGCTGAGCCCGTTTGGAAAGCGTAAATATAAGGAAACGTTATTAACAAAATAACTAGGCAGCTTATAATCAGCATCACTCGCTTCTCAGCCATAGTTTAATTTTATCAGCTTTTAAATCTGCCCCTTGCTTTCATGCAAATCCACACCTATAATCACTGCACAGTTCCCCTAGAAACAGAAGGATTTACCGGCAATGAGCCGATCAAATACTTTGTACCAGCTGCAACAATACGATTCCGGAATAGATCAAGCGATCAAACGAATTCAGATAATTGAGTCAATATTAAGTAATACCAAAGAATTTGATAGCGCCCTGAAAAAACAGGAAGAATTTAAATATTTTCTAGCCGAAAAGCGAAAAGTTCTTAAATCAGCAGAACACTCTGTTGAAATCCAAAATCAAAAAATCGCTCTAAATCAAAATAAGCTTTACAGCGGCTCTATCACTAACCCCAAAGATTTACAGGATTTACAGTTGGAGTCGGTCTCTCTTCATAAATACCTTTCTGTATTGGAAGAACGCCAGCTTGAAATCATGCTCGAAACTGACCAAGCGCAAGAAAACTATGACCAAACTTCTGCCCGCGTAGAAGAAATTTCCCAAAAAAAACAATCCGAAACCGAGATCTTTTCCGCTGAAAAATTCGACCTTGAATCTGTAATTTCATCACTACAGGGTAATCGTAAAGCTTATTTAGCTAGGACTGAGATCCCAGAATTGCCAATTTACGAGAATTTGCGCAAATCTTCCGGCGGTATTGCTGTCACACTCATTCAAAGCAGCAGCTGTTCTGCATGCGGTTCTAATATACCCTCGGCTATAGAACAAGAAGCCCGCTCACCGAAAAAACTCTCATTCTGCCCTGCTTGTAAACGCATCCTTCACCCAGGATCCAGTTAGGTAAAAGAGACCACTTATGTTTCGTTTTTTACCAGATATTTTTTTAGATTACCCCTCCTTTTGGGCAGGAGTTCTCCTTACAACGATCTTTTTAATCTTGTTTTTCAGATATCGTCCAAGATTGAAAAACCTTATCTTTAGAACTGTCAAACGCATCAGATCTTTCCGGGACAGCCTTTCCTTCACAGAGGAATCCGATTACAACCGTGTTATTTATAAATATATACAAGGAATACACATTTTATCGGATTTTACACCTCTTGAAAAAATTGTCGTACCCCCTCAATGCGTCGCACCTCCCCCTTCAGTTATTCCTGGCGATGAAACAATAGATCCCAGCTTGCTCCAGCAGACTCTGGGGTATGATCCCGCGTTTCCCGAATTTGCCGTAGAGTATTATGCCCCTACATTCTCCCTGTTGGACGCATTAACCAAAGGTGCAAATATCTGCCTTATTGGCGCCCCGGGAACTGGCAAGAGTGTTGCAATTGCAGATTGCATAACAACTTTAGTCAAAGGTGAAACTGAATACCCAGGAATGTCATCCAAGATTCCATTTTTTGTGGAGGCGCAGCATATCCTGCAGCAATTTCCAAGCATTGATATTCTGGGAATTGTTCTGGCAGCAATTCAGTCAAATCCTGCTTTCTTAACTATTCCCAATTTTCCAAAATACCTCACTTCAACCATCAACAATGAGAATGCCATCTTATTTATTGATGGATTAGACTCCCTTTCCCATACTGACATCAACAGGGTTGCAAACTACATTATTGCGTTGAATAAAAGCATCCCTTCTCTCCAGGTTGTTGTGACTGCGTCACCATCATACCTTGGAAATCTGATTAAAGCGCCGCTTGAACTGGTCTCAATTGCCCCCTGGGGTCAAAAAGAAAAACATGTTTTTCTTGAAAAATGGGCAAAACTTGAATTTACACCTGCTTCACCTTCAGTTCCGGACGATTCCGCTAGCTCTGCAGACCAATTGAATATTCGCAATTCTCTGCTTGTTATCAGTGGTAAATACTTCACACCCCTAGAGTTTACATTATTTGCCTGGGCAGCCCAGGCTGGCGATCTCACCGGTTCAACTGCGGTAGACGCGATAGATTCCTATCTAACTAGAATTCTCTCCCCATTATCTCAGAACACTGTTCGGACACTGGAAAATCTTGCCCTACACGCTCTTGATCAGGAAAAAAGTTCCTTTACTAAGCGTGATATCAACATCTGGCTTTCCAATGTAACTGATGCCTCTTCTCCCGAGTTAACCGATGATAAAACCAGTCCGATAAATCGCGCAATTCAAATCGCCCTCAACTTTAGCCTGCTGAAGAAAACCGGACCAGCTGGTTTTTATTTTTCCCACCCTTCCATCGCTGGATTCCTGGCTGCCAGGGGTTTGAGCAGATCCAGTAACAATGTTATCCGTCGTATTCTAAACCAACCTGATTGGTCGCTGGTTCACGAGACCATGCGTTACTTTTCAGCTTTTAATTCCGTTCATCCTTTTCTGGATCATCAATTATCTGATTCTAGCCTCCTCAAGACTGGCTTGTTAAGAGCTTGTTCTTGGCTTACTTATATCAAGGCATCTCCCACCGAAGAACAAAACCTTCTACGTTCTGTTACTCAGGAGGTTTATTCCAATCCAATCTATCTAGTAAAATCAAGACTTGTTATTGAGCTGGCAAAATCTGGAAACCCAAGCACCGGCGCCATTTTTCGCCATTTACTGCAATCGCAAAACCCTGATACCAGGAGGGCTGCCGCTCTTGGCTCGGGTTTCATTCTCGATCTCGGCTCAGTCCCCCTTCTCATTAATCAGTTAAACGACCAATTCTCTAGCTCTATCGCAGCTTGTTATGCCTTAGGGAAAATAGCCTCGCCGAACGCACTCGAATCTATTGCCGACAGCCTGCTGCGTGGAGATGAATTACTTCGCAGGGCTGCTGCAGAATCTTTGGCTCACAACCGCAGCGAAGGTCATCCTTCTCTGCGAGAAGGTATCACGATGGATGATTTACTTGTCCGTTACGCTGCTGTGCACGGCTTAAGCTTGATCAACGAATCCTGGTCTATTGAAATCCTTGACAAAATGCGCATTGACGAAGACGAATGGGTTGTTAGAGATCTTGCTCAACATGTATTCGAAATCTTCCAAACGGGGTCTCCTTTCCTGCCTGTCCCACAGCCTCCTTTGCATTCATCTTCCTGGCTGCTTACATTTTCAGAGCAGCACAATCTGGCTGTCCTTTCCCCTGAAACAGCCTTAGAATTGCTCTTAACTGCCCTAGAAAAGGGGTCAGATGAGCAAAAACAAGCCGCCCTTATCTATTTGCGGCAGTTATTTAACTCCGAATCTATTCCCGCTCTTCTCAATTTATTACAGGATTCAAACCCAGACATAAGTCAACTAGCTGCCCTGACACTCTGGTTCTGTGCTCCACCAGGGTACAAACATGCATCCGCTCCAGGTCAAGTATCATAATTCTCAACTCGACACAGTTAACTTCAAATTAAAAATTCCTGCCTTTTTATGGCAGGAATTAAATTACGTAACCTTCCCCGGGGTCAGGTAAGGTTACGTAAAACCAACTCTTGAATTTCTTCAGAATCCACATCTAGAATTGAAATAAGTTTTTCGTTACCCTCTGCACCGGCAATAATGTCAAGTTGCCTTTGTGATATGTTCAGTTTTATTGAAAGAAATTTAATCAATTCCTGGTTAATGTTTTTTGTTTTCCCAGATAGATTTATTACAACCGTTCCATCTTTTAATATCTTTAGTATTTTCTGCTTTCCTTTTCCTTTTGTAATCCTGACAGCTAGAGCAGAACCCTTTTCCCCATCGTGAAAGTTAAATTTTCTGCCTATCATCTTCTCACCTCAGTAATTTCGTTATCATTGTCAATTTATAGAATATTACGCAGGATTGCAGCTAATACTTCTATTAGGATCATTAAAATTATAGGACTGAAATCAAGCCTGCCAAAAGTTGGCACAATCTGCCGTATGGGTTTCAGTAACGGCTCGATCAATCTATCTACTGATTGTCGAAAAGGATGAAAGGGATCCATAAAGTAGGACAAGATCACTTTTAGTAATATCAGCAGCAACAAGGTCTGCTCAATAACGGTAATAATCGATTCTAAAACCATGGGTCTACCTTCCTTGTCGGGGACCAACCAGCGCTGAACCAATACGCAGTACGGTAGCACCCTCTTCTATTGCTATCTCAAAATCTCTACTCATTCCCATCGAAATTCCGTTTAAATTCGCTTCCGGATAATTCCGTGAAAGATAGTCTCTTAATTTCCTAAGTTTCTTGAAATACGGCCTCGCATCTTCTTGATTAACTGAATAAGGAGCCATAGTCATCAATCCCTTTATCTCTAGTGATGTTAAATTTATCACCCGATCCAATGCAGGGATCATTTTTTCCCACTCACTTTCTTTAAAAGCGGTCCAACCATGTTTAGTCTCTTCTCCGCTCACATTAAACTCCAGGTAAACGGGCAATATCCGGTCAAACTTATATGTCTTTTTGTCCATAGCCTCGGCTATTTGCACCTGGTCTACAGAATGAACTACTGCAAAGTTAAGAGCGATCTGTATCTCCTTGCCATGCTAAATGTTCCCAATCATATGCCATTCCAGCTGATAATCGGCAAGAATATTTATCTTAAATAAGGCTTCACTTAGATAACTTTCACCAATTTTTAAGATGCCATTTTCCGAGAGAGTCTTTACAATAGCAGCAGATTTTTCTTTTGTGACTGCGATCAAGACAATATCTGATGGATTTCTTACTGATCTTTTAGCTGCTTTATAGATCTATTCTTGAATCTGTTCAATCCGTTCCTTAATAAGCACTTTTCCGTTTGATTCAATCATAATTCTGCATTTTACTTCAATCCGATAACTGCTGCAAACCTGCCCGTTTTCCCATTTTCGGCCCGGTGCGAATACCAATTTTCTACATCACATGCGGTACATATCTCAGCTGTCTCAATATGCACAACTCCGGCTTTTCTTAGGGAAATCTTATTAGCTTCCCACAAATCTAATTTTACACTATCAGTACCAGTAATTAATACTTGATCCCAATTATCAGGGAAAGTACTTTTAACTTCCTCAATAACATCCTCACCGATTTCATAATGATCCGGACCTATCGAGGGGCCAATGCCAGTAATCAGATCAGATGGATCTGTACCAAATTGTTTTTTCAACTTATCTACTACCGCAATCACTACTTCGTTCACTGTTCCTTTCCAGCCAGCATGAGCAATGCCTGCCGCATATTTTACTGGGTCATAAAACAGAATTGGAACACAATCAGCGAACCTCATAAGCATCAGTAAGCCTGTCGTGTTAGATATCATTGCATCCCCTTGCGCAAGCTCGGGGTTTCTGCCCATGGGTTTGTTAACTACATCTACATCTGCAGAATGCACCTGGTGAATTTGGGCCAATTGATGAGAAGAATACCCGATTGCCTCAAGTAGTTTATTTTTATTTTCGGAGACTCGAGCTGGATCATCACCTACATTACATCCCAGGTTCAGTGAATTCCATGGATCTGGGCTTACTCCTCCCTGCCTGGAAAATACTGCCTGGGTTAAATTTTCTGATAGAAGGGATTCGAATTGGAAATATCTCAGTCCTGTTATTTCCCTGGCGATCATTTGTTGTTATTTTTTGTTTGAGCTGATTTAATTTTCACTGTCAATAATTTACGTGTATCAGCCATCGTTTCCTCTACAATGGGGTAACCAAACCAGGCAGTCGTGAATCCAAATAGACCCCCTGTGATAGCCCTCAATAGCGGCGTACTTTCCCTAACCGGGATAATATCCCAAGGTAGTTGACTAATGATTTGACTAACACCATCCAGTCCAATCGGTACTATTCCCAGGATAAACCATCCCCATATTGGCAAGCTGGGTATTTTTTTACCCGTAAGAGAGAAAATTATTCCAAATGCCAGGATACCTCCATAAATTGCTATATCGCGCTGGCAAAGGGCTAGTTTGTATCCAAGTTTTTCATTCCCAACAAATTGGTGGGCCGCATCAATATCATATGGATTAATTCCCGTTGCTTCTTCGAATGTCATTGGCAAGTCAACATTCGCAATCTCCCTGGGATATGCATTCTGCTCACCATAAATAAACCAGGATCGAAATGCTAATTGGTGGCATAACCTTCCGTAGACAGTATAAATAACTTTTGCAGGTCCGGTGTACCCGTTTTCCTGAAGAACCGGGGCCAGAACAGCTAATCCCAAATAAAGGATTACAAAGGCATTAAATACAAACATATACCGGTTAGAAAGCCAGTGAAACAGCCGATCCCCAAAAGAAATTTTCTTTCCTCGCTCTACTTTTTTCTGGTGAGATTCAATGTTTGCCTTTTCAAGTTGAAAAAGCCGATCCTGCGCTGCCCCCAATGTCACATTTATTGTTTTTAGGTCAAATGGAGCTTTTATTTGGTATGGTCCAACTTCCAGAACAGGAATCTGCTTAATGAATTTCGGCAGGTTTTCTTTTTCGATATCAATAAGTATTAAACGATGAGGGTATACTTCCTGAAGGCTCTTCAAGTCGTCCTCGGCCTTTTGACATAATTTACACTCATCCCGGGTGTATAACGTGACAGTTAACATTCGAATTGTATTCCTATCCTATAGGTTATTAAATACACTCCCAAAGCGGGTTAAATAAATAGCAATTTGCTCAAACAATCCCCAGAGTAATAAATTACCAATAATAATCAACACCACACCCATAGTGATTTCTAAATAATAAAGTGCTTTTCCATATTTCCTTAAAGTAGTGGTCACCCAACCCACACCAAGAGCAGCAATCAAAAATGGTATGGATAAACCTGCAGAATAGGCTGCCAATAGTGTACCACCAGTTAATATCGATCCTCCGCTTAATGATATGGTGAGAATCGCTCCCAGGATCGGTCCCACACAAGGTGACCAGCCAGCAGAAAAGAATATTCCCATCAATAGTGATGACAGGTATCCCCTGTTTTTGTCCGGTTGGGATTGCTTTCGCGTATCATACTGTAAAAACGGTATGCGCCAGATCCCGGTCATATGAAGTCCAAATATAATCACTACAATTCCGCCGATTTTTTCCAGCCAGTATTTCGTTTCGCTAAGCAAGCCCCCTAACGCGGATGTTGCAACTCCAAGAAGAATAAAGACTAAGCTGAAACCAATCACAAATGCCAGGCCATGGGAAAATACAGACCATCTATTATTTTCTTCATCATTGTCTTCAAATGCTGACCTACCGCCAAGGTACCCGACATATGCTGGAACCAAAGGCAACACACAAGGTGACAGGAACGAGGCCAGCCCCGCGACAAATGCTGTACTTAGACTAAATAAACTTAGACCATCCATTAAAACTCCCACTAATAAATAATCGACCAACAACTGCAAAGCTCAATATTCCATTACTTTTACAGGTGTTCCAACAGTTCCAGAAACAGTGATATCCCCTTCTTGAAAAGGCGTGATAGGATTTGTCCAGCGGAAGATCCATTTGGCATCATCCGGAGCAGCGTTCACGCAGCCATGCGATGACGGTTCGCCAAAATTGTTATGCCAGAATGTGGAATGGATAGCAACTCCCGTACCAAGAAAAAAAGTCGCCCAGCCAATACCTGGGATCATCCAGCCGGCTTGATTTGTCCCTCCAGCCATTTGAATTGAATGCAGTTTTCTCCAAATAGGAAATCCAGGAGAACCATAAGCTGATAACGGTGTACTATTTGTACCTTTACCGGAGGAAATCCGGCAAAAATAAACTTCAGATTTTCCCTCAAAACAGGATAGGGTTTGATGAGAGGCAGTAGAATCAATAACGATTTGTTTATTTTCGACTTCTGGGCTGATGGGTGCCATTTCAGCGCTGGATATTGGCCTAAATGCCTCGGCTGGGGCCCAGAACAAATCACCTGGACCAAATTCTTCGTTAATCCTGTACCATAAATTTCCGTCGCTTCCAGTTTTAATCTGGTCTACCCAAAACACCTGACCATAGTAAAACCTTGGCGGCAGATTTTTGCTTGCCTTCCATGCCCACCAGGAAGAACGGGCAGGTGGATTAGCAAGTTTTGCATTTACCCAGGGCACTGTAACTTCTACCCAGATTCCTTCCAATCCATAAGGGATTGCGTTTACCGGAGTATTGATCAAATTCTTTACCGGCTGGACATTCGGCGCCCAGATGTATCCATCTGGCGTTTCGACCCAGCGTTGATTATTTCGGTATGGCCAAGGCCCGATAACTTCCCGCAACCAGGGAATCACTTTATCCTCATAGTACGTGCCTACATTCGGCGCGTCATAATCCGGACGATATTTTATGTCAACCATGCCAACTGCTATGCGGCCTAATTTCCCAGATATTGGAAAATCTTCAAATAATCCTGTGCTGATCCAGGGTTTGACTATTGCTGCGCCAGCCATCAAGGCCGATGTATTGATGAAATCGCGTCTGGAAACTTTCGGGGATTTTGCGGGTTTTATTTTAATCATGTTGTTTTCCTGCAAATAATCGCATTAATTTGAAATAAACTCTTATATTTTTTGCTTTGCAATATCATCGCTGTGCTGAACAGGTATAGATTTCATAAAATAAGCGGATTGTGCTTCCAATGGGCCAAACAACCCCCTGTCTAATCCTAGCTTCGCACACCGAATCGCGTCAGTCATTACGCTGGCAGAATTTGGTGAGTCCCAAACCTCATGTTTCAACTCAATATTCAGCGTAGTATTACCAAAACCTCTGCCTTCCAAACGAATATTTGCCCATTTCCTATCAGTCAACTAGGCAACATAATCACTTGGGCCAATATGAATATTCTCATCACCAAGGTCAAACGCTAACTGGCTAGTAACTGCTTGTGTTTTTGAGATTTTTTTGATTCTAATCTATCCCTGTCAAGCATATTGTAAAAATCCATATTTCCGCCGAAATTTAGCTGGAATGTTCAGTCTAATTTTACTCCCCTGCCCTGAAGCAAATTTGATAACACCCGATGTACTATTTATTGTTGCGCCCACCTGGCTCTTTATGTCGCCTCCGATTATTGGGAGTCCTCGATCCTGGAATCTCTTGCGCCAATAATCAGACGTGGCAATAAAAACAGGTATTCCATTAATAAAAGCTCAACCTGCGTCGAAGACTTGCTCCACATACCATTTTGTCGCCATCTCTGATCCTACAAGCAAGAAATTTATTACGACATCGGTATTTGTATCCTTGAGTATTTTACAATGTTATCTGTGGAACCAGTAGCTTTTTCTACGTGATCAAGAAGATATTTACCCAATCCGTCATGAGTCATTCCTCTGCTTACAGGTACATTCAAATCAGGAACCTCGGCAAATCGAATCGTATTATTTGGTTTTTCCCAAATTGCCTCTCTCAGGTCCTTTCCCACTTTATTCTTAGTAATATCAGTCGCAGCTGAAAACTCAATATCGCGAATATGATACCCGCCAAGTACAGGATTCATTAGACCAGGTATAAATTGGTCTTCCGGAGCATTCTGATAAAAATGCACTTCCTGTACGAGCGCAGAAGCGCAATTTCCCACACCGATGATTGCAGCACGAACTTTTCCATTTTTTCCATTTTTTCCTCTGTTTTCAGGACCGCATCTTATTATATTCTTTTTTCCTAATAAATAATTAATCTTGCTAAAGCTCCTTATCTAAGGCTTTCAAGCAAGATTAATTATTTTCATTAGATTTGACGATTCGCAGGATAGTTTTATTTCTTATTTCAGCTTTTTCCTGTTCAGTCGAAGGCTGTTTCCAATAACAAAAACGTCACTAACAGCCATCGCTCCGGCAGCTAAAATCGGATTAAGAAATCCCGCAGCAGCTACCGGAATCAGAATTATGTTATAGAAAAAAGCCCAAAATAAATTCTGTTTTATTGTTTGCAGCGTCACCCGAGATAGTTTAATTGCATTGCCAACTCCCCGCAAATCACCGCTAATTAGTGTAATAGGCGCTGCGGCAATCGCAACATCAGTTCCGGTTCCCAAAGAAATGCCTACATCAGCTTGAGCCAATGCCGGTGCATCATTAATCCCGTCACCCACCATTGCCACAACAGATCCATTCTTCTGCATGGATTCAATTGCGGAGGATTTTTCTCCCGGCATTACTTCTGAACGTATTTGAGTTATGCCAACTTGAGATGCAATTGACTGAGCAGCCTGCTGGTTGTCTCCCGTAATCATAATTACCTCAAGACTTAACTCCATTAGATCCTCAACCGCTTCTCTGGCATTTTCTTTGATGGTATCCGATATACCCAGGACAGCCTGAAGCTCGCCATCAATGGCGACTAAAATCGCGGTTTTTCCATCTTTTCTGAGAGAAGTTATACTCTTGTCTGCGTTAAACCAAGCCACATTGTTATCATCCATCAAAGATGTGCTGCCAACTATCACCAAATACCCCTCTATTTCAGCCTTCACCCCTTTTCCCACTATTGTCCGGAATTTTACTGGTTCACTTAACTCTAAATTTCTTTCTTTAGCTTTAGCTACAACTGCGGCACCAAGCGGGTGTTCTGATCTCTTTTCTACAGAAGCAGCAATTTTAAGTATCCAATCTTCCGAATAATCACTTGTTCTCGTTTGAACAAGATAGATATCTGTCAGTGACGGCTGTCCTTTAGTTATTGTTCCAGTTTTATCCAATACAACTGTTGTAATTTTTCCCGCCCTTTCCAAAGCTTCCCCGGATTTATATAAAATGCCGCTTGAGGCACCTCGCCCTGAACTAACCATGACTGCAGTCGGTGTTGCCAATCCCATAGCACAGGGACAAGCAATTAATAAAACCGCAACGGCATTCAACATGGCTCGGGCAAACTGGCTGGATTCCGGTCCTGAAGCAGCCGGAACAGCGAACTGCCAGATTAGATAGGTAATCAAAGCTGTAGTTACAACTACTGGCACAAATATCGCAGAAACCTTATCCGCGATTCGTTGAATTGGTGCTTTACTCCCTTGAGCCTCTTCTACTAACTTAATTATTTGGGACAATACAGTATTCTTGCCAATTTTTGTCGCCTCAAATTTCAGTATTCCCTGTTTGTTCAGGGTTGCTCCTACAACCTCATCCCCAATCGCTTTTTCTACCGGCAGCGATTCGCCAGTAAGCATGGATTCATCTACCGCTGAATATCCATCAATAACAACGCCATCGACAGGAATTTTTTCTCCCGGTTTTACCAATATGATATCTCCTACCTTAACTTCTTCCACAGGCATACTAGTTTCTTCGCCATCCCGGATGACAAGTGCCTTTTCCGGACTGAGTTTCATCAATTTCTTTATTGCTTGACTGGTTTTTCCCTTGGCTTGAGCTTCAAGAAATTTCCCTGTTTTTATCAAGGTAATTATCATCGCCGATGTTTCAAAATAAACGTGTCCTGAAATCCATCCGAATAACACTGGTAGGGAATACAAATAGGCAGCGGTGGAACCCAGGGCTACCAACACGTCCATGTTTGCAGCGCCATTTCTCAAGGATTGAATTGCTCCCCGGTAATACTGCTTCCCCACATAAAATTGAACCGGTGTTGCTAAAATCAGCATCAACCAGTTGACCCAGGGCTGATGCGCCCAACTTCCTAACAGCCCAAAATCACGACTCATTGACAATGTAAATAAAGGTACTGAGAATAACAGCCCTAATAACATCAAGTGCTTTTGTTCCATAATTTCCTTTTCACGAGCCAACCCTTCCGTATCTTCAAATTGATCCCCAAGGATCATTGCTTCAAAACCACTTAATTTGATTTGCTTTCTGATATCAATTTGGCTGAGAATGGTAGGGATGTACATCACCTTGGTTTTCCCGGTTACCCAGTTTACATTTACACTTATCACTCCCTCCAATACTCTCAAAGCCTGCTCAAGACGGTTCCCGTCACGGTCATCGCTGATATTCTTAACCAGCAAATCTGCCTCACCCACTGCAATTCCGTATCCCGCCTTTTCTATTTTTGTGACAATTTCAGATAATTTTGTGGTTTTTTTGTCATACTCAACAGCAGCTCTTTCTGTTGTAAGGTTAACATTTGCAATATTTACACCTGGTAATTTTTTAATATTTCTTTCAACTGCTGTTGCGCAGTTTGCGCAATCCATTCCAGTAATCGGTAAGCTGGTCAATATAATATCTGACATATTCCCTCAATTCTTATGGTCTACATTTGTTTAGTGGCAGTCTATACAACAATGGGATAATTGATTTCCGCCAGTGCTTTAAATATTTTTTCTTCTGTTGCCGGATCATTAAACGTAATTTCCACAGTTTTTGTTTCGAGATCTGCCTTTACTTCTTCTACACCAGGAACATCATTAATTTCAAATTCTATTGTTTTAACACAATGGTTGCAGGATATACTTGGAATTTTATAGGTTGCTGTGTTCATGGTTTCCTCCATAATTATTAATTAAACTTTAGTAGCTGCTTCAAAAATTTCAACAATTTCTTTGAGTACACGCTCTTTTTCTTGCGGATCATCCCCCCGCACAGCCGAAATGAGACAAGAATTTAAATGGTTATCTAAAATATTTATGCTGATTTTATTCAAGGCAGATTGTATGGCATGGATCTGGCGTATAGTGTCAATGCAATACGAATCCTCTTCTACCATCCGCTGCACACCTCGGATATGTCCTTCCACTGTTTTTAAACGCCTGAGATTATCCTGGTTTCTATTCATTCTATACCCCCCCCTTAGGGGCTGGGTATAGAATACTACGGAATACAGAAGGTGTCAAGTGTCCCTATGCCCCTTGTTACTCTTCATTGCCAAAACAAAAGGAAACCAGCTTATTATGTCCGCTTTCCCTTTATTTCTTCTAACTATTAAACTCGACTATTGAGCATATAAATCAAACGTATTCCGAAAATCATCAGCGTAGACCGGACCTAACCACTGCTGTAAAACATTCCCCTCTCCATCAATTAAAATGAATTGAGGTTGATATCTAAATCCCAATTCTTTCAAAAATTCAGAATTTGCTGGATTGTCAATATCTAAATAAACAAAATTAATCTCTCCAAAATAATCAACTTCCAACCCATGCACGATGGGCGCCATACCCTGGCAAGTAGGTCACCAGAAGGCAAATAATTCAACAAACTGAATATCTCCTGACGCCAGTTTAACCGTGTCGGGATTTGTGCTTTCTAGCTCTGCCCGGGCTGTTGGTAATGAAACAATTACGTCCTGGACATCCTCCGTTGATTCCTGTGTCCCCTCAGCGGGTAAAACTTCAATGGCTTCTACATTTTCCGGCATTAAGTCTTCGGCTGAACTTATCTCATATGTTGAATCTATGGTCAATTCCTTAACTGCCAGATCATCTCTATTAACTACAAATACTACTGATAAGGCAATAATTAAAACTACTACACTAATCAGAATCGCGATTTTCCAGTTATCTCTCATAACCACCTCTTTCGTATTTTTGCTGAGATTTAATCAAATTAACTAATACGCGCTTCCTTCAAATCCAGTTAATTTCCCTTAATTATCTCGCCCATATCATGGCTTGACATGATATGCTCGTGGATATAAACTCTATCTATCGTTTTTGATGGGATAGCCTTGTGTCTTCTTACCGATTTGAACGTCAACATTTACTATCTATATTGATTCTTCTAGCAGGAACAGCTTGGATTTGGGTTTCCAGAATACCTTCATATTCTGGATCTTCACAATCTATATCTGCTCCTCAGGAAGGTTTTTTGGCACCTGATTTTAACCTGACTACCCTGGCAGGAGATAATTTTACACTTTCAGAACTTCGCGATTCCCCGGTAATAATAAATTTTTGGGCCAGCTGGTGTCCTCCCTGCAGGGCTGAGATGCCAGCGCTTCAGCAAGTATTCGCTGAATACGAAGACCTGGGATTAATCATCGCCGCGGTTAATGCCACCAACCAGGATTCAATAACCGAGGCAGCTACCTTTTTATCTGAAAACAAACTGACACTTCCCATTCCGATGGATAAAACAGGATCGGTCAGTCGATCTTATAATCTCCATTCACTCCCAACCACCATTTTTATAGACAGCCAGGGCGTAATTCGGAAGATAATCATAGGCGGTCCAATTCCAACCGCACTCATACGAGTCCAGGTAGATAAACTTTTCCAGGAAGAACCCTGATGTTTCCAACTATTAACATAGGTCCTTTATCAATACCAGCGCCAGGGTTTATTCTCTTGCTTGGTTTTTGGTTTGGTTCCGTCTTGACAGAACGAAAAGCAAGACGGTTCAAGATTGATCCGGCTTTAATGGAAAAGGTTCTCTGGATTTGCCTGTCGTCAGGATTAATAGGCGCTAGATTATCTTATATCGCCAGAGCCCCCAGCGCCTTTCAAGGAAATCTGCTTTCTATTTTCTCCCTTAACCCGAACCTACTCGATCCTGTTGGTGGTCTACTCATTTCTGCTGCAGTTGGAGTTCATTATATTTCCTATCAGCATATCTCGTTTTGGTCATTTCTTGATTCATTAACCCCATTTTTTGCAGTGATTGCCATTTCCTTGAGTTTGTCCAGTTTTGCTGCAGGGACAGGATTTGGGACATCTACCACTTTACCCTGGGGTTTATTTCTCTGGGGTGAAATCCGGCACCCGGTTCAAATTTATCATCTTCTAGGCGAAATCATCACTCTTTATATCATTTTGGCGATAAAACAAACTGACGAGTATCAGGCTGGTTTTACCTTCTTATTATTTATTTCTCTGACATCCGGTTTTCGTTTGTTTTTCAGCGGCTTTCAAGAATCTGCCAGTTTAATCGCCGATGGCATACGCCTTCTCCAGGTAGCCTATTGGATGATTCTGGCAATCAGTCTTTTTCTTTTAAATAAACAAAATCCTCTCTCTCATATGGAGAAACCTGATGAACCTCAAAGGTAAAACTATTCTCATCACAGGTTCCGCACGGCGAATCGGCAGAGTTCTAGCTTTAGCAGTGGCAAAAGCCGGTGCTGACGTCATCATCCACCACAACGACTCCCCTGATGAAGCAGATATAACCAAACAGAAAATATTAGCATTAGGACAGGAAGCCACAATCCTTCAAGCAGACTTCTCAGATCCCGATTCTACTGACGAGTTTATCAGGGAAGTTTTTTCATCACAGAAGCTAGATGGATTAGTGAACAACGCCTCGGTCTTTTCTAACCTTTCCTGGGCTGACACTCAAATTACCCAATGGAACAATCACCTTTCAATTAATCTTACGGCTCCATTTCTACTTAGCCAAGCCTTTGGAAAAAATCTCTCCAAGAATCTGGATGGAAGAATCGTCAACATTCTTGACTGGAGAGCCCTCCAGCCAGGCGCTGATCATTTACCCTATACAATAAGCAAAGCCGGTCTGGCAGCACTGACCAAATCCCTGGCAGTTGCCCTTGCTCCGAATATTACTGTTAATGGGATTGCCTTTGGTGCTGTCTTGCCGCCCAGCGATGGAGGCAGCACTGAAAATATCCTCTCTTCTGTTCACATTCCGCGCTGGGCAGAAATAACCGAAGTTGAAGAGACACTTTTATTTTTATTAGCAGGACCTAAGTATATTACCGGTGAAATTATCCATCTGGACGGGGGAAGACATCTAAATTAAGTTTATATTCTCTTATAATCCTCCTAGGAGGTTAAAATGGACAAGATTTTTATCAAGAATTTAGTGGCCCGGGGAATTATCGGTATCAATGAATGGGAGCGTGTAAAACCCCAGGAAATCCTAATCAATATAACGCTTTTTGGAGACCTGAAAAAAGCCGGAGATGCCGACAACGTAGAAGACAGTATAAATTACAGAACAATCGCAAAACAAGCGCAATCGCTAGCAGAAAATTGCCAAAGGTTAACCGTTGAAGCCCTGGCAGCCGATATTGCGTCTACCTGTCTGGAAACGAGTGGGGTGTTAAAGGTTATTGTCAAGGTAGAAAAACCAGGCGCTGTCCGATTTGCCGAATCTGTTGGGGTGGAAATTGAGCGGTCAAAGTAATCAAAAACCCATCTTGGCCCTGATCGGTATCGGAAGTAATATTGATCCCGAGAATAACCTCCACCGAGCTCTGGATATGCTTGCTGAACAAGTTTCAATTCAGCAGCTGGCATCCATTTGGCAAACACCTGCTGTCGGTAGTGATGGTCCTGATTACTTAAACTCCGCAATTCTTATTGAAAGCTTTTTAAGTTTGGACCATCTAAAGACTCATTTACTGTCTGTAATTGAGCATGATCTTGGAAGATTGCGTTCAGATTATAAAAGCGCAGACCGCACAATAGATCTGGATATATTAATGTATGATGGCATATTCCTTGATGATGATCTCTGGCACCAGGCGCACATTGCAGTCCCTGCTGCTGAAATCTTCCCCGACTGCGCAAATCCACGTTCTGGTGAAACACTTGGTCAAGCATCATTCCGTCTTATCTCTGGGGAAAATTTTTACAAGAGGACTGATCTCTCATGGGGAGACAGAAAAAGTTAATCTGCCGTAAAACTAAACTTGTAATGGTGTTGCTCCTCTTGATATATTATCCAGAAACTCCTGACGGGTCGATAAATTTTTTCTAAATGCACCAGACATTGAAGAAGTCGTCATTCGGGCATTGTGCTTTTTTACACCCCTCATCACTGAACATAAATGCAAAGCCTCAACTACTACCGCAACACCTTTTGGGTGAAGTAATTCATCAATCAGATCTGCAATTTGCTTAGTCATCCGTTCCTGAACCTGCAGCCTCCTGGCAAACATATCTACGATACGGGGAATTTTTGACAACCCAATTACTTTACCTTTAGGCAGATAAGCAACATGAGCGCGCCCAATAAATGGCAGCATGTGATGCTCACACATACTGTAAAATTCAATATCCCTAACGATGACCATCTCATCGTAGGAAACCTCAAATATTGCTTCATTCAATAATTCGATAGGATCTGTCCTGTATCCACTAAGCAGCTCCTTGTATGCCTTATAGACCCGTTCAGGGGTCCGTAAAAGCCCTTCCCTTTCCGGATCCTCCCCGACTGATTTCAATATCGTATGCACGGCATTCACTATGCTGGCATGATCCATTTCTTTTATAAATAGTCCTGCAATTCTTTCTAATATTTCTTTATCTTTATGCATCTCTATATCCTCGCTTCTGTTTAGTGAAATTAGTACCTTTTGGTTTTAACCAAACCTTTCTTGTCCTCAAGTTCATTTACTTTTTTCTTGTTATCTTGCTATTTATTGGATTCAGTGTGTTAATTTATTTTTTTTAATTCATTGCCATTTATTAATAAAAAGCGAAGGAATTTACCTTCGCTTTTTTATGTCAAACCAACTGTGGTTACCCAATATTCGGCTGAATCAAACCAAAAGATCCATCGAATCTTTTGTATAGGACATTGATGGATTCAGATTGAGCATTATAAAACACAAAAAAATTATTGTGTCCAAGTAGTTCCATCTGCTCAATTGCTTCCCATTCATCCATCGGACGGAGGGAAAACTGTTTTCTTCTGGCGATCACTGGTTTTCCCAGCTCTTCATTTTCCTCAATAATCTCTTCGCTGCCGTCAATACCCTGTTTCCACCGTTGATTTCTTTTCCCCTTATACCGTTTTATTCTCCGCTGCAATGTATCAGTTGCTAGATTCAAGGCAGCGACTATATCAACTGATCGTTCTTCTGCTCTTAATATAAAACCCTTTCCCCGGACAGTAATCTGTACTACTTCCCTTTCTTCAGCACTTCTTGCATTGGTTGAAGCCAGATCCACACGCGCCTCAACGATATCTTCCAAATAACGGTCGAGACTGGATACCTTCCTGTATATCTGGTCAGTCAAATTGTCTGTAACTTCTAAATTACGGCTAAAGATATTAACTTCATTTGTCATAAATACCTCCTTTTACTAATTTTAACACTAATGCATCTCATAGTCCCATAGATCTCGCAAGAGTAAGTCCATAAACCCGCGATGCTTTAGCCCTCATTAATGCTTCTGCACATGAATTTATTGTTGCGCCTGTCGTTACAACATCATCAATAATCAAAATAGATTTTCCGTTAACAAGTTTCTGCTCTGCCCAAAAAGCGCCAGCTACGTTGATCTTCCTCTCTTCCAAAGATAGTCCTACCTGCGATCTTGTTCTCTTGATCCTTTTTATTATTGAAGCAACAATGGGCAGCCCGGTTTCCCAGGCCAATGGCCGCGCTAAACACAAAGATTGATTATATCCCCGGTCTTTCTGGCGTGCTGCGTTAAGAGGAACAGCGGTTACTAAATCGATATCCCAGTTATTAGCAAGTAGCAAATTAACTAATGGCTGAGCTAATTTTTCTCCTAACCCCAAGTCCCTCTTATATTTAAGTTTATGTATCGCTTTTTGGATTGGTCCCTCAAAATAAGCCCATGACCTTAGACTCGTATAAAAAATTTCTCCTGTTCGACATCTCTGACAAACATGGCGAAACGATCCGGTTTGGGGTTCGCCACATACCTGACAAATTGAAGAACTAATGAGTTTTGTTTGTTCCTGACAGGATGCGCAATAACGTTCTCCCCACTTATCGCATCCTGCACACCGGGGTGGGAACAAAAAATCCAAGGCATCCCACCCCCAAGTATGAATTCGAGACCTCATGCTTAATCCTCCCGGATTAAACGTAAACTTTTTGTCTCGAGAATATTTGTAATTACATATTTTTTCTTTACCCGCCGAACATACCAGATAAGGCAGAGTCTTTAAGCTGCAGTCCTGCCGGGCCCAATAGGATAATCATGATTGACGGAAATATCAACAATGCCATAGGGAAAAGCATTTTAACAGGAGCTTGCTGCGCTTTCTCTTCGGCAATTTGTCTGCGCCTGGTTCTCATCTGATCAGATTGAATCCGGAGAACCTTTGACATACTCACACCAAGCTGTTCACTTTGAATAATTGCCGCAACAAAACTGGTCATTTCTATAATGCCAATACGGCCTGCCATATTACGCAAGGCAAGCCTTCTAACATTACCAAGCTGAATTTCTCTCAAACACCTACTGAACTCATCAGCAAGCTCATCTTCCCATTTTTCTGCAACCCTGGACATAGCAGCATCAAAACCCAACCCTGCCTGAACACATATAGTTAATAAGTCCAAAGCGTCTGGCATAGATTTTCTAATCATATTCTGCCTGTTATTTATCTTGCTCTGGAGTAGAAGTTGAGGCATAAAGTAACCAATAATGGAAAACAAACCCGTTGCGAGTAATTTCCTTCCCCAGGACCAATCCATCGACCCAAGTGAAAAGACAAACAATAAAAGACCACCAATTCCTATTGCAGCAATAAATCTTGAAGCCCAAAAAATCGTTGGATCAATCCCGGGGGGATTTCCAGCCAACTCTAATTTAACCTCTACTTGCTCAATAGCGTTCTGAGGAGTAAATTTTTCGGTTAACTCTCCGATTTTCTGAACGATCGGCACTAAAACACGTTCTGTAATGGGCTGTGATAATTCAATTTCTTCCAGGGTGATCTGTTCACCGCTTGAAATATATTCATGTAATCGCTCTTCAAGAGGCGTATCTTCTTGCCGATTCCTCATGCCTACGATAATAAGACTTACGGCAAGAACAACAATAATTCCCACAAATATCCAAATATAAATATTCACATCCACCCTCCAACCGAATTAGACTTCGATATCCGCCAACTTATTCATGGCAAGATATCCACTTGCCACCATGATTGCCGCTATGCCCAACATTGCTCCCCCACAAAGCAAGTTACCTGGCGAAAAAAAAGTCATTAGGTATTCACGATTTGCAAACCATAATAATCCCATCAAGATTAGCGGCAGCAATGCCAGGAATCTGCCCGAATAAATCACCTGTGATACAAGAACTTTAATTTCTCCTTTAATTTTAATCCGCTCGCGAATAGTATAAGAAATCATGTCAAGAATTTCAGCCAGGTTACCACCAACCTCCCGCTGTACATTAATCGCAGTGATGATCAAATCCAGGTCATCACTGGGAATTCTCCGATGCATATTATTAAGAGCATCTTCCATGGCGATGCCTAACTGCATCTCTTTAACCACCCGGTTAAATTCATCAGAAAGTGGCGGCGGCAGTTCTTTACTGACAGATTCCAGCGCTTGAATGGTGGAATATCCTGCTCTTAGGCCATTAACAACAAGGTTTAACATATCAGGTAGCTGGTTTCCAAAGGTAGTTATACGTTTATTTTGCTGTCGCTTCATATATATTCTAGGTGCCATTCCCCCTAATACAGCACCAATCAGGGCAGAAATAATATTCTGACCGCCGATTGCCCAGGCAAAAAATCCCAAAAGGAAAGCTGCGATTATCATTGCGGCTACATATTCAGCCGGTCGCAATTTCAAGTCTGCCTGTGCGAGGCTGGTCGCTATCCTATCCCCGAATTTTGATCCTTCCAGCTGATTATCCAGCCATACTGAAAACGCAGATGTCTTTTGCTCTTCAGCTAGGGCGACTGCATCTTCAAATTCTTCCTCTACATAGTGAGAAAATCGATCGTCAAGAACAGATTGTTCTTCCCGGACAGTAATAATAATCCCGATTACAAGTAAAACCGCTGAAAGTCCACCGCCGATTACGAGTATTATAGTCATAGAGATCAGCCTCAATAGCAGATCTAGATAGTTTTAACTATCCTCTTTTTACTGAGAAAATGGAAGGAGGCAGATGAATACCAGCCCCTTCAATTTTATCCATATATCTAGGCCTTAGTCCTGTTGGAATTAAGTCTCCTAGAACCTTACCGTCCTCAATCGCAGTTTGTTCAAACCGGAAAATATCCTGCATGGTTATCACTTCACCTTCCATACCTACAACCTCAGTAATGCTGACAACCTTTCTGGTTCCATCCTGCATTCTGTTTTGATGAATGATCAAGTCAATTGCAGAGGCAATTTGCTCCCGGATAGCCCGTATAGGTAAATCCATTCCTGCCATCAATGCCATCGTTTCGACTCTTGAAAGGGTGTCTCTGGGTGCGTTAGAGTGTGCAGTAGTGAGTGAACCGTCATGACCGGTATTCATAGCCTGGAGCATATCTAGGGATTCTTCGCCACGGATCTCACCAACAATAATGCGATCGGGGCGCATACGGAGGCAATTAATCACAAGCTGCCGAATCGTTACCTCACCACGTCCTTCAATATTTGGCGGGCGGGATTCTAGTGTGACAACATGATCCTGCCTCAGTTGGAGCTCGGCCGCATTTTCAACTGTAATAATCCTATCTGTATTCGGAATGAATTGGGATAAAACATTAAGCAATGTTGTTTTCCCCGAACCAGTGCCTCCGGATATGATTATATTAAACCGAGATTTCACAGCCGCTTCCATGAACAGTACTGCGCCGGGTGTTACGGTCCCAAAATCAATTAATTGTTCAACTGTAAATGGATCCTTGGCGAATTTTCGGATTGTTAAGCATGGTCCAACCAGGGAAATTGGAGGAATAACAGCGTTAACACGAGAACCATCAGGCAAACGTGCATCCACGTATGGACTCGATTCGTCAATCCTCCTTCCCAAAGGCGCCACAATACGGTCGATGATCCGCATCACGTGCTCATTACTTTCAAACGTTATCGGCGCTCTAGAGATTTTCCCCGCTTTTTCAAAATAAACGCTTTTCGCTCCGTTTACCATTACCTCTGTTATGGAATCGTCTTCTAGTAATGGCTGTAATGGCCCAAAACCAAGAATCTCCGCGGCAATCTGTTCAAACAGGCGGTGTTTCTCCTGTCTGGAGAGCACAATACTCTCTTCAGTTAGGATCTGCTCAAATAAATCACGGATTGTTCCCCTGACCCTTTCTACTTCAGAAACATCAATGGAGGGATCCAACTCAGCCAACAACCTGTTTTGGACCCGCACTTTCAGATCGGCATAGGTCTCATCCTGAGCATCCTTCCTCGGAGGTGATACTCGTCTGGCCTCTAAGGTTCCTAATCTTGAGCCGCCTCCAACCAGAGAGGGTTCCTCATCGCCAGTCGGTTTTCCTTGTTCAATCCTTTTAAGTAGAGACATGTGTTTAGTCCTGGTATTTGATAGTTAAATTGAAATAGATAGTCTAATTCTCGCCTGCTGGTTCCTCTTCTAAATTTGAAATCCTTTCTCGAATCTTTCCAACTAATTCTAAAATACTCTTACCTATTTCCTTTGTTTTTCCTTCTCCCATCATAAATGGGATACCACGATTTACTGCCGGTACGACAACTTCTCTATCTTCCGGTAGAACCGCAGCAACTTCATGCCCAAGGTTATGGCCAACCTTTTCAGGTGTAATAGCTAGTTGTTTGTCAAAACGACTCATTACTAAGAGGATTTTTTGTTTGTTAATCCCCAGGTTCATCAGCAACGTTAACATCATTCTTGTATTGATAATAGCCGGAATATCCTGTGAGGAAATCATCAACAACAAATCGCTGGCATCCAGAGTGTCTAATGTCACATCAGATAATCCCGAGTCTGTATCAACAATCACATAAGAATATAGTCTTGCCAAAAATTGTAATACTTTTATAAATTGTGCTCCTGAAATTCTCTCGGCATCCTCAGGATGAGGTGGGGCGGATAAAATATCGATCCCGGACGACTCGTGATGAATAACTACCTCTCTCACAAGTTCTGGTTCCAGTTGATCAGCAATGGGGGTCAGATCAACAACCGAAGTTCGCCCCCGCTCATTTAGAAACACAACCACATTGCCGAATTGCAAATTGGCATCTACGATTATCACAGGGGTTTCGGAGCTGTGCATTGCCACAGCCAAGTTAGTAGCTATTGTAGTTGTGCCAACACCGCCTTTCGGACTGTATACTGCCACAATTTTTCCCAACCCGGAGAGAGCAATTGTCGTGCCCCGGGGATCAACTAAACTACCAGTTCCTCTACCTATAAATTGGGCATCTTTCCGAATCGCTTTTGCTTTTTCTCCTGCCCGGCGTATAACATTTACCAGCTCATCGCCTTTGGGTGGTTTGGTCAAGAAATCTCTCGCCCCTGCAAGCATGGCCCTTCGCATGTAGTTTGTGTCACCCTGGACGGATAAAATAACAATTTGCGAAATAGGTGCTTTTTCTTGTATCAGTTCTGTAGCCTCGATCCCATCCATATCAGGCATGTTGATATCCATCAACACTACATCTGGATCCAAGGAAATAGCCTGTTTGATAGCATCCTTTCCCGTCCGTGCTTTTCCTACAACATTGATGTCATTCTCAAATTGTAGGAGCCGGGCGATATTCTTTCGCGTTTCATCTTGATCGTCAACGATCAATACGTTGTATTCTTGATCTGGCATAGGATTGCTTATACTAAACCGTTGTTATTCTTATTTTTAGGGAACTGCTTCCGGTTCCGGGTCCGCCACATCATCTACCCTGGGGGCCAAACCATAGGGCAACTTAGCGGGAAGCGGGATTGAGTAATCATCCAGGAAGAACTGCATGGTTGCAGTTTCAGTGTCAATTACTGTGCTGTCTCCCGCTGATCGTAACGCCAGGCTGATTTCAACTCCACTGTCAATTAAATAAGTGAGGTTAACAGCCTCTTGTGGAGAAACAATTAAAGTGATGTTATCTGGCGGTTTTTCAACCGGAGCGGCGATAACTTCCCCTTCCGCTGCAATTGGAGTAGGCTCAGGCGCAGGCAAGTCGCCAGCCCCCAAAACGCTGTCATCGTAACTGAAGTCACCTATACCCAATACAGTTGCACTTGGAATAATTATTTGGGTTGCTAACCTTGGTCTCTGGGATTCCGAAGGGATCAAGTAAATGCTTTCTTCTTGATTTTCACCCATATCTTCAACTCGGCCGTAGTAAGTATTACTCTCTTCTAAACTAGCATAAGATGCTATCCCTCTAGGAACACATCCACAATCTATGCCCATCATTGTTTCGGGATCAACAAGTATCGCAGTCTGATTCGGCAGGACTGTCTGGAAGTCTGAATCCAGGTCAATAAACTGCATCGAAGCAATTACAACAACCCGGTCTCCGGGTCGAAGTGCATATGAGACACTTGCCAATCTACTAATAGGGATTGTCTTCGCTACCATTCCTTCGGGAATTGACAGGGAAGCAACTGAGCCGGCGTCCGAGAGCTGCGCAGCACTATCCACCAACATATTTACCGTCAAGGGTATCCCGCTGTCTAGATCAAATTTAGCCTGCCGGCCAACGACCTGAGCCAAATCGGTAAACATACCACTGATCAATAGGTCGCGCGGCAGTGGGATCAGGCCCAAGACGGTTTCGTTCAGCACCGTACCTCTTGGCGCTTTCTGGGTTACCACCACGATGTCTACTCTGTCCGGAATCGCAATTTCCTCTGGTGTACCAACGGAAGACGTATCGGGTTTAAGAAAGTTTTGGTAAAGGAAATATCCTCCCACAACTAATAATACGAGGATTAAGCTCAAGTAAAGGAATACTCTTCCACGTCGCATATTAACCTCCTAACTTATTGCCTGAATAATCCACCCTTATTTTACCTCATAAATAATTCCATTATGCCGGTTAATTTCTCTTCTATAGTTTATCGGATATTTTTCTTATTTTCCAGGTATTTTATTTTCAATCTTGTGAGGTCTATTTATATTTTTCTCATATAAGCAAAACCCTACCGGATGGTAGGGTTTAGCATATGTGACTAAGTAAGCGGTCACTCGCCTAGAACCTATACGGTTCCTTTAGATATTTCCAACGATATTGCTGAAAATATTGCCAATGGCGGGGCCAAGAAGGGAGAGAATAACAATCACTACGACAGCAACTAATACAAGAATTAAAGCATACTCTACAAGACCTTGGCCTTTTTCTTTCGGTGCGAATAACATGGTTTTTACCTCCTGTTTATTTGAATTCCATCTAGGTGTATGCGTACCCTTCAGGTTAGTAGGCATTATAAATAACAATAAATCAAATTGCAATAAGCATTTCCTTACAATTATGCAAAGACGTCCTGCCCTTCAGATCCTGTCGGTATAGTGAAGCCTATCCTTGTTCCCTGGCCAACAGCAGTATCAACATGAAAATCACCTTTTAGAATTTCTACCCGGTCCTTAATAACCTTTATTCCCATGCTGCTTTCCATTGCCTGCTCAACATTAAATCCTTTGCCGTCATCTTCTACGTCAACAACAATCTTATCTTCACCAGTATCTATATGGATACGTATCGTATCTGATTTACTGTGTCTCGCTGCATTACTAACCAATTCCTGTACAGCTCTAAAAAGCATGATCTCCAGGTATCCATCAAGCCTTCTTTCGGTGCCAGAAGCAGAAAAGTGGATTTCCGTTTCATTTTGCTCCTTTAGGGCCTCGATATAATGCCTGAGCGTTGGAATTAATCCAAGATCATCCAACATCATCGGTCTGAGTTCAAATATAAAATCGCGTACCTTTATGAAAGTGGCATTTGCGTTAGCCTTTAAATCATTGAGTTCTTCCCGGGCTAGATCGAGGTCCATGTCAAAAAGCCTTTGAGCAATCTCTGCCTGCAGAATGAAATTAGACAAGGCTTGCGCTGGTCCATCATGCATTTTGCTTGATAATTTATGACGCTCAGCTTCCTGCGCCTGAATAACCGATTCGATTACTTCAGCTGCGTTCATTTCTACTCCACCATCCTCCAGTAAAGGTGTTCTTGTCAAAAACTCGCTGATATCCTTCATCTGCATAATAAAATCCCGAAGGTGGTCTTGCTCATTTCTAAATTTTTCCATTTGTCCACGCATAACAAATAAACGCTGCTGTGCGTCAAGGGCTTCCTCGTATACATCTCTTACCACAACCGGGTTTAAATCTTTCGCATTTTCCTTAATATTTCTAATCTTTGCCGAGTTAGCTACCTGGCGCTGAGCCAGCTTGTCAACTTCTACCTGGCTCTGTTTAATCTTTTTAGAAACACTGTCCAGCTTACCCTCAGCCAGCTTAATTTTTTGTTCTAGGCTTTCCTTTAATTGTTCTGTGGTCTTTTCTGCATCGCCAGCGATATTTAAAACCATAATATTTACTCCTAAATATTCGCACTTATCTTCCTTGAGAGTATAGCATAGGTGCACACCGCAAGCAATTCAGCAATTATCTTCCTTTTGCTGCTGCTGCGGAGATTGAAAATTCATTTCCACTCATAAACAGCCATGTTGTCCATTCCAAAACTGGGAGCAAAGCCACCTTCGCCTTGATATACAGGTATCAAATCATCTGTCAGGTCTGAATACCAATTTGGGAATGTTACCAAATAGTCTGCTTGTTCCTTGTTCAAATATTCTGCCAATTTCCCCTCATTTCGAATGAATGGAATCACATCCGGGTTGATCAGTCCGGCTAAATCCAGTATTTTCCGCTCAGTAAAATATCCCAATGCGCCTATATCATGGGCAGCTATAATCGCATCTTTGTTCGTGTTCTCTTCAATCCACTTAGCAGTACGGACCATTTCAGTTTCTATTACGGCTACATCCAGGGCGTATGCTCTCGCACCATATATCCAGAAGGTTACTGTTACAATTATTGCCGATCCAATCCAGGCTCCACAAACCACTCTGCGCCAGAGTTCCTCTGCCTGCATTTCTGCCCATTTAATAAGCCCTGACAAA
>CAZHHT010000007.1:0-45664 GCA_964532455.1 uncultured Anaerolineales bacterium
GCTTCAACCTGCCACCATCTCGCTCAGATAGGTTTTTTCAGCGGAGCCAAAGTTGCACTTATGAGTTGAATCTACGATTATATACTTCATATTTGTTTTCATTTTCTGTGATGTGATGGAATAGTAAGTTCATTGTAATGGTTCAACTTTGAAGAAGAGTGTGCTTATAAATAATTTTAGTCAATACCCTTGACAAATTCTCCATATAACAAACCCTGCTTCGCGGATGAGTTTCCCTATTACTCGTGTTCCGGTTTGATCATCCGTCGTGAGCTGGGCCCGGTTGATCCCAAGTTGTTTGAGCGGCGCTGGTTCAATCCAAAACATCTCTTGTTAACTATAGTCCAGACAATCTTCATTATTTACATGTGCCTGCTGCAGCCTGTCCCCTAACCCTGAATAGGCGTAGGTGTAAACTGTAACCTATTAGTACCCTTCGTAAATTGCATTATCAACCTCACCTGAGTTAACTTCTGTTTTAAGTATCTCAACAAGCCGGTACTCCCTGCCATAATCTTTCGAGTCTTAGCCGCTTCGTTGTTATTTGCAATAGTTTATGTTATACTTCTCTTATATAATGTATAACGTAAGGAGATTTTACAATGACTGTAAAAGTATCCCAAAAAGGGTGGGTAGTGATTCCTGCCGAACTTCGCCATAAATACAATATCAAGCCTGGAACGGAAATGCATGTAGTGGACTATGGCGGTATCCTATCACTCATTCCCGCCTCGCCAAACCCCATAGAAGAATCCTCTGGCCTGTTGGCTGGTGGTCCATCATTGACCCAAGCTCTCCTGGACGAGCGTAATAAGGAAAGAGAACGTGAAAAATGATCTGCCTGTTTATATTCTTGACAGCTATGCTTTGTTAGCTTTCCTGGGCGGCGAAACGGGAGCGAAAGTCGTAGAAGATATCTTCAATCAAGCCAGTAGGAAAGAGGTCCAGCTGTACCTATCCTTGATCAACCTGGGAGAGATCCTTTACATCACAGAACGCGCCCACGACCTCACCTCAGCGCAATCTGCTCTGGCACTCATCGACCAACTACCCCTGAAGGTTCTCTCGATCAATAAGCGGCTTGTACTGTCCGCAGCTCACATTAAAGCTAACTTCCCCCTATCTTACGCAGATGCTTTCGTAATTGCTTCAGCTTTATCTTGTCAGGGTTCTATTCTGACCGGAGACCCAGAATTTCAGACAGTTGCGGATCTGGTTAAAATCCATTGGATCTAACTCTCAGAGAATCCATGTTGATCTGATACCGCAAATATCAACCAAAATCATCCAGAGATGTGCGGATGTCCGCCTCATCCACCTGTTGCCAAACCATATCATGTGGGTTCACGCACATTCTCTATTAAGTATTCCAACCGTGAAGACCGTCAGATAGGAATTACTGTTTGGTATCCAGCTATACGACCCGAAGATTCAACTGGTAACAACCCTATTAAAGATGCCCCACCTGATTTAAGCAGTGCGCCCTATCCATTAATTCTTTCATCATCTAAAATTGGTAATTTTTTTTCTCCTCATCTTGTTTCTTACAGATTTGTTGTCGCAGGTGTTAATTCTATGGATTCGGCTGATGAGTGGGGAAAATGGTTGATCGACTCTCCGGTGAAGACGGGGTTCCTGCCCGGCAGCATTGCGTTGCCTTTTCTTTACGCTCCTGGGCCCAACTGCTGCGGTGAAGTTTGATACGTTCAATCTCAGGGAGCGTTTCTGCAGCGAGATAACTATCTCCACAATGAGGACAGCTGACGACTGGAATGTTTTCAATGACCAGTAGATCGCCCCCTTCACTTTGACTTTTCATGTATATAAACGTAATATACAAGTAGATGGAAATTTATAACGTTGCTGGTTTTGAACGGGATGATGGAAATATCGATAAAAATTGGATAAAGCATCAGATATCTAATTTTGAATGCGAAGAAGTATTCCTCAATATCCCTCTTTTGTTGACCGATGACAAAAAATACTCTCAATATGAAAAACGTTATTATGTGTTAGGCCACACAAATGCAAACAGATGGCTGTTCATAGCTTTTTTGATAAGAACAAACAAAACTCGGGTAATTTCCGCCCGTGATATGGATCAAAAGAAAGAAAATATGCCAAAGCCTATTCCTAAATTTGAGAATGAAGATAAAGAACGAGAATTCTGGGCAACGCATGATTCCACAGAATACATGGATTGGAGTCAGGCAGAAAAGGTGCTATTGCCGAATTTAAAACCATCCAACAAAGCAATATCGTTGCGGATGTCGGAGACAATGTTAAATGAGCTGAAATTGCTGGCAAACAAGATGGATGTTCCTTATCAATCGTTAATGAAAGTATATTTACGAGAACGAATTGATAAAGATTTGAACAGGCAAGGCTCTCAAGTTAGAAAATAGTCGTCCCATTGTTCGGCGAAAGTCCGTTTTTAGCGCAATAGGCAACCCAACCCAGGTTGCAAATGACTCGGCTTCGCCTCAGGGTTGCCGCAGGCACGCAGAGCAATGTCCACGTTTTTTTAATGACTGTTTCATGCAAAGAAACTTTTTGGGTTGTGCCGCCAGGATAGTGAATTTAGACCGTCTGATTTGCATTTATCAGAGTATCACCGTGTTTCACCTACCGGGAACTTTCTAGTACAATATATTCCTGCTCAGCTCGCGTTTCTATTTTAGCAAAGATCTTATTCAGGTTGCACGGAACGTTCTACCCAGCCCTGGACGGTTCTCCCCCCTACTTCTTATGGATAAACTTACCGGATCCGTTGCCCGCATTACCTATGTCAACTCGGACAACGGTTACACGGTTCTGCGCCTTGATCCGGACAAAAAACATATTCCAGGCTTGTCCCGAGACGGGCTGGTTACCGTGGTTGGCAATCTACCCAAAATATCCCCGGGTGAACACCTCAAACTGGAAGGTCATTGGGGCAAACACTCAGAATACGGCACCCAGTTCACGGTGGAAATCTGCAGGCAAGCCCTACCCTCCACCCTGGCAGGGATCAAACGCTACCTCGGCTCAGAGCTGATCAAAGGCATCGGCCCCGAGCTGGCCGAGCGAATTGTGGACCACTTTGAAAAACAAGCTCTAGAGGTAATTGAAAATCAATCGGAGCGGCTCTCCGAAGTCCCGGGAATTGGGGCTAAGCGCTCCAAAATGATCCGGCGGGCCTGGGAAGAGCAGAAAGAGATCAAGGAAATCATGCTCTTCCTGCACAGCCACGGCGTCAGCACAAACCTGGCTGTAAGAATCTATAAAACCTATGGCGACAAATCTCTCCAGACTGTCCGCGAGGATCCCTACCAGCTCGAGCGAGACATCCATGGTATCGGCTTCAAAACCGCAGACGGGATCGCCCAGAATCTGGGCCTTCCTTCAGATCACCCCTCCCGGATTGAAGCTGGTGTGATCTACTCCCTCAACGATATGGTCAATAACGGTCACGTTTATGCGCCTCGCGTCCAGCTCATTCAGCAGTCTGCTGAATTGCTTGAGACCGATCCGGAGCTGATCGCCGCCGCACTGGACCGGCTGGCTGCAAACGGCCGCATCCGAGCCGATCAAGTCCCCTCCCCAGAAGGAAACGGACTATTGGCCAGAACGGTGTCGGAATCTAATACTTCAGCAACAAACGACCTACAAGTGGTCTACCTTACTCCTTTTCATTATGCGGAGAAAGGTTCGGCGAAGATACTCAAGACCCTCGCCCAGCAACTTCCCTCCCGCTTGAGCGACATCCCGCCTGCCTTTGCTGAAAAAGACGCTTCCCTGGACAAACAAAAAGTTGATCTCTCCCCCCAACAGCGATCCGCCGTTCTTACGGCTCTGAGCCACCCGGTCAGTGTGCTCACGGGGGGCCCGGGGACGGGAAAAACCACCTGCCTAAAGCATCTGATTTCCATCCTCGATACCCAGCACAAACGATACGCCCTGGCCTCCCCTACCGGCAGGGCAGCCAAACATCTCGCTCAGGCCACCGACCGACCGGCCAGCACCATCCACCGCCTGCTGGGATATTCTCCGCTGAAAGGGTTTAAACATGACGCCAAAAAACCCCTGCCAATTGACATCCTGGTTGTGGACGAAGCCTCTATGCTCGACCTGCTGTTAACCTACAATCTCCTCAAAGCACTGGAGCCTGGCACCCACCTGCTGCTGGTCGGAGATGTTGATCAGCTGCCATCTGTGGGAGCAGGAAATGTGCTGCGTGATGTGATTGACAGCGGCATCGCACCCATCACCCGATTGGAATCCATTTTCCGGCAGGCGGCGGATTCCGATATCATAACCAACGCCCACCTGATAAACCAGGGCCAAATGCCCCAGTTTATACAGGAAGAGGGCCAGAACAGCGATTTCTATCTTTTCCCTTCGGAAGATGCACGGCAAGCCGCGGATTGGATCCTTGATCTGGTCAGCAAGCGTATCCCCAGAGAGTTCGGCTTTGACCCCACAAAGGACATTCAGGTGCTCTCCCCCCTCTACCGCGGTCCAGCTGGTGTGAATACCCTTAACCAGCGCCTGCAGCAAACCCTTAATCCCAAATCAGAAGAGAATCCAGAACGCCAGCTTATGGGGGCTCTCTTCCGCGTGAAGGATAAGGTCATGCAGATTCAAAACAACTACCAAAAAAATGTTTTCAACGGGGACATCGGCATCCTCCGGGAAATCAATATTGTTGAACAAACTCTCACAGTGGATTTTGATGGCAGTCCGGTGGAATATGAATGGCGTGAAGCTGATGAACTTGTGCTGGCGTATGCGGTTTCAGTTCATAAAGCCCAGGGTGCTGAATTCCCTGTCGTGATACTCCCCCTGGTCACCCAGCACTACATTATGCTGCAGCGCAACTTGTTCTACACCGCCATCACCCGTGCTCAAAAGCTGTGTGTGTTGGCGGGGAACAAGCGTGCGATCGCCATCGCAGTAAGAAACAACAAAGTGGCTCAGCGTTATTCTGCTCTTCAGTGGCGGTTGGGTACAAACTGACACGTGGCGCAGGCCGTCAATGACGTTTAGAAATACCCATTGATTATGAAAAAGAAGTGCCCAGAGGCACATATCCATCAAGAGCTTTCGGCAGTCTAGAGAGCGGTGTGAAGCGATCCCTGTTGGAAAGGACAGCTCAAACGGCTAGAGAAACGGCTGCACTGCACCGCAACAAAGTTATTTTTTCCATCGCAAGAAGGATGCTGATTTCAATCTGGTATATTCTCACCAAGCGGGAGACTAATCTTCATTTTGATGAGGAAACTACTGCCTACAAGAAGTTGACGTCTGTCCCCCTTGCGGGGATCTGGTCCTGGGCTATGGATGAGAAATCAAGGCATGGCATGACCCCCCAGCAGTTTGCCAAGTACGGTCTGCTGCGGTTGGGTGTTGGACAGGATCTGGAACGTATCGTTCGTGGCGGAGCTTCCCACAGGACCTCTCCAACTAGGGAGCTCCTGGCCCTGAAGCCTGAGCTGGTCCCCGCCGAGCTAGGTTTTTCCTGTTTTCTAATAAGAATATTGAGCTCTTGCGAGCCGAAGATACTGGCAGGCCTTGAGCCTTTTAACTGCCCCATAAAAAAATGAGCCCAGACCAATGGTTTCGAAACTGGTGAGGGCTCTAAATATGGGGCTGATCTTGTTTTTCTTTGACTTTCTAGACGAATTTACCTTTTACCCTAGACACTGCAATTCATCGGTAGGCGTTTCCTTCATGGCCTACCAGTTCTCCATCCATGTCCATCACGAAGTAATTTGGATTATTACCAACTTCTCCATAGGTGTATTCAACTCCCTGATACTTTATGGTCGAAAGGCTGACAGGAATATCAGGAATAGGATCGGTAAAAATAACAACCTTCAAGATTTGACCTTCACGAGAAGCCTTGCCATCTATGGAAAATGATGAACCAATTTCTGCAACAATACCTGGCTTATCGTTACTCCCGGCATTGATCATAATTTCCTTGAATCTCTCATTTTTGAGTAATACTTGTATCTGCTCATCTACTGTAACCAAACTATCCCCGATCTGTAATTTTGCATCTAGGCTAATCGCACTATCATTAACAAACACGATGGCTTGAACTCGCACTCCCCGAATATATGCTACCCGTTCGAGTAGCTCTCTAAAATTTTTATCGCCTTCGCTGGTATCAATGGGTATAGCATCAAGCAATATAGCTTTTTCTTGAGCTGGCCTAGTAAATCCGGAGGAAGACACCATTAAGAAATCTCTAATTTAATTCTTCTCAAATTTCAGCAAATGGAGAGCTTGAAAAAAGTAGAAAAAAACTTCCGGACTTGTTTTCTTGAGCTTATTCAATTTGTTGAAATCAGGATTGGTCAATATCCAGGAGGATATATTCTGGTCTTTCTTGAAACGGTCAGGCAGATCGATCTCTTGTAAAATCAATGGGGAGAGATATTGATAAGAATAGCAATAGCGTATTTCGTAGCATTGAGTCGCGGTCTCCTGAGAGCGCATCATACGATAATGATTAGGGGGATACCCTGTGGTGTGAACACACTTTTCCTAAACTTGGTGCTTTCTTTGATATTGGCGTCAAACAAGACGGATTGCTACACAAATCCAAAACTCCTGACAGAACAAACCTAAAAGCGGGCGTTATCATTAATATCGAATTTCTAAAAATCGAAGTTGAACGCGGACGGATCCGCTTCGATTAGGTTAAAGTTCGGATTACTCAACCTGTCTCTCTCGAAGCGCGGTCCTCGTAGATAGGGCTTTTTGCCTCCAACGAAGAAATCTGGTATCCTGTGGTTTATGAATCCCCTTCTCCGACTCCGCTCTCTGATAAAGCCCTACCTGTTTCAAATCCTGCTCAGCCTGGTGATTCTTGCTGTGCTGACAGGACTCTCACTCGTGGTACCGCGTATTATTCAGCAAGTAATTGATGAGGGGATTGTCCACGCCGAAACCGACTCTCTGCTTAGGTCGGCGCTCTTATTGCTCGGGTTAGGCTTACTTTCAGCCCTTCTCAGCGGTTTTCAACGCTATATCTCCCAGTGGGTTGGCGGGCATGTTGGCTTCGATTTACGAAATCGGCTCTACAACCATATTCAGCAACTCTCTTTTTCTTTCCACGACCACGCCCAAACAGGGCAGCTCATCTCGCGTTGTATCGAAGATGTGCGCTCTGTACAAAATTTCATCGGCACCTCTATCATAGACCTCATCCAAATTGTCTTTATCCTCATTGGGGCACTCGCGATGATGCTCTCAGCCAATTGGAAGCTAACCATCATCGGCATTTTGCCAATCATCCCGCTCGTATTCATTACCTCCAAATTTGGCACAAATGTCACCGAGCTTTTCTTCAATGTGGATCACACACTCGGTGCGCTTTCCTCGCACCTGCAAGAAAATGTTTCAGGTGTACAGGTTGTGCGTGCTTTTGTTCGCGAAAATTACGAGATTGAACGTTTTGATGAAAGTAACCGCGAATACTACGACGCGCGTGTGCGCGTGATTAATTCGTGGTCGCAAATCATGCCCACCACCGATTTTCTCGTCACCACCTGCACAATTCTCATTCTTTGGTTTGGCGGGCAAATGGTTCTCAACGGCGAACTAACAATCGGAGAACTCGTCGCCTTCAACGCCTACGTCCTTATGCTTGCTGCGCCATCTCAGCGGCTCACTTGGCTCGTTAATGCCGCGGGAGAAGCCTCCGCGGGTGCGCGGCGTGCCCTCGAAGTTTTAGATACGCCGCCAAGCATCACTTCTACAGCGGATGCGCGAGATATTGGCACCTTACGCGGCAAAGTGGAATTCCGAAATGTTAATCTAAACTACGATGGAGAAAAAAACGCCTCGCTCGTGGATGTTAGCCTGAGTGCTGACCCCAATCAGCTTATTGCGCTGATTGGGACAACTGGTTCAGGAAAAACCAGCCTTATCAATCTGATTCCGCGCTTTTACGACGTAAGCGCAGGAAGAGTGCTGGTAGATGGGCACGATGTGCGTCATCTTGACCTAATTCCGCTACGCAAACAAATAGGCATCGTTCTGCAAACATCGCTGCTCTTTTCAGATAGCATCCGAGAAAATATCGCTTACGGTCGCCCCGGTGCCAGCCTGAAAAATGTAGTCGCTGCTGCAAAAGCCGCGCAGGCACATGATTTTATTGAGAAAATGGCAGAGGGCTACGAAACAGTCGTTGGCGAGCGCGGTATTACCCTGAGCGGCGGGCAACGTCAGCGCGTGGCAATAGCTCGTGCCCTACTCATGAATCCGCGCATCCTAATCCTCGACGATTCCCTATCTAGCGTCGATACGCAAACCGAAAAACTCATTCAAGAAGCCCTAGACAAGCTGATGGAGGGGCGTACCACCTTTGTTATTGCCCATCGCTTGAGCACCGTCCGCCGTGCCGACAAAATTATCGTAATGGATCAGGGAAAAATTGTTCAGGTTGGCAGGCACGAAGAATTGCTCGAAGAAGATGGTCTCTATCGTGAAATCCACAGTTTGCAATTGAGCGAGGGGAGTTAACCATGTCGAAAAACACCATCACCCCTCCCAGTTATGTCATCGAGGCGGAAAAATTTTATGACCGCCCTATTGATCCGCTTGTTGCGCGACGTTTGGCAGAATTTATTACTCCCTACAAATGGAAAATGCTCTTTGCGACCGCGCTTATGCTCATCTCGACTTTTTCATCTGTAGCAGGTCCTTATTTGGTGAAAATCGCCATCGACTCAGGTATCACAGCAGGCGATATGGTCGTTCTTCGCAATACGGTTTTGCTCTATATTGCGCTTGCGTTAATTCGCTGGGCATTTATTTACTATCGTGTCAATATCATGGCAAAGGTTGGGCAATCTGTTATTTATGATTTGCGTAAGGTGCTTTTTAACCATTTACAGCAACTTTCGCTGAGCTTCTATTCGCATTATTCGGTGGGACGGGTTATTACACGCGTGATTAACGATGTGGAAACTTTGCGTGAGTTTGTCACTTGGGCAATTTTAGCAATTGCTCGCAACCTCTTTGCGCTCTTTGGCATCATCATAGCCATGTTGACTCTAAATCTCAAACTCTCGCTCTTCACCTTTGCGACAATCCCTGTCATGGTTTTGGCGACAGTACTCTATCGTCGTCGCGCGCGTATCGCTTACCGACGGGTGCGTTCGGCAATTTCGTGGGTGAACTCGGTGCTGGCGGAGAATATCAATGGGATTCGCGTTGTGCAAGCCTTTAGTCGTCAGAAATATAATTACGAGAAATTTAGCGAATATACCAATCGTTACCATTTGCAAACTTTCGTGAAAGCGGAAATGGTGGCAGCCTCGTTCTTACCCATTGTCGACGTATTGGGAGCGTTGGCAACGGCAGCTGTTGTTTATATCGGCGGGACAGCGGTACTGGGTGAGAGCATCACGGCTGGGGTTTTGGTGGCATTTGTGCTGTATATCTCGCGTTTCTTTGACCCTATACGCGATTTGTCTCGGCGTTTTGATACCTTGCAATCGGCAATGGCTGGGGGTGAGCGTTTGCTTGAGCTGTTGGACACACGAGCAGATGTTCAGGATGCAGAAAATTCCGATGAATTAGAAGCAATTCAAGGTCAGGTGCGTTTCGAGAATCTTTCCTTCCACTATGAAGATGATCCTACGCTGGTTCTCGATCGAATTGATTTAGATATCCAGGTTGGCGAGACCGTTGCACTGGTTGGTGAGACCGGTGCGGGGAAGACAACCATCATCAAGTTGCTCTCCCGTTTTCACGATCCAAGCGATGGCTGTGTGTTTGTAGATGGGCACGATTTGCGTACGGTGACTCAAGCCAGCCTGCGCCGTCAGATGGGAATCGTATTGCAAGACCCATTTCTGTTTAAGGGAACGGTGCGAGACAATATCCTTTTTGGGCGACTAGATGCGACCGATGCAGACGTAATCGCGGCGGCGGGGGCGGTTGGTGCGCATGAATTCATTAGTGCATTGAAGGATGGCTATGAGAGTTCGGTAGAAGAGGGGGGCGCGCTTCTGAGCGTGGGTCAGCGGCAGTTGATTTCTTTTGCGCGAGCGTTGTTGGCGAATCCGCGTATTTTGATTTTGGACGAGGCGACATCCAGCGTGGATACGCAAACAGAACAGGTTATTCAGCGTGCGCTCGCGCGGCTTTTCGAGGGGCGCACTTCTTTCGTGATTGCACACCGCCTGAGCACCATCACAAACGCCGACCGCATTGTGGTTATTGATAATGGGCGTATTGTTGAGCAGGGCAAACATGCCGATTTGTTGAAAAAGCAGGGAATGTATTACACGTTGTATCAGACAGGGTTTGAGGAGTAGGCAGGCTTATATCATTGCCAAAAACTCTGCCGGGGTAATAATAGGAATAGCCCGATAAGGATTCATACTTATCAAATCTAAATCGCCGGAAACAATACAGTCTGCATCGCCCGACAGGGCAACATCCAGAAATTTATCGTCTTTAGGATCCCGGCAGTCAGCCACTCTTTGTTTGGGAATGACTACCTCTCCTCGCAAACGGATCAAATTGATCAAAGCGGAGATGTCATCCGGCAGGATGTGATATTTCAAATGAAATTTATCGCGCCCCAACACATCAATGATTTCCATAACGGTTTCGTTGGAATACAGGACTGTGAATTTACCATCCCTCAAGGCAAGTAACACCTCCCCTGTAGTTCCCCGGGGGCGGATCAACTCGCATCCGCTATTCCTGTCGAGCCGCTTTGATATCGGCAGCTATCTCTTCTTCGCTGTACTCGTCGTTAAGTTTTCCCAATCGATCCATAACCTGATCGAAGCGCGCCAAAACATCACTTTCCTTCATCTCCTGTAAACGCAAATAATCTTCATACGGTATTAGCGCTGCTTCAGGTCGCGACCCGCGGGTCAAAATGATGGGCGTGTTTTGCTTTGCTACTTGATCAAAGAATTTTCGGAACCGGCGCTGCAGTTCGGTCACACCAACGATTCTTTGTTGCATGCGGCCCTCCTTTTATGCATATCTGAATACTTGTCTTGCTATGTATCTTTATGTATATTATAACACATATTTTGTATATCGGAATTTACGCAAGTATTAGAGAGGGTGAAAAAGAGGTAGTTTTAGGAACAAAAATGAACGGAAATTCTAATAAAACATCATCAAAAATCACTTCTTTCCAGCATCTGGACCCCGGGGTCTGCAAAGTTCCCCCTTGAAAAATGTCCGCCGAACAAGTATCCACCTATGGAATGATAGATAAACTTTTCGTCAGACAAACTCCGCTCTGACCATCCAAGGAACATGCCGTAATATTGACATTGACTTTATCGCCGGTCGGATTCGGCAGCTGTCCGCTGTGCGTGTAAACTGTGGCTCCAAAGTTGGCTATTGAGATATCCGGTCCTGCCACAGCGGTTTGGAACACATTAGATTTGTAGGTTGCATCCGCACTGGTCACGGTATTTTTTGCGTAGGTCTTCACGGATTCCTGGGGAATTCCGCCGGTATTGGTGATACTGAACCACAGCCAGCAACTGCCGGCACCACAATCACTTCCTTCATAAGCAATAGAAAAATTCAAAGATGGGGTCGGTGATGGGGGAGGAGTAAACACAGGCAGTGACGCCGTGTCCCCGACCGGGGTGGCATAATGTCCCCACAACCAGCAGTACAAGTTATCCTGCTCCAGGTCCTGGATATACCAGAAATGTTCCTCTGCATCCTTCCCTAGCAGCAGGGCTTGATCTCCCGCCAGATAGATCTTGATTAAATCATATACATCTCCAGGACCGAACCGGCAGTTGGTGTTCCCGGAAATATTCACCCAGGGTGTGGGCGTAGGCGTAATCGTCGGGGTTGAAGTCGGGGTAGAACTGGGAGTAACAGTAGGCGTTTCAGCGGGTTCAGTGGCAGTAATCTTACCGAGTGCAACAGCTGTCAGGGTCAGATCAGCAGTCCGTTGAACTGTCCCCTGGTCCTGCTCTTCTACCGGCGACATCCTCACAGGAATGATACATGCCAGGCTAACGATCAGCACCAGCATCGGCAAGAAGATTACTCACAGGACAGCTTGATTTTGATGTTTAATCAGTGTTTTACGCCAGTTCATTAAACCTCCCAGCTGAGATTGAGTTCTGAATATTTAGCTGCATGAGGTGGAACCATCTCAATAATTAATTATAGTACAAACAAATAAAATTCCCTGGTCAAATCAGCGTTGTGTTAGGATTTGTGCAATTTCGCTCCTCCACAACTGGGGTTTTTGCATCCTTCTTTCTTTAATTTATGGCGCGTATGCAAATTGATATATGCGCAAGTATTAAGGAAGATAAAAAAGGGTCCAGAAGAGTGAAAAACAAGCTTTGTTCAAGCCAGTATGGACATTAAAAGCAGTGACGGTTCCTGAAGAGCTGCGACGACTAGATCGGTGGTCTTGAATCTGTGCCGTGCCCACGCACATCACTGTATCGGCACCGCCCCAATAAATTTTAACCGTGCCATCCTCTTCAGGAATGGCGCCGCAAGTGAAAACGACATTATGTACATACCCGGTCACTTCCCAGGGATCTTCCGGTTGTAATATCCACTCATCGCTAACGCCGATGATTTTTGACGGGTCTTCCAAATTGTGCAACGCTGCGCCCAACCGGTAAACGGAGCCGTCCATCGTGGAAAAGACACCGTGATAGATGTGCAGCCAGCCCTGTTTGGTGGCAAACGGCGTCGCTCCCGGCCCGATTTTCATTTCATCCCAATGGTATTGCATCGGGTTCATCACCAATTGGGAATTGCCCCAATGCACCAGGTCAGGCGAGTATGAAATCCAGATAGCCCAGGGGGAAATCTCGTAATGAGGGCGGTCTAAGCGGGCATAACGGCCGTTAAACTTGCCTGGGGGATAAGAGATATACGCTCGATGGACTGGAAGAATTGCGAGTCACCAAAAACCGGCACCGGCGAAATCGCGAATATTCACGCTACAAACAGTGTACTAATGCTACTGCATTCCATTGGCTCAACCTGTGTTAACTAGGTTTCTTCCAATTCTTGACACATCCGGTCAATGAATAAATAGGGGTTATGCTCTAGGAAAAACGAACTATCTCTCCTTCCTGGCAAGCTGTAGACAGAGGATATTCTGCTTGGAGAGAAATTGTTTTGAGCCCGTGGTATGATATTGTTCAAATAAATATATACTGGGGAATTAATGGGGACAATTCAAAATCGGCAACAAGCTGCCGCCTGGCAAAAACGCCATAATAAACTCGCTCCCCGGGTAGGAAATCCTGCTCCGGATTTTACACTCAGCGATATCCGCGGCGAAAACACCATCCGGTTGAGCGATCTCCGGGGGAAAAAGTCTGTTGTCCTGATATTTGGAAGTTTTACCTGACCGCCCTATGTTCAGGGGACCGTGAGTCTCCACAACCTTTACCAGGAATTTAGCGATCAAATCCAATTCATCCGAGTCTATATCAGGGAAGCCCATCCTGTGGATGGCTGGTGGTTTGGCAAAGGCATAATGAGCGCATTATTGAATCTATCCGGATCAAAAGCATCCCGGAATTTGTATGACCCAAAAACCCTTGAGGAACGCCGTGGGGCGGCAGGTGATTGTGAAGAATCTCTTCAATTCAGCATCAAGCCCTATGTGGATGAAATGGACGACCTTGTAAATAAAGCCTATGCTGCCTGGCCAACCCGGCTGTATCTGATCAATATGGAAGGAATGGTCATTTACGCGGGTGGAATAGGACCCTTTGGTTTTAAGCCGGGTGAATTAAAGCAAGCAATTGAGGAACATATCACTGAGGAAAAAATCCCATGAGTGATCTAATTATGAATGAAAACCAGGCTCCTCTGGAAAGACGGGCAGACGAGCTCCGTTTAGAATTACTGAAAGCGGACAAAAACCAGCTGGCATTTACAACCAGCACAACTTTCCAAGAAGGAGACGGGGGGAACAAGGGCAGATTTGAATTTTCCTATTGGGGAAATCAAGTAGTATTGTCCAGTGAGGATTATATTGCCAGAGATCACGTCACACAGCGGTCGCTACCGCCCGTCCACCAAGCTATGATTTTATATTATTTTTTCACCTCCAAAAGCTCTCCGCCTTCCAGGGGCTGGATTTCGTTTTCCGAGGTAGCTGATGGGCAATTCTACAATGCGGCTTTTCAGGGATATACTGCTAAAAAAATACTCCAATTTTTTAACCAGGATTATCAGGCGTTTGAAGATAAGTGCCTTGAACTTTGCGGAGAAAAAATATCCTTTGGTGATGGCGCTTTTAAGTACCAGATACTGCCGCTAGCAGCTATTCTGGTAGTTTATTGGAAAGGCGATGATGAGTTTCCGCCTTCCTATAAGCTCTTATTTGAAGATACCGTAGACTATCATTTACCCACGGAGGCCTGTGCAATTCTAGGAAGCATGCTTACTGGAAAACTCCTGGATGAATAGATTGACCATCTAGAATTCGACCAAGATTAAATTATTAGAAGGAGAAGTAGATGAAAATTGCTATCAGTGGAAAAGGAGGGACCGGTAAAACAACCCTTGCTGCTCTCCTGGCGCAGTATTATGCTGATCAGGACCGAGATGTATTTGTCGTTGATGCGGACCCATCTCCTTGTCTGGCTGGTGCGCTTGGTCTTCCTGACTATCTGCGCGAGAAACTTCATCCCATTGCAGAGATGGATGCCCTGATCGAAGAGCGGACTGGCGCCAAACCGGGAGCCTCGGGTGGGTTTTTTACCATAAATCCCCGTGTGGATGATATCCCGGAACGTTTCAGCGTCACCCACAAAGGTGTCCGCTTGCTGGAAATGGGAAGTGTAGACCTAGGAGGGTCGGGCTGCATCTGCCCGGAGAGCGCCATGTTAAAGACTCTCTTTACCCATTTGCTTTTCAGGGACGATGAAGTATTAATAATTGACATGTATGCCGGAGTGGAGCACCTCGGAAGAGCAACTGTTGATTTTGTGGATGCCATGATCGTCGTTGTTGAACCCACCCAGCGCAGTCTGGGTACCGCGGCACAGATTAAAACGTTGTCCAAAGATATCGGATTGGAACGTTTGTGGTTAGTGGGTAATAAAGTCCGCACAGAGGAAGAGCTCAAGTTTCTAGAGCTGAAATCCCCCGGGCTTCCCCTTCTGGGCACACTTCCCATGGACCTGGGGGTTCTTGATGCCGACCGTCTGGGCAAGCCGGTCTATGACCATGTACCTTCTTTAAAGGAAGCTGCCCAAAACATCGCTCAGAAATTACTGGAACCTTATCCTGAAAAATGATTTAGAGGAGTAACGCTTATATGACTACTACCATTGCTCTGGCAGGAAAAGGCGGCACAGGAAAAACTACCGTCTCTGCTATGATCATCAAATACTTAATAAAGAAACAAGACGCCCCCATCCTTGCCATTGATGCGGATCCGAGTGCAAATCTCAATATGGTTTTGGGTGTTGATCTTGATTCCACAGTGGGAGCAGTCCGTGAAGACATGTTAAAACAGGTGCAGAACTCTGTGACTAATGGCGGTGCTACTCGTGGCAGCCTAGCAGGAGGTATGTCCAAACGTGATTACTTGGACTATGAAATCCATTCTTTGCTGATTGAGTCCAACAGGTTTGACCTGATCGCTATGGGACGTTCAGAGGGACCGGGTTGTTACTGCGCCGTTAACCACAACATGAGAGATATCCTGGATACTCTCAGCGATAATTATCCCTATGTAGTGATGGATAACGAAGCCGGAATGGAGCACCTCAGCAGGAGAACGACCCAAGATGTCCAGCATTTATTTGTAGTTAGTGATCCCACCCTGCGGGGCATTGTAGCGGCAGAGCGAATTGTGGCATTAAAAGATGAACTCGCAATCAATATTGAGAATTGCTATTTGATTCTAAATCGTTTGCCCGGTGAAATACCTCCCATCCTCCAGGAAAAAATTGATTCCATCAATGTCACCTTCCTGGGAATAATACCCGTGGATGAGGAAGTTATGAAATATGATGTTAGCGGCACTCCGCTTGTGGAACTTGAGGACGATTCTCCAGTATATCAGGCTGTGGAAAGAATGTTAGATCAAACTATAGGGCTGTAACGGATACTAATAATAAATATCTGATAAAGAATCAAAAAAGGGTTTCGTTGTAAAAAACGAAACCCTTTTCAATTCAGATTTATTTCTTTTTTTCAGGTTTCTTTCCTGTTTTAATCAACCCCCAGTAGATCATAGCACCAGCAGCGCCTGTCAGGAACGTGCCAAATGCTCCCGGAGTCAGGTATTTAACCATAAACGCAGAAAATACCAGGAACACACTAAACACGATGCTCTGCAACTGCCAGTTCTTTTCCGGCTGATTAATCATGTAGAGCGTGAACCATCCCGTAGTTACACCAAACAGAAGTAAACCTAAAACCTGCACAAATAAACCAACAATGCCTACGACGTCGTAAAAAGCACTCATTTCACTAATCCTTCACTGGATATTATGTTTATTGTCCCACTAGTCGGCATCTTCTACTGAAACTTCCGGGAAAAACTGGTGAATCGTTCCCTGCACCCACCCATTCAAGGTTGCTTTTGAGAGCGGACAGCCGGTACAGGCCCCTCCCAGTTTTATCTTAACTACATCATCTTCAAATGAAATCAGTTCAGCAGATCCTCCGTGATATTGTTCGATATAAGCACTAATGTTTTCAATAAGATGCTCCATTTGTTCGCTCCGAAGATCTTTTTGTACCTCTTCCATCTCCTCTATCCTCCGGATTATTTGTTATTCAAACCCTGATGAAGCAGCTCAACTACCTTCTCGTGTGTGCCGCGCAACCGCTGGGCAATCACACCAGCCAGGCGGTTCAGTATTAGTATACCCGTTTCAGGATGTTCTTGATAGAGGTTTTTCAGTTCTTCACCTTCCATCCGGATAAAGACACCGCATTCTGTACAGACAGCGCTGGACGTATAACATTCACTTCCCAGTGCGGCGGACCAACCAAACACATTTCCCTCATCCAATTCCGCTACTGATAAAACAGGGCCATCTTCAGGGTAAAAACGAATAGATACCTTTCCTTCCAGTACAAAATAAAGAAATTTTGCCTGGTCTCCCTGATTAAAGATCACTTGATCGGTCTCAAAAGTGACATCATCAATCAACGGATGCAGTAAATTAATTTGGTCTTCGGTAAATCCTTCTATCAGAGCAAAGCGGTTCAACAAATCCGCGTCCATCTATTTCCTCGTAGTCTAAGCAGCAATGATTCCCTAATATCCCCCGGGGAAGATACGCATATAGTATCCGATTGTGGTTCTACTATACTCAAAAAATAAGCTGTTTTTTAGTGGAGAAGCTCACAAAAGAAGGGACATTAATCACTCTCGTCGGTGTCTGACAAATTTTGCTAAAGGATATCTGTCAAAAAAAAGAGCACCAGGGATAGCTTGGTGCTCTTCTATTTTACACATTTCCTGGATTATTCAGCCGCGCATCATTAACTCAGCAGCTCGACGGCCGATTTCCACAGCAAAATTGGTTCCCCTGTCCCAGGGATAAACCTGACTCATACTAGCAAAATATAAGCCGGAAAGCGGTGTTTCTATCGGTGGTATATTGCTGGAATGATTCAATTCAGGAACAGGCTGGCCATATTTTGTCCGGTGCAACCAGGATTTCTTTACCCAACCTGGATCAAAATCTGGATTAATTTTCTTTAATGCCGGCAAAAACACTTCCAGAAGCTCCTCTTTTGAGAGTGAAAAATATTCGTGTTCCGGATCACGATAATCACCGCAATAAATGATATGGTCTCCTCCAAAATAATCAGGAGAGAGATAATTGGTGTGTTCCACTACTGCCAGGAACGGAAACCCCTGATCCTTAGGAATGTTGTACCAGTAATATCCATCTTTTGAGAGCTGGTTATGGAGGGAAAGCGTCAGCACAACTGCACCTAAGCTCTTTAATTCTTTTAAATCAGCATGGTAGGAGTCCGGGAGTGAGGTCGCCAGCTTAGAGAGCAAACCGGGAGATGTTGACACCAGAATCCTGTCATATTTCTCCTGGGTATTATCCGTTTCGACAACCAGTTTATCCGATATTCCCTTTACGGGTGTCGATAACCGGATATCCACACCAAATTTTTCCAGTACTTCGGAGATATCATCCGCAAAAGCCTGAAAACCGCCCAGGTATGTCCCCAACTTAGAGGTTCGGGCATGAAACCTGGCCCACATCCAGGCCATATTTACTTCTTTGTAGTGAGATTCAAACTTTCCCTTCAGCATGGGCTCCCACATAGTTTCATAAACCTTGGTGCCAGCCCATTTTCTCATCCAGGATTCCACTGTGGTTTTTTCCATCGACTGCCAGTTTTTAGTCAACCGTAAATACAATCCGACCAGACCAAAACGGATCTTGTTTACTCCCCAACCCAACCCAGGGAATAACAGCGCCTTGATCACAGAATCGAAGGGATACCATTTTCCATTATGCAGCATTACTGTATAGGGGCGTTGGAAGCGAACTTTTCCAGATAAACCCAATTCTTCAATCAATCCCAGCATGTGCTGATCAGAAGCAAACCAATGATGGTAATACGCCTCCACTGACCAATCCCACCCTGGTTCTTTAAAACCAATCGCCAGTCCTCCTGGCCGATCATTCTCTTCGAAAATAACCACATCGTGTCCTGCACATGCAAAATCATACGCGGCAGATAAACCAGTATATCCCGCGCCGATTACTGCAATCTTCATGAACCTGTCCTTTGGTTAGGGGGTTTATCCAAACTGTCTGGCAAGGCGGCCTGACAGAACCTGGAGTTTTAGCCAATCCTGGCGAATAATGTACAGCATGGCCAGCGTGCGCAGCCAGCGCAGTTCACAGTGTGGATTTGCAACCAGCTGTTCAAACACCTCCAGCGCTTCATCGTCCGTCCGCCTTGATTTTGAATATTCATGGGCCAGCTGAAGTAAATAGGACGCCCGCTGCTTGCGCAATCGTTCTGCTACATCTGCCTGCTCGCGTTCCATTTTCACAATATCTCCCACTCGTTTAACAGCATTATTTAACTGGTAGACCGTGAAAGGCTTAACCAGATATTCTCGCGCTCCCACATTCATCGCCGATCGGAAAGATTGATCGTCATCCTCTGCGGAAATAATAACGCAGGCCATGGTCGGGAAAATTTTATGCATCACCTGGTAAGCTTCAAATCCGTTCATCTCTGGCATATTAATGTCCAGCAGTGCGATATCCGGTTGGTGTTTTTTTGCCAACTCAACAGCTTCCCTGCCATTGTGCGCAATAGCAACGATATCAACCATCGGGTTATCGGCCAGCATTAACCGGGTATTCCGGCGTGTTTCCAGGACATCATCAGCAATGATTACGCGATAGGGTGATTTTTTATTTTTCGGGTTCATAATCAGTACTCCTCAAGCAAGACATAACCCTTAATCAGTATATGTCTTTTTTTTTTTTATTATAACGCCTAAATCAACCCTCTTTTGTAGAATCAGGGTTTGAATCAAGGATTTCTCCCCCCTGCCAGCGGATTCCCTCTCGCAGCATATAATACGCTCCCAGGAGGGTTATCGGTAACCATAAAGCGGCATGCAAAACCAACGTATATCCAGCGGCAACTCCCTGGTCCACACCAAAGGCTGTTAAAACAGCGATGCCTGGCGCATCAAACGTCCCTACATAACCTGGCGCTGAGGGTATTGTTGTTGCCAGGTTTACGATTCCATTCATCAGCATTAATGCAAAGAAGCTGACCTGAAAATCAAACGCCTGCATCACAAACCAGTACTTTCCGGTTTCCAGCAGCCAGATTACGATTGAAGTTAATAAAACCATAATCGCTTCCCTGGGTGACCGGAGGGACTCCAATCCATTCATGAACCGCAGTACAATTTCATTTGCTTTCGTTCGGAATTTTTCAGGCAGCAGGACCTTGATTGTTTTTATGATCACTTTCTCAGCAGGAGAAGGGAACATGGCAGCCGCCAAGAAAACTGCCAGCGCGCCTAAAAACGCGGCGGATCCCCATAATGCAAGGGTTTGAATATTGCCAATGAAGCCTGATGTTCCGGTTAGTGTCGCCAATTCAGGGAGATTTAAAAAGACAAATCCCAGCATGACCACCCCATCAAAGACACGCTCTACTACAATGGTTGCTAGAGAAGCAGAGATAGAGATATCCTCTTTGCGTTTCAGGACAAAAGCACGAAGGATTTCTCCAGCCCGGGCAGGATAAATATTGTTGCCCATATACCCGATAGCTACGATAGGAAATATTTTAGGGGTAGAAACTGATTTTACAGGACGAAGAAGGTAATGCCATCGCCAAGACCGCGCCCAGACTCCAATAAAATATACCCCTATGCCTGGAAGCAACCACCAGTACTGGGCTGATTTTAATGGTTCCCAAACATCCCTGATCCCTAGGCCCCGTAGTGCCAGATACAAAAACCCGGCACTCAAAGCTAATCCAACCCAGAATTGCCAGCGTTTCATGGGGTTCATTCTACCATGAAGTTAACCGTGATCTTCTCGCCTGTCAAACCTGTAATATCAGCGTTTTATTATCAATCATCTGACTTATATTCTCAAAAAACAGCTTGGGAGATGTCGATTATAATTGGACCAATGAACTGGAAAACAACCACCTTCCTGATAGTGCTGCTGCTGGTTGGTTTGTTCACCGGTTGGCTGCTTGCTCCCCGCGTTGAGGATTTTGAACCTGTGGGCAGCTCTCTACATGGACGGCAACCGCTATCTATTTCATTTTCGCGCCCGATGAATCCAGAAAGTATAGAATTCAATTTCAGCATTGACCCTCTCCTACCAGGAGAACTGAACTGGAATGAGGTTCTGAACAAATTTACTTTTATTCCCCATAAATCCTGGCCGTCAGGAGAATCCATTACGGTTCAACTCAATCCAAAAGCCCGATCCCAAAGTAAACTGCCCCTGTTGGGGAATAAATCCTGGACCATAAACATTAGCCCAACCCTTTTAGCCTACCTTTGGCCGGCTGATAGGGAGAGCAATCTCTACCTGGTGAATCCAGAAACAGGTGAAAATCAAACCCTGGTCATTGAGGAGACCGGGATCCTTGATTACACCGTGCCCCCCGACGGGTTGAGTATTCTGTACAGCGTCCTAAATGAAAACGGGGAAAGCTTTATCACCTCTTTGGATCGCCTGAGCGGAACTACGAAAACCACAATAGAATGTTTTGAGGGGTTTTGCCGTTCTCCCCAGATTTCTCCGGATGGATCTTTACTGGCTTATACGTTTATCTCCCAGGAGCCGGGTATCCAGCCCGGAATCCGGATTTACGACTTGGAGGAAAACACCCATACTGTCCTCGGTGTTCCGGAAGACTATCTTGATAATCCCCTCTGGTCACCCTCGAGTTGGCTCTCTTATTACAACCATACCCAGCAGCATTATGTGTTCTGGAATCCAATAACCAACCAGGAACGAACTCTCCCTAATGAAACCGGCGGAGATGGATCCTGGTCTGCCGACGGCCAGTATTTTGTCTGCACGGAGATCCTTTATATCAGTGAAACTTTGGCTCCCAGGCATCTACTGCAGTACGATTTGACAGAAGAAACTGTGGTTGATCTCTCTCAAGGAAATTTCCTGGAAGATCTCAATCCTAGTTTTTCTCCCCAGGGATTATTCCTGGCTTACAGTAGAAAATCCCTCGATCCGGAAAAGTGGTCTCCCGGGCGCCAGTTATGGATCATGGATATTGAGGGAGGACAAATCAGGACATTGACCGCAGCAGTCGACTATCATCACAATTCTTTTGTTTGGCACCCCGATGGCAATCAGCTGGCTTATGTTCGTTACAACCAGGCCAAACTTTCCGATCCCCCGGAAATCTGGCTTATCAATAAAGATGGCACAAACAACCTGCGGCTGATCATTAACGGCTTCGCGCCAACCTGGATTCCCTAATATGCAGGACAAAAAAGAACTCACTCAAAAGTTAAAACAGGAAGCCAACCGGTTGGGGTTCACCTTGACTGGCGTGACTACACCGGATCCTCCTGATCATCTGCATTTCTTTCAAGATTGGCTATCTAAAGGTTTTCACGCTTCCATGGACTGGATCGCTTCTGAACGATCCCTAGAAAGGCGCTCGGATCCACGGGCGATCCTGCCAGAATGCAAATCCATCCTGGTTTTGGGATCCCCTTATCCTGCGCCAAAGGGAAACCTGAAGGGCGGAAATATTGCATCCTATGCCCTGAACCAGGATTACCATGAGGTTTTGCTGGAAAAGTTGAAAAGACTGGTGGATTTCCTGGAGGAAAAAGTTGGTTACCCGGTCCAAAATCGCTGGTATACCGATACGGGTCCTATTCTGGAACGCGAACTGGCCATGCGGGCTGGTCTGGGCTGGGTCGGAAAAAACACCACGCTGATCAATAAAGGAATCGGCTCCTACTTCTTTCTGGCAGAGATCCTGCTGGGAATTGAACTGGTTACTGACTCACCGGTCACTGAGAGTTTTTGCGGCAGCTGCACTCGCTGCCTGGACACCTGCCCAACTGGCGCTCTCAGGGAACCCTATACCCTGGACGCCAATCGCTGCATCTCCTATCTAACCATCGAACATAGAGAGGAAATACCCCTTGAGCTCCGGCCCCAGATGGGGGATTGGGTTTTTGGCTGCGACATCTGCCAGCTGGTCTGCCCCTGGAATAAACCTGACGCTGAGGCTCCTTCTATACTAAGTGAGCTGCTTCCCCGTGAGGAATTAATAGGAATTGATTTGATTGAGGAGCTGGGGCTAAGTCAGGCTGATTTCAGCGCCCGCTTTAGAGGCAGCCCGGTCAAGAGGGCAAAACGCCGGGGGTATCTGAGAAATGTGGCGGTTGTGCTCGGAAATCTCAATGACCCGGCAGCCCTTCCAGCTCTGGCAGCCGCGCTTGAAGATCAGGAACCGCTGGTCCGTGCTCACGCGGCCTGGGCATTGGGTGAAATTGGGGGAGAAAATGTCCGGAAGTTGCTGGCTGAAACCTTCCAGGACGAGGAAACCCCTCAGGTCAAAGAAGAAATTCTGAGGGCACTGGACAATCTCTCAAAATCCAATCCGGCAGGTTAACGGATCTCCTGAACCTCTCTTCCCTGCCGTATTCTGTCATTCAATGTTTTATATATCCAGGCCAGGATAAAGAACAGGGTTGCCATCAGTACAATAGCGGGACCAGAAGCTACGTTTACATAATAAGATAGATATAAACCGATCACTCCGGATGCGGAGGCAATCACCGCTGCCAGGATCATCATCACCGGCAGCCGCTTGGTTAGCAGATAAGCTGCGGCAGCCGGAGTCACTAACATCGCCACCATTAATGCAACTCCCACAGCCTGGAAAGAGACGGAAATGGCCAGCGCAATCAATACCAGCTGTAGATATTCAAATACCCGGCTGGGAATCCTTAATGTGGCTGCCAGAGTGGGGTCAAAGGTCAGCACCAGAAATTCTTTATAAAACCCAATTACCAGCAACACGATCACCGTACTGAAGGCAGCAATGGTGATCAATTGAGATCCAGAAACACCCAGCACATCACCAAACAGGAAATGGGTCAGGTCCACTGTATAACTTTTCACAGTGGAAATTATGGCAATGCCAAGAGCGAACATACCGGCAAAGATAATACCTATCGCGGTATCTTCTTTGATTTTTGCTCCCCGGCTGACCGCTCCAATGGCCAGAGAAACCATTACCGCCGTCCCGGTTCCCCACCAGAAGAGCGGCTCCCGGGATCCACCAGTAATCAGGTATCCTACAGCGACTCCCGGTAAAATAGAGTGGGCAAGGGCGTCACCAAAAAAAGCCATTCCCCGGATCACCACATATACTCCTACAACTGCGCAGACAATGCCTGTCAACACTGCAGTGGACAATCCACGAACCATAAAAGAGTACTGAAGCGGGTTAAGGATCAGTTCAAGCAGGTTCATAATGGTCTCCTTTACAGCATTCATCTTCCACCGCCAGGGTGTCAAATTCCCCTTCCACAAAGTGCAGGTGTCCTTGATATGCTTTTATCAGCAGATGCCTGGTAAACACATCCTCCGGGGATCCAAATCCCAGCAATTCTTTATTCAGCAGCATCACCTGATTAAATTGTTCAGCGGCAAGGCGAAGATCGTGCATGGAGATCATGAATGTTACTTCACGGTTCTGCAGAGTCTTCAAGATGGAAAGGATGCTTTCCTGGGCGGGCACATCAAGCCCGTTTAAGGGTTCATCCAGCAGCATCAGCTCCGCCTCCTGGGCCAGGGCGCGAGCGATGAACATGCGCTGCTGCTGCCCTCCGGAAAGTTCACTGATCTGACGCTGAGAGTAATCAATTAAATCTACAAATTTTAACGTACGACTGACTATTTCCCAGTCATCCTCCTGGGGCCAGAGGAATGGTCCCATTTTGTTAATCCGGCCCATCATAACCACATCCGCAACTGTGGCTGGGAAGGACCAGTCTACTTGACTGCGCTGCGGTACATAGGCAATACAGGTATGGCCGCCAGGCTCTTGTCCAGATACTCGCACAATTCCCTCGAACGGATCTGTAATTCCAGCAATAACCCGAAATAGTGTGGTCTTGCCAGCACCATTTGGTCCAACAACAGCAATCCCATCCCCGGGGGAGAGGACAAATGAGATATTTTCCAGCACGATCCCAGTTCCATAACGAACGGAGACATTTTCCAAAGCTAGCAGCGGCGCGTCTAACTGATGCGGCGCATACCGGCGTGAAAAGGATTTCCTTCGGAAAGTTTTAATCAGGTTTTTCATACCTATTAGACTCCTTAATGTCCATCGGACTTACCCCTCATTCATGACAAGCTAGCTACTGCAGAGCATTTACAATGGTCTTAACATTGTAGCGCATGAAAGTAAGGTAAGTGCCGGCAGGCGCGCCAGCTGAAAGTGAACCAAAATAGAGTGGAACCAGGTCAACTCCAGTATCATCCGCTACAATCTGGGAAAGTGTGGGATCAAAATCTACTCCAATAAAAATTGCTTTAACCCCTTCTTCTTGGATAATATCAATCAAGTAAGCCAATTGTTGCCCTGAGGTTTCTGCTTCAGTCGTTTGCGCTGGGATCACTGCCCCGATCTGTGTAAATCCATACTCCTCTACGAAATAACCAAAAGCCATGTGATCTGTCACCAGTTTCTGATTTTCCTGGGGGATCAGCGCCACTTGCTCCCGTATCCAGCCATCCAACTCTTTCAGCTCTTCCCGGTAAGCTGCTGCATTTTCCACATAGATATCAGCATTTTGGGGATCTTTTTCTGCCAGGGCAAACGCAATACGCTCCGTCCAAATCATGATGTTATTAGGGTCAAACCAGACGTGCGGGTCCTGATCACTGCCAGGGTGACCTTCATCTCCCTCTTGATCCTCATCGTCATGACCCCGCTCTGCTCTCTCCAGGGGGGAAATCCCATCGGAAACCACAATCACCGCGTCGGCGTTCCCTGTTCCAGCGATCAAATCATCCAGGAACTGCTCAAGACCTAATCCGTTGACAAAGATCAAGTCCGCCTCGGACACATTTACCCTGTCCTGAGGGGCGGGTTGGTATGCATGGGGATTTTGACCGGGTTCTAACAGCACTATCATCTCAACCGCCTGCCCGGCAATAACTCCCACCACATCCCCTACAAAAGAGGTAGTTGCCACTACTTTGAGTTTATCACCCGCTGCCGGTGGTGCCGTTGTCGTCTTTACAGAGCAGCCGATCAAAAACAAGCTCACTATCACCAGGGTAAATATTAGCAAACTAACTATATTGTTTTTTTTCACGATCATATCCCTGTCTATTATTTATCCTGACAGCTGCTGCAGGTCCCAAAGAACTGCAGCCAGTGGTCATCCACCCGGTATCCGGTCTGATCTTCTATTCTGGCAATGTATCCCGTGATGTCCTCACTGCCCTCAATGACTTTCATTTGCCCGCATTTTCTACAGATCAAATAATGATTGTGTCCCTCAACAGTCGGCCAAATGCCGTGACATCCTCCTGGTTGGTGAATTTGCTGGATTAAACCCAGCTGATCCAGCATCTCCAGGGTGCGGTAAATACTGGCAATCCCCGGGAATTTTTCCCCTTCAAGAGATTTTTGATATATCTCCTGCGGGGTGAGGGCAGTTGTGCTCGAAGTTATGATCTCCATCACCTGTTGGCGGGGACGGGTCACGCGAAATCCGTGCCGGTGCAGCGAGTCCTGCCATGAACTGAGGATATGATCCTTCGCAGATGGTTCCATTAACGCCTTCCTTATTGATAATAATTATCATTATCAGTATTAAAACATTATAATCACCCCCATCCCTCCTGTCAAGAACAGCTCCTATTAAAGGGAAAAGGAGCTATCCAAAAAGCAGGGTGAGTAGAAGATCTATTGAAATTTTTTGAACTTTTCAGACAGCACCTATGCGCCATAAGGGCGACTCATCTCCCTTCATCAGGCCTGTCCTGAGTGGAGCGCAGTGAAATCGAAGGGCTCAGGACAGGGGTCGCCCCTACAATTGCTCATGGGGTATATTTTCGAGAAGTCTATCTAGGCATCCTGAGTAGGGCAAATGAAATGAGCTCGTATCAAAGGGTGGCTGTGATAACTTAATCTGTCATCGCAGGTGAGCAAGACGAATCCTCCGCCAGAGTTAATCCTGAGCGAACTTCGAGCACTTCGCTTCACTCTGCATAAACTCCGTCGAGGGGGAAGTCGAAGGACTCAAGACAGTTGCGTCAGGGTGTATTACCCTGTAAATGCAGTCGGAACAGGAGCTGTGCCAACAGTAAATGGCACAGCTCCTTATTTAAATCGAACTGCTCAAGATTACGGCGGAGGTGTTAGGGTGAAGATGGAACCCGGCGTGTTGGCCAGCGTAGCCTTCACCTCATCGGTAGGCATAGGCATCGGTGTAACTAGATTTACCCGGACAATGAGTATCTGCCCTGGATAGATCGCATTGGGATCTTCTAGGTCTTCGTTATAAGCCAGAATATCCTCAACTGTGCTCCGGAGGGCGAAAGCGATCGAGCCAATAGAATCTCCCGGTCGGACCATATATTCCACTCGGAAACCGGGCAGCACATCGTATGGGATGGATGTTGGCGTCGGCACGGTAGCGCCGAGCGCAGGGATGAAAACTTCGTCGCCCACAAATAAAATTGGGTTTGAAAGGTCAAGGTCCAGTCGGTCTTCCCCTGCGTTATATACCAGCAGGGTGAAAACATCTATCCCAAACAGCTCCGAGATGGAAGAAAAAGTATCGTCTTCTTCCGCAATGTATATCACTGCGCCAGAACGGGTCGGTGTCGGACTGGGTGAAGGGGTCTCTGTGGGAGCTGATTCGGTTGGCGTTAATGTGATAGTCGCTGTCGGCGGGACCGGGCTGGGGGTATAGGTGACCGTCGGTGTCGGTGTTTTGGATGCAAAGATCGTCCCGATATCCAGGCTAGTCCCGGTCAGCCAAAATATTAATAATGCTGCGCCTAGAATAATTAAAAGCCCCGTGCCAACAAAGAGTAATATATTTTGCCAGGACTGACTTTTCCGTTTCCGATAAGAGTTTATGATCTCTTTGGTTGATTCCTTATCACTCATACAAATTTTTCCTTCCCGAATAAGCCCTTATTTTACCACCGGGGATATTCTCTGCTACTTGAGCTCAGATCGACTTTTCCTGCTGCTGAATAATTTAATTCTACCTTATTTTCAAAGAGATGGCGACTCTACTCAATATTGGGCAGATTTCAACGGTGAATCGAGAGAGAATCCCACACAGCGAAGTTTTTCTCTGAATTTGTATTGGCAATCACAGATAAAAAGATTTGCACAGTATCCCCCTTGTAATTATCCAAGTCAATTTCTAAGGATTTCATTAAATCATCACAAATCTCATGCCATTCCCCGAGAGTGGTCACAGTTGAGGGATCTCCCCCAGTAATGAGATTGATTCTGAAATTAACATCTCCGTTTCCACAATTGCCATCAGGATTTGTGATCAAACCAACCCGGCCGAACAGAAAATCCCCAGCTTTCACTATATAGTCTGGAAATCGCCCGATGATGTAGTTTCCTTTTCCCACCGGGGGGTAAGCAGACAGCAAAATCCCTGAAATCTTTCCCCCTTCCAAATTTTGTTCGTTTTCCAGTGAGACATAGGGGTCACCAGGGGCCCCTTGATGATCAAAAGTCAAGCTATCTACACCCAGATCAATAGTATCCACGGGGATGGATCCACTGCCCCAGACGGCTTCATTGGCATGGATATTAAAGTCAAACATCATCTCAGCCCCTTCCACAACATTGATTTTTACCCAAAATGCCTTGGAATAAGTACCCACTCCAAATCCATCCCCCTTTACATTGCGTATTTTCCAGTTTCCCTGATACATGCCAGGTTCTTGCGGTGCGATCATATCAACCGAGACATCTACTGTGTCCCCCGGCTGGATTGTTTCCGAAGTGAGCTCCAGGGAGTCAGGTGCATCCATAGAATCTCCGCTCTCAAAATAAAGCAGATACCCGATCGTCCAGGGGCAGGACCCGGTGTTCTGCAAGCGCCAGATTTTGGTAAACTTCTCCCCTGGTGCCAGGTTTATGTCATCCGGAATGGTAACATCCTTAACAAATTTAACCTGGTCGCAAGGTCCCGATTTTGATTCATCTCCTCCCCCGGGTGCTAGAGTCAGCATGGCGGGAGTTGCCGCCTCCGCGGGTGAAACAGTTTCCTCTGGACTTGATGCTTGGGCAGATTGGGGTTTTCCAATTCCATCAGCGGTTAATTTGACTGATACAGTCATCGCTGCTTCGGTATACAGGGCACCTGGTTTTCCATCAGGCAGGGGATTATCCTGGGATAGATTACAAGCACTAAGAAAAAGAATTAACAACAAAAAAGGGGCAGCAAACCATTTGTTCATAAGGCTTTCACCACAAAGAAAATTAATGTCTCAATTTTATTTTACCTAAAACTTAACTCTTTGGTGAGGATTGCGAATCAAAAACCACTGAATCCGGCAATAATGGAAACCGGGAATTAATCCGGTCAAGTTTATCGTCCTTGGTAAAGCTCCAAAGAATATCGAAGATAAGAATCAATCGGGTAGGAATATGCGTCATCCACATCAACCCAGACATACTCCTCAGCCTCATCATTTAACTGGACTTTATCATCGTCTACCTGGCAGATAAAATCAAAGAAGATAAAATGCCTTTGCTCCCAAAAGCTCTCATCATAAATGAATTCCTGAAAACAAAGAAAATCCGCTTTGATCATTTCTAGATTTGTTTCCTCTTTAATCTCCCGCTTTAAGGCGTCCAGCAATCGCTCTCCCATCTCTACGTGACCCCCGGGAATGGTATATTTACCGTGCCATTTATGCGTTTTCACCAGGAGAAGTTTTCCTTCCGGGTTAAAAATTAACGCTCCTACAGTTGGCTCTGGATATCGTGGATCTGATTTCATCTTGCCGCCTTGTTTAATCACGGATATTTTTGGATATTGGCTTTGTTCAGGAATCAGCCCTGTTCAGAAATAATGATTTTCTATTCTATGAGGAAGGCTTCCCTGCATTGACCAGGGGCCAGTCCAGGTGATTTTTACATATTGGACCTTTCCCAGCAGGTTCTGATCACTCTCAACAAAAACCAATTTATTGGTAGGGGTACGTCCGCGCCAGCGACTTTTGTTTTTTCCCTCAAAGAGGACTTCCACCTTTTCCCCCAAATATTTTTGATTTATCTCTGCCGCGATCCCTTCCTGCAGCTCCTCGAGTAACCGGAACCGGCTCCATTTTTCATCTTCGGATACATCATCCTTTATTTTTCGGGCTGCAACTGTGCCAGGTCGGACAGAATAGCGGGCCAGGTGAACTACATCCAACTTCAATTCCTTCAATACATCATATGAACCCTGGAATTGTTCTCTGGTTTCACCCGGAAATCCCACAATCACATCTGTTGCAATACTCACACCGGGTATTCGTTCTCTAATCTCCCCGACTAACTGGCGGTATTGGGCAATAGTGTATTCCCTTTTCATATTCTTCAGCACTTGATCATCACCCGCTTGATGGGGAACCTCAATATGGGGCATTGCTTTAGGAAGGGAAGCAACCACATCCATTAAGTCTTTACTGAACCAATTGGGATGGGAAGTTAAAAATCGAATCCGTTCTAAACCATCAATGTCATGCGCTGACCTGAGCAATTCCGGCAGTGAAGATTTCTCTGGAAGATCCAAACCGTATCTGTCAACGATCTGTCCCAACAAGGTGATCTCTTTTACACCCTGAGATACCAGCGACCGGACTTCATTTAGCACATCTTCTACCAGACGACTGCGCTCAATTCCCCGCCGGTAAGGAATTATGCAATAAGTACAGGCATGGGAACAGCCGAGGACAACGGGCACAAAAGCTGATACAAGCTGCGACCTGTCCGCTTCCGGGAGGGTGAGTTCGCCATCCATAAATGCGAAGCGGCGGGAAGTTGCCTCCTGCTGCCAAACTTTGTCTTCCTCCTGGGTTAAAAAAGCCATCAAAGGTCCCGGGTCTGAAGGTGGCGAAAAGACATCCACATGGGGGAATTGCTCTTCAAGATCATTAGTTCCCTTTATGCCCACCAGGCAGCCCATGACGTTGATAACAGTGTTTGGACGGATGCGTTTGATGTTTTTTAATGAACTGATCCGTCCTACCGCACTGTCTTCTGCGCTCTGACGGACTACACAGGTGTTCAGGACAATCACATCCGCATCTTCAGCTCTTTGAGTCGGTTTGTAGTTTAATCCCTCCAGAGCAGCTGCCACCCGACGTGAATCAGCGACATTCATCTGGCACCCGGAGGTCCATATATGATATTTCATGGTTGCAATTATATCGGTTCAAAAAGTAGAGTCAAGCTTGGAGGATAAGGAAGCCTTCCAATTAAACAAAATCGCTCCGCAGGAAGAATCAGCTCTTCCCGGGGAGCGATATCAATTTAATCTGACCCGAAATGGGTCTAATTCTGCTTAGCCCAGGGTTAAATCTGCTCCCTGGATTAAAATGCGTTCCAATGCCATGGTGTGACTGCAGCGTTCTCTGGTTTGGAAAAAATCGCAATCACAAAGCCATTTCCCATCCTGGAAAGAGACTTGGTGCGCGTTGTTTTGTCCCTGGAAAGTGACCGACAACGAGTTAATTTGAATGCGCTCTCTCTCACTGGCATATTGTTTTGATTTTTGGATTTTTCCAATCATTCCAGAATCCATAATTTTACCTCCGCAATTTAAAAATAAAAAGCACGCATCTTTTACATGCGTGCATTACTTACCAAAAATAATATTCTTTTTGAGCAAACACATCCCATAATGAACCGCCTTTAATTCCACCCCAGTATACGTCGTTTCAGGGCTAAAGTCAACAATCATCCGCCTGCCGGGGATTACACCAGGACTTCCCTTCGGGCTTCAAACAAGATCTCCTTAAAACCATCAATGTCTTTGGAAAACTAATAGAGGGTAGCAAGTGGTGATCAATAGTTAGTAATCAGAGACCAATATTCCAAAATTCAACCAAATCTTAAAGCTATTAAACCATGCACATAAACAGTTCTCGGTTGAACCTTCCAACGTTCTAATCCATCCCCCCTTCTCCGAGTGATTCAGTCCGGAGTCAGCCATCATATTTCATCCAGATCAAAGTACGGGCAGGTTTAAACCAGTGTGTTTCCAAACTCAGATTGGTCTTCCGTTTGGGAAAATTTAGCCTTAAAGACCTTTTGGAGCCAGGGCTGTTTAACCAATGAGGGAGGAAAGCATCCAGCAGTACACCCTCAGTTTCCGCAGATGATGCAATCCAGATCCAATCCGCATGAGTTTTGGATGACTGCCAGGAAACCACGCCAATTAATTCATCCCTCGCAGTCACAGCCCACTGCTTGATTTTTGGTTCGACCAAGAGAAGCCGGGATATCGTTCCCGCTAATCCTCCTCTCAAGTACTCTGGTCTCAGCGGTAAATGCCAGCGCACCTCAGGAGGATAATTAATATCCAACCACTTCTTTTGTTGGACCCAGTATTTCGCCCTGTGATCCTGAACCGAAAACCCGGGGACGTGCCAATTCAGGAATTCCTGATTAATTTCCCTTGGTTTCAATATCCAGGTTGTCCTGCGGGATATCTCTTTAAATCCTTTCCTGAGATAAAGGTCTACCGCAGCCTGATTGCCTTCATCTACCTGCAGCCAAATGCCATCCAGCCGCCGGGGCAGCAGGAAATCCAGCGCCTGCTGGACCAGAGAGCGGGCAATCCCTTTTCGCTGATAATCTGGGTGAACAGCCACATTGGCAATCATGTAGTACTGTTTAATCCCTATATGGTAGGGGATTAAACTTAAATTCCCAACAATCTCTCCCCCTTCCTCCCAGACATACCCGGTGAATGGCATCGAAACCCGCCCCGCCATATGATAAGCCCACTCTTGGAAGCGCTGGTTCCTCGCTGAGGAGCGCATTTTCCGCAGCAGGGCTTCTCCGTCTGGTGTCAGCCGATCAGCAAAACAGAGTTCTACCAGATCTGACACCGAAAGTAGATCTGAACGAACATCAAAAGGCCGGATCGGAAGAGAACCTGGCGTCTTCGCCAAACGAGCAGTCATGGGGTAAATTTTACCACCAGGAGTGTATAGGTGATTAGTGATCAGTGGTCAGTGTTCAGTATAGCTGTAAACTCCCAGAGCGGACACTTTGCGAAAGCGAAGTGGTAGTCGAAGGGCTCAAGGTGATAACGGCAATCTCCTGATAAAACATAAATCCTTCCGATTTATTTATTCCTGGGGACTAAAGTCCCTGCTCGGGGCCTTCGGCTGCGCTCAGGACAGAAGTCAATTCCTGAGGACAAGCTACCCGGGAGAACTGACGCTCTCCCTCTAGCGGTGGTACAGAGGGCACCCTCTCCCTCTCCCCTAGTCACCTGGTCACCAAGTCTCCTGGATCTCCCTTAAAAGGCGAAACCCCTCCAAGCACGCTAGAGCAGTTGCCCTTCTATACAGCCTGCAGCCCTTCCTTCGGTCGCAAGACAGGCATCCTGAGTACCCTGAGCGTAGTGAAACGAAGCCGAAGGGGTATCGAAGGGAGCCGTGTAATTAATTACCCGTTAATAGACTTTATAAATCAAAATTGGAAATTGGAAAGATTGTTATTCTTTTCTCACTCAAACTTCAATCAAAAATGTAACCGGACCATCATTGTGGATTTCCACCAGCATATGGGCACCAAATTGCCCCCTGGACGTTGACAACCCCAATTCATCCAGGCAGGAAACAAAATAATCTACCAGTGGCTGAGCTATCTTTGGATGAGCAGCATCTGTAAAAGAGGGGCGGTTTCCCCGCCGAGTATTCGCATAAAGGGTAAACTGCGGCACTACCAGCACTTCTCCTCCAATATTCATCAAGGACAGATTCATTTTCCCGTTTTCGTCTTCAAATATCCTCAAATGGGAAATTTTCTGAGCCAGCTTTTGAGTTTGCTCTTTTGTATCATCCGGTCCTACACCAAGCAGGATAACCAAGCCTAGGTTAATTTCGGAGAGCGTTTTTCCCCCTACCGAAACTCTTCCCTTTTGCACGCGCTGAATGACCGCTTTCATAGCTTAATCTCTGGCACCATAAAAACCAATTGCGCCGCGCACCTGCTCCATGGTTTCAGAAGCAATCACCCGCGCTCTTTGCCCTCCATCCAGGAGGATATCTTTGACATAATCTGGATCCTTTTCCAGATCTGCCCTCTTGGCACGGAACGGTTCCAGGTGCTTATTGAGATTAACCGCTAGTTTTCGTTTGCAGTCCACACAGCCAATCTTGGCTTTGCGGCAGTCTTTATTGATCTGCGAAATCTCCTCCGGGGGAGAGAATATCTTGTGCAAGGTAAACACATTGCAGACATCAGGATCGCCGGGGTCACTGAGCCGGATGCGCTGTGGATCTGTAACCATTTGCATTACCCGCTTTTCAGTTTCCCCAGGGGTGGCTGCCAACTCAATGTGATTATTGAGACTTTTACTCATCTTTCGTTCGCCATCAAGGCCCAGGACTTTCGGAATCTGGGTCACTTTCGGATAGGGCTCCACCAGGATATCCGTTTGGTAGCGATAGTTAAAGGATCGGACAATTTCCCGGGCAAACTCAATATGAGGAATCTGATCCGTGCCTACCGGCACTGTATCTGCTTTATATAAGAGAATATCAGCGGACATCAAAACCGGATATCCAACGAGGCCATAGTTTACATTATCCGGATTGTCTCGAACTTTTTCTTTGAAGGTCGGCAATGCAGTAAGTTTCCCCAGCGGTGTCACCATGGAGAGGATCGTGTGCAGTTCCATTACTTCTAAAATATGAGATTGGACAAATATGATGCTCCTTTTCGGGTCCATCCCGGCTGCCAACCAATCCAGAGCCATCTCCTGGGTATTAAATTCCAGGTCTTTTGTAGTCTCAATGGTTGTTAACGCGTGAATATCCACAATGCTGTATACACACCGGTATTCGTCCTGGAGAGCGACATAATTCTTTATTGCTCCCAAATAATTTCCAAGATGCTGGCGTCCAGTAGGCCTGGCTCCGGAAAATACACTCCCCTTTTTTTCTGCCATTTAACCCTTCTCCTTCATATGTTTTTCAAATAGCCCAATTATCTCAGGAGGATCTGCATGCCTTCCGGTCTCAAGTTTCGAATAGATCAAATCACCATTTACTCTAATTTCATATTTGCCTCCATCTGCCGGGATCAAGGCAATTTCAGCGATCGTGGAGACATAATCTTTTAAGAATGCGCTCATCAAACTGATGGCTCTTGGTATATAGTTTCAAGGAACGCAGTATTCAATGGATATCGTATTCATGATTACTTACTCTAATATATTTTTCCAAAATAGTATATCACAAGCCTTCCGGTCAAATTATCCCGGAAAAACTGTCCGCGTTTATCATCCGGAAAGTAACTCTTCTTCAGTCAATCTCATGTGCTACAATCGGAGTGAATCTATGAACAAGTTAACCGACATCCGCCCCTCACCTTTGGCCGGCCGCTGGTATCCAGCAAGTCCGGACAAACTCGCAGAAACCGTGGATTTTTATATCCACCAGGCAGAACTTCCCGAAATATCCGGCGATATTATTGCCCTGATTTCTCCCCACGCCGGTCATATCTATTCCGGTCCCGTTGCGGGTTACTGTTTTGCTGCTCTGCGGGACCTTAGACCAGACCTGGTGGTGATCCTATCTCCCTATCACCAATACCACCCCGATGCTATCCTTACCACTTCACACCAGGCGTATCAGACTCCTCTTGGAATCGTGCCGGTGGATCTGGAAAACCTAGAGGCTGTTGACCGGGCTCTGCAAGAAAAGTCAGGTGTACAGCTCAAACGAATCAAAAATGATAGTGAACATGCAGTGGAGATACTGCTTCCTTTTTTCCAACGGGCGCTGCCAGGAGAATTCAGTCTGCTGCCGCTGATGATCCGCCAGCAAGACCCAATTTTAATGCAGACACTGGGGACCATTCTTTCCAACTTGGTAAAGGTGAAAAACACCGTATTAACAGCCAGCACTGACTTGTCTCATTTTTACCCTGCAGATAAAGCCTGGGAATTGGACCAAACCATTATCAATCACATAAAAACATTGAACCCGGATGGTTTATACCAGGCTCAAGATCAGGGCAGCGGATATGCCTGTGGAATAGGCGCCCTGGCCGCCGTGATCTGGGCCGCTAAAGCCGAACCTCCGGTCACTGCCCATCAACTGCGCTATGGCAATTCCGGTGATATTACCGGAGATTACTCCAGCGTGGTTGGGTATACGGCTGCCGTCATATCTAGGGAATAAAACCCCCGGCAAATTACTATGATTTGGAACTTTTTATTAATCCTATTACTGGTTGCCTTAAACGGCTTTTTTGTCGCAACAGAATTTGCGGTAATAACTTCCCGTAAAACCCTTATCCGTTTGCGGGCTGAAGAGGGAAACACCGCTGCCCAGCAGGTTCTGATCTGGTTGGAGAATCCAAAAGCCCGGGATCGATTAATAGCCGCTGCCCAGTTAGGTATCACCATTGTCAGTCTTGCGCTAGGTGCGGTGGGGGAGAACACCTTCGAGGTTTTGTTGGAACCCATCTTCCATTCCCTGGAAATCCCGGTCCAGTGGAGCCGAATCGAACCAGTTCTTACCGCGCTTCCATTAGTATTTTCTCTGATCATCATTACCAGCTTGCATGTTGTACTCGGCGAACAAGTTCCTAAAGTCGCCGTTCTGGAATCCCCGGAGCAAATGGCAATTCTTGCTGCAAATCCTATGCGGTGGTTCAGCTCTGCATTTTCCTGGTTTGTCAACATTTTAGATTGGGCAACCCAGAGCACCCTGCGTTTACTGGGTATAAAAAGCTCCAGTGGCAGCCATTCCTTTATTTACACAATCGCTGAATTAAAGCAGATCCTGGTTGAATCCGAAGAGGTGGGTACCATCGAATCCCCACAACGTGAAATGCTGCTTGCAATATTTGACTTTTATAGGTTAAACGTGCGCCAGGTGATGATCCCGCGGATTGAAATTATCGCTCTCCCCGCGGAAACTCCCCTGGACGAAAGCATCCAAACTGCTGTTCAAACCCGTTTTTCCAAATTCCCTGTCTATGAGGGAGACCTCGACAACATCATCGGCATCGTCCATATTAAAGACCTGCTTCGAGCCCAGCAGAAGGTAGGCAATGAAACCCTGAACGCAGGTTCTCTGGTTAGGGAACCACTGTGGGTACCTGAGAGCAGCACAGTCAGGGCCCTGATGAGCCAGTTCCAGGCTCACAGCCGCCACATCGCCATTGTCCTGGATGAATACGGCGGCACGGCTGGTTTAATCACCCTCGAGGATGCCCTGGAGGAAATCGTGGGGGAAATCAGCGATCCCTTTGATGAAAAAATGCCAGAAATCCAGCGAATAAACCAGAACACTGTCCTGGTAGACGGGTTGGCAGCCATTGAAGATGTAAATCAAACCCTGGGAACCAACTTTTACGATCCAAATTATGACACTATTGCCGGGTATTTACTTGGCCATCTGGATCACATCCCTATTCAGGGAGAAACCATCATGCTCGCTGGCGAAATTCAACTGCAGGTAGCATCAATGGACGGGTTACGAATCTCCAAAGTTCAAATTCGGGGTGTGTGATCTCCATGCCGTCTGAAGATAAAAAAAATCCCTATTATGTCCGGATTGCGGTAAATGTTCCCCACGTCCAGGGAGTATATGATTATCACCTGCCGGAATCTTTACAACAGGATGTTAAAATCGGTCAATTGGTGACTGTGCCGTTTGGGAGACAAACTGTCCAGGGAATCATCATCGAATTCCCAACCACACCAGAAGTACCCCAGACCAAAGCCATTCAAAAATTGTTAGATAATCTGCCGGTAGTAACTCCCTACCAGATCCAGCTTGCTGAAGGGATATCCCGGGAAACCTTATCTCCATTAGGAGCGACTCTTCACGCCATGCTGCCGTCAGGTTTAAGCGTTAAAGTGGATAGTGAATATCAGCTCTCAGCGCGCAGCCTGGCTCTGCAGGAAGCAAGAGATCCGCTCTTGCCGGAACTAACGCCAGCTCAATCCCACCTTCTGGATTTACTCATCAACCGCGGTCCGCTGAGGGGAAGGCAGATTGACCGGGCGCTGCCGCATAAAAATTGGCGAAAAACTGCTGGGTCTTTGGAACGCCGGGGAGTAATCACCAGTCAATCGACATTAGCCGCGCCATCAGTTAAGCCAAAACTGGAACGCCGCCTAAAATTCACCGGTTCACCGGCGGAGGCTATGAAGCAGATGGATACCCTGGCAAAAGCAGGTTATCCTGAAGCCCTGAGGCGTAGGCAGGCTGTTCTCCGTCTGGCGATGGAGAGTAAGGGGGAACTGCCTTTATCTGAGATCTATCAACAAACCAGGGGCAACCTTAACGATCTAAAACAGCTTATCCAACGAGGACTTGTTAAAATCCTGGAAGTTCCTGTCTTGCGGGACCCACTGGAACAAATACAGGTTATCCCCTCCCAATCACCATCATTAACCGAAGACCAGAAAAAAGCTTGGGATGCCATACAAAGCTCATTTGAGGAAGAAAATCCAACACCGTACCTGCTCTTTGGTGTCACCGGTTCCGGAAAAACAGAAATCTACCTGCGGGCTGTTGACCAGGCTCTTGCCCTGGGGAAACAAGCTATCATTCTCATTCCGGAAATTGCCTTGACACCGCAAACTGTCAGCCGGTTTATGAGCCGGTTCCCGGAGCAAGTGGGTGTGCTGCATTCTGAACTTTCCCCGGGTGAACGGTATGACACCTGGCGTTTAGCCCGCGAGGGAAAACTTTCAATCGTTGTCGGACCTCGCAGTGCCTTATTCACCCCATTCCCCCATCTGGGTTTAATTGTTGTGGATGAATGCCATGACGACTCCTACTACCAGGGTGACATCTCCCCCCGTTATCACGCCGTCCATTCCGCAGTCTGCTATTCATCAATAACCGGGGCAGTTTGTATCCTGGGTTCTGCCACACCTGATATTACCAGTATGTACAGGACCTCCCATGGAGATTGGCGTTTCTTGGCACTGCCTGAGCGGATTCTCGCTCACCGAGAATCCATCCAGGTCCAGCTGAAATACTCAGAACATGACCCTGAAACTCAACGTTATCAAAAACTGAATGATGATCTGCAAATGGCAGATCTGCCGCAGGTTGAGATTGTTGATATGCGGGTTGAACTAAAACAGAGCAATCGCTCAATTTTCAGCCGCTCTCTGCAAGATTCCTTATTTTCTACACTGAATAAAAATCTACAGGCAATTTTGTTCATAAACCGCCGGGGCAGTGCTTCCTATGTCTTTTGCCGGGATTGCGGAAATGCTCTCCGCTGTCCCCGCTGCAACACCTCTCTTACTGCCCACAAAATGGACAATGCCCTCATCTGTCACCACTGCGGTTACCGGAGAAACATTCCCCGGACCTGCCCCACCTGCGGAAGCTCCCGCATCCGCCACCTGGGAACAGGTACCGAGCAGGTTGAATCAACTCTACAGGATCTGATTCCAGGAATCCGCACCCTGCGTTGGGATAGAGATACAACTCGAACAAAAGGAGCTCACTGGAAAATCATGGAGGAGTTCTCTGCTCACCGGGCTGATGTATTGATTGGTACACAGATGCTTGCCAAAGGATTGGATCTTCCTCTAGTCACCCTGGTTGGTGTTGTGCTGGCGGAATCCGGTCTACACCTACCGGATTACCGGGCTGCGGAACGGACTTTTCAGGTTTTGACCCAGGTAGCGGGTCGGGCAGGACGCAGCCCCCTCGGGGGGGAGGTAATTCTGCAAACGTTCGAACCAGACCATTATGTGATCCAGGCCGCCTCCCAGCATAACTACCGGGATTTTTACCAGCAGGAACTGGAATATCGTCGTGATCTTGGATATCCCCCATTTACTAATCTGGTCAGGCTGGAAATTCGGGCAACTGATCCCAAAGCCGTAGAAGCTGAAGCCCGTGCATATGCCGCCGCGCTTCAGGGATGGATTAAAATCGAAAGATACCGGGCCACTAAGTTGGTTGGGCCAGTTCCACCATACTTCACGAGAATCCGGGGGAAAACACGCTGGCAGATCCTGCTGAAAGGACCCAATCCGATAGACCTGGTGCGGGACCATCCTCCAGGACCGGATTGGATTATCGAGGTTAATCCTCCAGTAATTCTTTAATCATCTGGGAGTACAAGTGGTTTTTCGGTGCGGGAATTTTGCTGCCAGAAAAATGTCACTTGCAGCGATTCACAAAACTCTCAATTCGCTTGAGCGCTTTTTCAATCTTTTCATAATGGGTTGCATAGGAACAGCGCACAAAACCGGCTCCACCAGCGCCGAAAGCCGACCCGGGAACAACCGCTACCTTTTCTTCCTTCAGTAATTTCTGGGCAAACTGATCATCATCTAGGCCCGTGCATTTTATTTTCGGGAAAGCATAAAATGCGCCCTGCGGCATAATAGTTTCCAGGCCAATGTCATTTAACCGGGATACAATTAACTGCCGGCGGCGGTCATATTTTACCCTCATCTCTTCCGCGGAGTCAGCCCCATGTTGTATTGCAGCCAGCGCTGCCAATTGCGACATGGAAGGCGCGGACATGACGGTATATTGATGAACACGCACCAATCCCTGCAAAATCTCTGCCGTCGCTGCTGCGTACCCTACCCGCCAACCCGTCATCGCGTAACTTTTCGAGAATCCTCCCAGTGTGATGGTTCGCTCTTTCATCCCCGGCAGTGAGGCAAAACAAACATGCTCCACACCATAAACTAGACTGTCATAGATTTCATCTGAAATAACCACCAAATCGTATTCTTCAGCAATTCGGCTAATTTTAAGTAAATTCTCCCGGGTTGCCACAGCACCGGTGGGGTTATTGGGAAATCCAATGAAGATTGCCTTGGTCTGCGGTGTGATAGCGGCTTCGATTAACCCTGGTTCGGGCTGAAAATTGTTTTCTATTGACCCCGGGACTTCAATCGGTACGCCACCTGCCAGAATGACTTCCGCCTGATAGGATACAAAACAAGGTGTGGGAATAATAATTTCCTCACCCGGATTTATCACCGCTGTCAGCGCCAGGTAAAGCGCCTCAGATACCCCAACTGTAACCACAACCTCATCAGCAGGGTCGTAGCAGACCTGGTATTTCTCCTCTAGCAAGTCAGAGATTGCTTCTCTGAGTTCATAAATACCGGCATTCGAGGTGTAATGAGTCTCCCCATCCCTGATCGCCTTAATGCCTGCCTTAAGAATAGGTTCCGGAGTTGTAAAATCCGGTTCCCCTATCCCGAGCGAGATCACATCATCCATGGTGGCAACGATATCAAAGAATTTCCTGATGCCTGATGGTTTAAGGGTAGCAACGCGTTCGGCGATAAATTCTCGGCTCATTTTTTCCCTCTGGAGGTATGCTGCGCTAGATTATTTATCAGAGTTCTACCTCTGTATTGTCCCCGATGTTGATGGAATAAGATCCCCCTTTCAATCGGCTATTTTGTCCAATCATGGAACCTTCCAGGATCACGTCTTCGATTTTGGTGTTCTTCTCCACGATTGAATTCTGGATAATACTTCCTAATATTTGGCAGCCCGCTTCGATGACGGCGTGGGGGCCAATGACCGAGTACTCCACTTCCGCTTCGGGATGAATATAAACAGGAGGAATGATATTAACTCCCATTCGCTTTTTAGCTTTTTCAGTATTATCATACCCATGATCCAATAAATAACGGTTGGTGCTTAATACAGCTTCAAATGTGCCGGCATCCAGCCAAATATTGACTTTTTGGATACGCATGTTACAGCTTACCCCATCCAGCATAATGTTAATTGCATCCGCTAGGAAAAACTCCCCTTTTAGCTGAACCTTCTGGTCCATCTGTTTTTCAATGGATTGGATCAAATCCTGGCCATTTTTGAAATAATAGAAACCGACCAGTGCCAGGTTGTTATCCATGGCTTTTGGTTTTTCAATTAACCGGGTAACCTGCTGGTCCTTACCCACCTCAGCAACACCAAACCGCCGGGGATCCGGTACCGGCTTAACCCAGGCAACGATATCTGATTTTTCCTGATCAAGGAAAGAGAGGTCGGTTTCAATCAATGTGTCCGCAAAAACCATGATCATCGGTCCGTTGATATATTCTCGGGCAAGGTAAATGGCATGGGATTGACCACGCATTTCCTCCTGGACCACATAATGCACGGTCAGATCTGGATATTCTTCTTCCATAAAAGCCTGGATTGTTTCCCCCAGATATCCGACAATAAAGACAAATTCAATCTTTAGGTCTACAGGAAGGGTAGAGAATGTATCCAGTACATGTTCAATGACAGTTTTGCCGGCCAGGCTGATCAGCTGTTTGGGTCGGCTCCAAGTTTGAGGTCGGAGCCGCTTTCCGTAGCCGGCCATCGGAATGACAACTTTTAGTATTTTGCTCATTGTTTTCCTTTTTTCTCAGTCACTAACCCGAAAATTCATTATAACGGAGAGTATCTCCATCGGGCAATGACAAATGACACGCCCAGAACCTGAAACTAAATCCGGGGTAATTCCGACTTTCCTTATTTCGATCTTACCTAAACCTTCAGGCCAGCTGCATTTCTAATTCAGCCAGGGTTTTTTCAATCAATTGGACGGCTGAACCCAGAGTGCCCGAATCAAATGACATGTTCGCGCCTGCGGCATTGTACAGCTCAGGAAGAGTCGCGGTTCCGCCCAACGCCAACGCCTGGCGGTAATTCCAGAGCGCTTTTCCCTGGTCTTTCTGGGCATTCTCCCAAATTTGAAATGCGCCTAATGAAGCCAAACCATATTCAATATAATAAAAAGGCGCTTGATGGATATGGAGTTTTCGATGCCACCCAGTCATCTTCACATCCTCATATCCATCCCAGTTGATGCCGGGCATATAGAAATCAATCAATTCCGACCATTTGCTATCACAGGCATCTGGATTGCTGGCCAGGCTATGATTCTCGTAAACCCAGTGTTGGAAATCAACCACAACTGCCATATACGGCCAGAAAAGCAGCTTCTCCTCCAGGTTTAACAACCGGGTCCGGGCTGTATCCTCAGTGGATAAAAATCCTCCCTGGCCTTCTGAAAGGTAGGGTTCAGCCAATAACTCCATGGCTGTTGAGGCAACTTCTGCAAATTCCAATCCCGGTCGCCATTGGTGGTGATAAGGCAGATTAGTCCGCTCAAAGACGTGAAAGGCATGACCGCTTTCATGGAAAAGCACCCGTAGATCGGATCCTCGACCAACTGCATTCATAAAAATAAAGGGCACACCCAGGGTGGCAAATGAGGTGCAGAAGCCACCCGGTCCTTTCCCTTTTCGATTCATCAAATCCAGCAGATCATTTTCCCGCATGGATTTAAAATATCCACCCAATACAGGATCCAGACAATCAAAAATATTCCCCACCCGGGTGATAAATTCCTCCTCAGTTTTAAAAGCCTGAATGGCAGGCAGGCTGAAGGTGGTTTGATTGTTCAACAAATCCCAGGGGCGGACCTGGTCTATCCCCAACCGGGATTGATACCGGTCGTAGACCCGCGTCGCTGCAGGTACAGACACTTCCTTCACTGCATTAATAAATTGCCGGCTCTCCTCAGGGCTGTAATCCAGCCGGAGCTGCTGCTGCCAGCGGAATGACCGATAATCCGTAAAACCCGCATTGGATGCCAATTTTCCCCGGACTGCCATGAACTTTTTCCACAGTTCGTTAATGGCTTCCCTATCCTCAAGCTGACGCTGGGACAAGAGTTTCCAGATTTCTTTCCGGACCGCCCTGTCTGAGGTTAAAAGGGCAGATTTGACCTGAACCAATGTCAGTTCTTCCTCCTGCCACTGAACAGTTTGCGCGCCGAGGATTTTACTGTATTGAGTGCCAAGTTTGCTTTCTTCTGTCATTAAAGGCAGGTTATCCTCACAGAATAAATCTGCTTCCGCCTGCATTTTCTTTAACGCTAACTCCATTCCCTGCGGCGCCAATCTGCTCCCCAGCAGCTTCTCCTTTAAACTCTGGTCGGCAGCCTGCGTGGATGGGTAAACATGCTCCAAAAAATCGTGGTAGCGTTTCTCTTTTTCCTTATCGGCAGTATCCAGCTCAGTTGCCAGCTCCAGGCGGGCCTTTCGTTCATCCACTAATTTCCTCAGATCAGACCAACCTTCCATCCACAAACCCAGAGATTCTTCAGTCAGCTCAATATCCTCCAGCTGCTGATATAAGGGCTGGATACCTTCCCAGTTCAGGGTCACAAACACTTTGAATGCGGGGGGTTTCATCTTGGTTTCCTCTTTGCTTTTAGCTTTGATTTTTAATTTATCCTTATCATATTTCCAGACGGGAACACAACCAGAACTCAAGTGTTATTCTGCTCCCCATCCTGAACTGTACCATAATAAATACTCATCCATGTGGGCACGCCAGTAGGATTCTTCATGCATCCCGGGAAATTGATGCCAGGAATGGGGAATTCCCAATTTTGTCAACAGGTTTTCAAAAGCTGCGGCATCCGCCCAATCATTGTCATCCCCCCCAATATCGAGATAGAGGCGGGGGATTTTTGATTCAGGAATCGCCTCAATCCAGCTGGGGATTCGCTTTAAATCACCATAAAACAAAGGGGCGCTATGTGCTCCAACTGCTTCGAACAAGGCCCAGTTCAGTAAACCGATCCGAACCGCCCAATTACCGCCGCGGGACAAACCGCCGATTGCCCGGTACTCCCTACTCGCCAGAGTTCGATAATGTGCATCCACCCAGGGGATCAGATCCTTAACCAAATGATCTCCAAATAGATTCTGGGGAAGGGGGATCCAGCTGTCTTCTCTGGGCATAATTATAATCAAGGGAGGAAGATCTTCACGGGAGATAAGTGTGTCTACCAATTCATCAACGCCAAGGTCTTCCCACTGTTGATCAGTCTCAGTTGCTCCGTGCAGTAAATACAATGTGGGGTAATTCTGATCCAGATTTGCGCCATAACAAGGCGGAGTGTATATCCTGCCAGATATTTCATCCTTGGTTCTTGAGACGGGGATAGAAAACGGCTGAATCAAACCAACCTCATCAAGGCAGGGAGTTTCCTGTATTGTCGCAGTAGTACTGATAAGTTCAATGGTTTGGACAGGATCATGATCCGGGGTGTTATCGACAGGTTCCGGGGGAAATTTCAAATTGCTGGAATCCGGACTTGAAAATATTAATGGTACTTCCTGGTTGGCTTGCACACCACTGCCGCAGGCGGTCAGCGCCAAGATCAAGATTAACCCAAGAAGCCAGGAGTATTTCAAGTTAGTCCTCTTACTTTTTGGTTTTTTTTGGTGTTAGTTCTGGCTTAGCCTTTTCTTGTCCATCCTGGACGGTATCGGATTCGACAGGATCGGTCTTGTCTTCTTCCATCTGAATTTCTCCCCGCAGATAGGAGCCCTCTTCTGTGGAAAAGAGGACGGTAGTTACATTCCCCCAGACCCGTCCAGTGCTGCGTATTTCAACCCGTTTGGCCTGGATATCACTGCGAACGGAACCACCAATTATCACTGTATCAGCCTTGATCAGATCACATTCTACGCGTCCCTTCCGGTCGACAATGACTAGACCTTCCAGATCAATTATTCCTTCAAACAAACCTTCAATCCGAATACCGCCTTTCCCGGTCAATTCACCTTTCCAGCTGGTGTTTTCGCCGAGGATGGAGGTCACCCGGATCTGGGTTGGAACCACATCAAGTTTCGGGGCAGGTTCTTCACGTCTCTTAAACATATACTCTCCAATTATATTTTATCTTCCCGGCGGATGAATAAGATTCAGATCATTTAAGACAAACCGCCAGGGTTTGCTCCGCCAGGGTTCAGGGACTTTTTCTAACCCAACCCGCGGTGTTTTTTGAATCAGAATTGATGGTATCTCTGCTCCAGTCTCAATAAAAATGCGGGCGTCTTTGCTGCAAGTATCTACACCATTAAACCCGCCATCGATCC
>CAZHHT010000008.1:0-45647 GCA_964532455.1 uncultured Anaerolineales bacterium
CATTCAATAGTCAAGGATTAGCGAGGTAAGCTTTATTAGCTTACCTCGCAATTATCCAACTTTAATCAAATCTGGAATCTAATGTGCTAGGGAAGTACCCAAACACCATCTTGAACCACCAGGAAAGACGGACCTGAGGCATTGCACTCACCGCCACTGCAGGACAGCAAACCAGTCAGACCTTCGTATCCTTCCAACCCATTCACGGCAGCAACTAAAGCTTCTCTAGGAATATACAGGTTTCCATCTTCTCCAAGAATTGCTACGGATTTTATTTCTGTGATCAAAGCATCAACCACGTCATAACCATGCCAGGTGAATGTAGACACTGCACCTGGGGGATCTCCGTAAACACTTTCGAAGTAGGTGTTAAATTCCTCAACCTTGGGGTTGGACAGCGGGGCACCGGAAGCAGCATAAACGCCTTCTGCATTCGCGCCAGCCAAGTCGACGAAAGTATCACCAAATGTGCCGTCATCACTGAAGAGGATTACTCCCTCCAACCCAGCGACAGGCATGTCCTTGGCAATAACAGCTGCTTCAGGGTAATAACCACCGAAGTAAATGGCTTCAGGACCGGAAGCGCCAATGTCCGTCAGAGCAGCACTGTAGTCGGTTTCACCCGGAGTAATAGCTTCCAGGGCAACAACATCTCCACCAAGACCCATGAACACTTCCTGAACCTTTTCTGCAACACCCTTTCCGTAGGCGTCACCATCGTGCATAACAGCTAACTTGGTCACACCAAGTACGTTATAGAGATATTCCGCTGCAAATTGGCCTTGAATATCGTCTGTGAAGGGGATGCGGTTAAAGACATTCTGATCACCACCGGTGAGATCGGCCCGGGTCGCGGAAGGTGAAAGCATTGGCAGTCTGGCTTCATTGTAGATGGGAATTGCAGCTGCAGTGGATCCAGAGAAAGTGTGTCCGGCAATCGCAACTACATCAGGATCAGAAACGTAAAGGTTCGCAACAGAGGCACCACCTTCACCACTTCCCTGAGTATCTTCTACCAGGAGCTCAAAGGTGAACCCTTCAAATTCGCCAGCATCAGCAGCAGCTAACAAACCTGCGTTTGAGATGTCAATACCAAAGGCAGAATAGTCACCTGCCATAGGGCCGGCGTACCCGATTTTGATGGTGCTGCCTTTTCCGATTACGGCGCACACAGTTTCATTTGGGTTTTCCGCACACTGCTCAGGAGCCGCAGCCCCACCTCCGCAGGCAGCCAAGATCAGGCTGACAGCGATTAAAATACTAAAGATAAAATACTTTTTAGACATACTGTTCTCCTCCTTAAGGAAATTGCTAATTTGCATTTCTTGTAATTATAACTTTTTACCTTGTTTTTTCAGTATCACCTCCTTATCGGCTGAAAAAATAGCATTACAGCTTATTTAATTGACATTCCTGATAATTATAGATTTAATCAATCAGGGTTATCACTATTCATCTATACAATCAACTTGGATAAATAACCAGATTCCCTTCCTCTTATTAATTCTTTTTGTGATATCTCTTCCTTCAATCCTTAGGTACCATTAAACTGCAAACGAGATATGGAGGAAATATTTAACTTGAGTTTGGGAATATAATAAAAGAAACTATTGCTTGAAAGTGCAGTATAACATAATTCGAATTTATAACAAGGACTTGCTTTAAATTGGTTCTCAGGAACCGTAGGTGTCAGTAAGTAAGCAATACCTTTAATACTCCGCTCTCTCCAGCTTTATTAATTGCAGCGATACTGTCAGTAATATGGAATGATTCTTCAACTAATGAAACTGGATCCACCAGATGATCTTCAATTAATTTCAATGCCGGTCCAAACGGACCACACCTGGATCCAATAAGTGTAATTTCATCCACAACCAATGAGGATGCATTAATCTCAAGTGTACCTGCATAGGTGCTTTTCATGACAATCGTACCCTTGCTGCGGACTGCTGCCCGGGCTGTTTCGAAGCCGGAAGGGGATCCTGTTGTATCCACAACTATATCCATCATGCCTGGTGCAATATTGTTTTCATCCACTACTTTAATACCGCGTTTTTCCAATAACTTCCTCTGTTTTGGATACCGGGCAACAACAGTCAAGTCGCAATCATTTAAAGAAATGGTTTGGGCAACAAGTTGACCGAGTCGCCCGGCTCCCACAACCAGGACGCTATCAGTAGGACTTATGTTTACCTGTTCCTGTATTTCCAAAGCAGCAGCCAATGGTTCAGTGAAGACTGCCTGTTCATCCGATACTGAATCCGGTACGATGTGAAGGTTTTTGGCAGGTAGTGTGAAATAATCCGCAAAGACACCATTACGCCCTGAAATTCCCAGTGCAGTTCGATTGATGCAGTGTGATGCTCGGCCCTGCTGGCAATGGATACAATATCCACAGGTAATATTGATTTCGCCCACAACACGTTTTCCCGCAAAATCGGGAAAACCAGGTGCTTCAACCACTTCCCCTACAAATTCATGCCCCGGAATTCCAATAAAAGGATAATAACCGTTGACCAGCTCCAGGTCCGTACTGCAAATTCCAGATAATCTGGGCTGGATCATTACATCACCTTTTTCTAACTTAGGGAGGGGCAGATCTTTCCGAAATTGAAGTTGTTGATTTTCAAGCCACAAAGCTCTCATATTAAACTCTCAGAATTAAATGTCCTTAAGCAGGCCGTTGAATACCACTGATAGGCAGCGTAAATCCTCCATCGACGATAATCGTTTGTCCTCGAACCATTTTTGCTGCCGGGGAACAGAGGAAAACAACAATCTGAGCTACGTCCTCTGGTGTGACAATTCTTCCTGCTGGTGTTTGCTCAGCAATCTCCTCTAAGAGATCCTTGTCTTGCATGGTGTTGAAGTGCTTTAAAGCGTCAGTCGCTACAATTCCGGGTGATACTGCATTGACTACAATGTTCCTGGGAGCTAATTCAACAGCCAGATAACGGGTTAAAGATTCAATAGCTGCTTTACTGGCACCCACAACTGCATACTCCGGTAGTACCCGGAATGATCCCGGACTGGAAATGCTGACGATCCAACCCCCCCCTTTTTTCTCCATCAACGGGACTGCCTTTTGAGCTAAAAATAGATAAGCCTTGGCATTAATATCCATGGTCCAATCCCATCCTTTCGGGCGTTGTTCCATGATAGGTCGGTTATAACCTGACCCCGCATTACTGATCAAAAAATCTAATCCCCCAAAAACCCGGTCCGTTTCAGACACTAAATGTTCCAAATCATCCATATCTCCCACATTGGCTTTAATGATTTCCGCCTTGACACCCATTTTATTTATCTCATCAGCGGTTTCTTCGGCTGGTTCCCGGTTCCGAAAATAATTCACAACAATATTTGCACCCAAAGACCCAAAATGCAAGGCGATCTCCCGCCCGATCCCTCTCCCTGATCCAGTGATCAAGGCAGTTTTTCCTAGAAAAGCGTCATGTTGCATGATATGCTCCTATTTGAGTTATTAATCTATTCTAACAAGATGCGCGGAGAATCGCCAGTTTTGCTCCTTTCCCCCTGACTGATATTTCAATTTATATACTCCTTTTTTCCCTAATAAATTAACCATAATTACAGGGTAAAAGCTATCCCGGGTCACCCATAAGCCCCATCTATAGTAATCTATCGATGGCGCTTATGGGGCTTGTGATTAATTCCACTTATCGCGAATTAGGCTCAGTCCTATACTTCCTTTTGTCATGTAATTAAATAATCAGTTGAGTGTTTGAGTGTTGTTATGAACCCTATTGAAACTTCCGAAGCCCAGGAGCAAGCTGAATTTTGCGGCATCTTAGGGAACGCACATCGAATCCAGATTGTTTGGATCCTTGGGAACCGCGAGCTGACCGTTAGTGAAATTGCGGAGGAAATAAACGCCTCCATGCAGAATACTTCTCAGCATTTACGGTTGATGAAGAATAAAGGTGTTTTGGAGTCAAGGCGGGATGGGAGAGAAATATATTACCGAATCACCGATACTAAATTCAGCAGTACCTGTCCTGTAATCTTGAAGAATAGATAAATCAAACGCTAAGATTATATTTTATTAAGGAGAAACTTATGTCCCCAGAAGAACTAGAAAATGTCGTAGCTGCTGAAATCGTTGATGCTCGGGCGATGGCCTGCCCCGGTCCGCTGCTGGAAGCGAAAAAAAGCATTGGTAAAGTAAATATCGGCGAAATCCTGGAGCTTTGGTCCGGGGAAGCAACCACCAAAACCGATATGCCCCGCTGGTGTGCGAAAGTTGGACACGAATATTTAGGTGACCTTGCAGCAGATGGATATGACCGTCTTTTTATCCGCCGGCAAAAATGATTCTTCTACAAGAAGGTTAAATAGACTACGGCTTAGAGTCGTCATTATCTCTAAGCCGTAACTCTATGTTAATGAGTGCGCATTCTACCTAGGAAAAGGCGTATGGACGCAACTACAACAACTAAAGAACCCAAGATTTTAGTATTAGCGACTCTGTCCGGAGGATATGCTGGCGCTGATTATGTCGGGCAGCAGCATTTACACTACCCCACCAACACCAGTATTCTTCCCGTTCGTTGTCCGAGCATGTTCTCAACGGATTTTTATATCAAGGCTTTTGAAAAAGGTATTGACGGCATCATTGTCATGTACAGTGGCACAGACAGTCCTTTTAAAGGCGGTCCCGAGCGAACTGCAGTAATGGTAGATCAAACCTATAAGAAAATGCAGGAACTTGGAATTAATATTAAACGGCTTAAATTAGCGGCTATCTGTACAGTCTGCAAAAAACCTTTCCTGAAACAGGTCAACGAGATGAATGAAACGTTGAATGAAATTGGATTTGTCCAGGACGAGCTCGCAGAACAAGGGAAGGATAAATGATGGACGAAAATAAGCTCAAAGCAGATGCATTAGTTGTAGGGGGAGGAATTGCAGGGATGCAATCAGCATTAGATCTGGCCGATCAGGGATACCAGGTTATCTTAGTGGAAAAAGAGCCCAGCATTGGTGGGAAGATGATCATGTTGAGCAAAGTGTTTCCGACCCTGGATTGCGCAAGCTGTATCACCACCCCTAAAATGTCAGCTGTAGCTAACAATAAAAATATTCGGATCCTGACCTACTCAGAAATTCAATCCGTACAAAAAAACGGCAGTAGTTTTATCGCCAGCGTACTAAAAAAACCTCGTTTCGTTGTTGAAGAAACCTGCACCGGATGCCGGTTATGTGAATACGCCTGTCCTGTGGACATACCCAACCCCTTTGACTTGAATATCGGCGCTATTCGTGCCGTTCGCGTACCTTTCTCAACTGCCGTTCCTCAAATTGCGGTCCTGGATATGGATAACTGCATTTTATGCGGAAAATGCGCAAGGGCTTGTCCGGTGGATTCAATTGACTTTATGCAGACTGAAAAGGAAGTTGAGATTGAAGTTGATACTTTAATTATCGCAACCGGGTTTGAAACGACACCAAAGGGAGCGAAAAAAGAATACGGCAGCGGGAACCTGCACAACGTGATTGATGGATTAATCATGGAACGTCTCTTGGCACCCACAGGTCCATACGCCCGTGTAATTCGCCCCGGTGATGGAAAAGAACCCGAATCCATCGCCTATGTTCAATGCGCTGGGTCCCGGGATGAAACCCTTGGTGTTCCCTATTGTTCCCGGATTTGCTGCATGTATGCTATTAAACAAGCCATGCTGATCGCCGGCTCCCTTCCCATGGCGGATATCACGATCTACTATATGGATATTCGAACATTTGGCAAAGGTTATGAACAATTTTATCAAAACGCTCAAACCATGGGTATTGAATTTGTGAAAGGGAAAGTAGCCAGGATCTACGAAGATGAGAACCAAAATCCTGTTGTTCGCGTGGAACTCATCGATGAAGGTTCCCAGATTATTGAACGCACTCACGACATGGTTGTTCTTTCTGTAGGAATGATCCCAAAATATAACCCCACCCAGGTATTTGAAGTCAATGTTGACGAATTTGGTTTTGTAAAATCCCCAACACCGAATCTGTATTCTAGCCAAACAAACCAACCGGGAATATTTGCTACAGGCGCATCGACCGGACCTATGGATATCGTTGACAGCATCAGTTCCGCGAGTGCGGCTGCAAGTTCAGCTGCTTCCTATCTGGAATCCGTTCGGAACGGAAAATAAGGAGCAAATCTATGACAGAAAAAACAAATCCCAACCCTGAAGAAACAAAAATAGGCGTCTATGTCTGTTATTGCGGCGGGAACATCAGTGATGTTGTAGATGTGGAAAAAGTCGCTGAAAAGATGCGGGAACATCCAAATGTAACAATTGCGCGGACGAATATGTCCATGTGTTCGGATGCCGGGCAATCCATTGTTGAAAATGATATCAAAGAGCTTGGATTAAACCGAGTTGTCATCGGTGCATGTGCTCCTTCCTTGCATGAACACACATTTCGAGGGACAGTCTCCCGGGCCGGTTTGAATCCATACTACTTTCATCATGTCGGTCTCCGCGAACAAGACAGCTGGGTACACAGCAATAATCCTGGCGGCGCAACAGAAAAGGCTGTCCGATTGATGTATGCGGGGATTGCAAAAGCTAACTTGTTAAAACCCCTGGATATGATTAAGTTAAAAGCTGAGCGGCACGCACTGGTTATCGGAGGTGGTGTGGCCGGTTTACGAGCTGCATATGGTATCGCGGGACGCGGAATCAATGTCACCCTGATTGAGAAAACTCCTTTTCTGGGCGGGAGAATGGCTCAACTTGAAACTATTTTTCCAACCGGAAATAACGCCCGTGAAGACCTGCACTCCTTGATAAACGAAGTAAGAAATCATCCTCTGATTACCATTCACCCTTTGTCTGAGTTGGTGAATATCCGAGGGTATATCGGGAACTATGACGTCCAAATCCGTTCCCAATCCCGCGGTGTAAGCGGAGATAATGCAGAAGCTGCTCTGGCTGCCTGTACCCAAGAAGTTCCAGACGACTTCAACTACGGCCTGACAAAACGCAAGGTTGTTTACCGGGTTTATGAAGGATGTTTCCCCTCAACACCTGCAGTCGATTGGGAACATTACGATGGAAAACCAATTAAGATTAATGATCAGGAAGTTGTTTTTGAAAACAAGATTAAGACCTTTGATCTTCGGATCGGAGCAATTGTCATCGCTACCGGCTTTCAACCCTATGAACCCCCCAAGGGAGATTACGGGTATGGCGAACTCCCGGAAGTTGTTACCCTGCCGCAGTTTATCCGGCATATGGGATTGAGGGATGGAAAAATCGGTGAATTGACCTGGAAAGGCCATCCTGTTCGGGATATCGCAGCGATCCATTGTGTAGGTAGCCGGCACCTGGCCGGTGTTCACGAACCCCAGCCTGATGGCATCCTGAACAACTATTGTTCCCGAGTCTGCTGTACAGCCACCCTTCATCAGGTAAATGAGCTTCTACATGAATATCCCAACATCAATGTTTATGACTTCTACGAGGATATCCGCACATACGGGCTTGAGCATGAAAGCTATTATACCGAGGCATCCAAGAACATGGTGCGTTTCTTTCGCTTCCACGGAGACCAACGTCCTGAAGTAGCCGCAGCCCTTGAAGGCGATACACATCCTGTATTGGTGAAAGGGAAAGATTATCTGACAAACGGATTAGAGATTGAAGTTCCGGTGGATTTGGTGATTCTGGCTGTGGGGATGATACCCCGACCAGTGGATGATCTGGTGGACATGTTGAAGATCCCGAAAGGGGACGACCGGTTCCTGCTGGAAGTCCATCCCAAACTGCGACCTGTTGAGACACCCGTTCCTGGGATTGTCCTCGCTGGCACAGCCCAAAGCCCAATGAATATCCAGGAAAGCTGTAATGCTGCGGGAGCAGCCGCAGCCAAAGTAGCAGTCCTCTTAGCTGCGGGTCAGGTAGAATTGGACCCCTACGTAGCTAAAGTTGATCTGGATATGTGCGAGGGAACCGGTGCCTGTATCGAAGTTTGTGAATATGAGGACGCTATCGCTCTTGAAACCATGATAGTAGACGACAAAGAAGTACAGAAAGCTGTGGTCACTCCCGCCAACTGTTCAGGTTGTGGGAATTGTGTCAGCGCCTGTCCCCAACATGCGCTTGATGTTCAGGGCTGGGAAGTAGCACATTATGAAGCCATGATAGATGCCATAACGATGGAGGTTGAAATATGAGCTATAGCGAATTATCCCAGAAAGAAAAAACGCAGGTCTTAAAACGTTTACGAGAGGAACATGCGGAAACGGTAGAGCGGACCCAGGCATTATTAAAAAAACAGAACACCATCCGTAAAGAAATCCGGAAGGCACTAGCAGATGAGTCCAAAACAGTTCCAGAGATCGCTGCAATCATCGATCTGCCCACTCACGAAGTTCTGTGGCATATATCGGCGATGAGACAATATGATCTCGTTGCAGAAGATGGAATGAAAGACTATGTCGACATTCTGTATAAATTGGTTGAGGAGAAGAAATAATGAGTACTCGAGTAGACTCCAGTTTCTTACAGGAAATTAAAAAATACGGTGAAATTCACGTTGAAGACTGTTTCAATTGTGGAAACTGCACCGCGATCTGCCCCTTATCAGCCAATGGAACGCCTTTTCCGCGAAATAACATCCGGATGGTTCAATTGGGCCTCAGAGATAAACTCCTGGAAAGCCTTGATCCCTGGTTGTGTTACTACTGCGGCGAATGTACAGTAACGTGTCCCCGCCAGGCGGATCCAGCGGAAGCCCAAATGACCATGCGGCGCTGGTTAACAGCACAATACGACTGGACCGGTTTATCCAGCAAACTATACACTTCAAAAATTTGGCGGGCTGGAGCGTTTCTTTTTGCCATCATCCTGACTTTGATCCTGGCGCTGGTTCTACACGGCCCCTTAGTGACGAGCAATGTAGAGTTAAACACATTCGCCCCGGTTGAGATCGTCCATACCGCCGACTTGATTTTAGCGGTTATTTTAGGGTTTTTCTTGTTATCCAACGTTTACAGAATGTATAGGTTTACTTTCCGCTCAGTGGAAGGGAAAATCCCCTTATCGATCTTCATCATAGAAATATGGACGCTGGCTTTACATACCCTGACACAGATCAGATATAAAGAATGTGAAGAAAAAAAACACTGGATAAACCACCTGATCATCGTCGCAGGCTACGGAACCATGTTCATTATCATTGTCTTTTTCCTGCCTTGGTTCCAGGTGGACACAGTCAATCCCATCTATCACCCTCAGCGCTTGTTTGGATACCTGGCTGCTATCGCCATCATGTATGGCACCGGGAATGCGGTCTTACAGAGAATTCGCAAAGGCAGTCAATTACACCGTTATTCAACAACCAGTGACTGGCTGTTCCCGGTTCTGCTGTTTTTGTTGGCGGCGAGTGGTTTAATGGTAAGCCTCTTTCGCACTGCCGGTCTGCCTCTGGCAACTTACTATACTTATGTCGGCCACCTGGTCATTATGATGACCCTGTACACATCAGTAGGCCCGATGGGTAAATGGGCTCATATCATGTTCCGTCCAGTAGCGGTTTATTTTCAAACAGTCAAAGAGAAAGCTGAAGAACATAAAAAAGTTAGTACTCAAGCTGTTGTGCCAGCAAGTTCTGGATAAGAGTAGCTACCCAATCAGCGGATATTACTTAATACAAAAATTAATTAGGCGCTAAGAAATTACATAATCAGTAAATTCACTAAATTCATGAACTTGGTGATTTGAAAAACAAATAAATATTACATTCTAATAAGGATTACTCCATAAACGAAGAGTTACAAATTGAAAAAATTGTTGTTGTCCTCAATCATGATGATGAACAAAGTGTCATGGCAGCACTGGTCATGAGTGCCGCAATTGCCGCCACTGGCGACGAGGTTCTACTATTTATTCAACCCGCCTGCGCAAAAATCGTCAAACAAGGAGCATTGGAAAAATACCAGAATTTAAAGGGACAGCCTTATCCTGTGGAACTCTTTGATGCCATCCATGTTCTGGACGGCCGGATAATCCTTTATGAACTTGGACTGCCTATTTGGGACATGAAGGAAGAAGATCTGGCAGAAGGCATTGAGTGAATGATGGCGTCGACCTTCAGTTACTAAAAACCAGAACTAGAAATTCATAAAACCAAGATTAAAAAGGAGAGAAAACAGTATGACTGATGTAACCCCAACCTAAACCCTGAATACCTGCGGAAAGATTTGCCCCTTATCCTGACAGGAATGCCATGACGATCCTGAAGAAAATGGAAAAAGGAGAAATCCCGGAAGTTCTGCTTGACTATCCTTTATCTGGGAAAAGAATTCCGCGAAACTTAAAGAAACAGGGGCATAACCTTCTGTCATAAGAACAGCTGGATGGTCCCAATTACCGCATGTTAATAGAAACGCATGGATTAAAGTAGCTGTAGAAATCATTTAGACAAGGAGAAAACCCAATGAGTAAAATGGCAATTATGTGTAACGGTGACACCGCTACAAACATCATGCCCACCTTGATTATGTCTTCATCAGGTTTAGCGGTGGATAATGAGGTTCATATCTTCATCTGCCCAGCGGGCGCTCGCTGGATGTTGAAAGGAGAACTTGAAAAATTAGGCACACCGAAGGGGCTCCCAAATCCTGTAAATCTGTTTAACGATATTCTAGATCTGGGAGGAGAAATCACTCTTTGTGAGTTGGCTCTGGAAAACAAAGACATCGATCCCAAAGATCTGCGTGATGAACGGATTAAAATCGACAAAGCCCCACCTTACCTGATGGAGATAGAGGGGGCAGGCATAACCTTCAATTTCTAGACCACTCCTGAAAAGAGATTGTACTCTAGATTTTCAGACCCACATCTATGGGATATCCGTTAATTAGCAAAAGAGGCCTAATCGGCCTCTTTTTTTCCCTTGGTTTATCTTCAGCTTACAAATCCCGAATGTTATAGTTCTGATCTCCCCGACCAGCCATCTCAATCAGGTCTTGATTGGATGAATCGTGGACAAAACTCCAGAAAGCATCCTGGGGGCGATTTGAAGCTTCCAACCTTTTGCGCACCATATAAATTGTCCTGACCAGATTAATGCCTTCTATGGGTACAGCCACAACATTCCCTTTTTCAATCTGAGGTGCTGCAGCCAGCTTGGATACAAATGAAATCCCGTAACCGGCAGCTACAGTCCTAATAATAGCTTCCGCATTTCCAATCTCCATAAAGATATCCAGATCCTCCAGACTGATATCATGTTGGGCTAATTCCGAGAGGACAATTTTCCTGGTACCGGAGGTTTCTTCGCGAATGATTATCGATTCTCCAATAAGGTCTTCCGGAAGGATTTTGGAGCGGGATATAAAAGGATGATTCTGGGGAACAATAATAGAGATGGAATCCTGGAAAAATTTTTGCATTTCCATCTCTTTATCGCGGATTTCATAACTAACCACACCAAGATTGGCATTCCCATCAAGCATGTTTGATATCACGGTTTCCGGGGAACAGCGCAGTAATGTGGTTTTGATTTTTGGATGCCGGAGAGAAAATCTGGCTGCTAGTTGAGGTAAAACATACTTTCCTGCTGTTGTACTGCAAGCAATATAAAGATTTCCGGCAATCCCTTTTTTCATTGACTCCATGATTTCCTGCATTTCTATGGAATCCCTTACTACTTTCCTCGCCCAGGGTACAAGCAACCGACCTGCATCTGTCAGTTTAATTGCTGCCCCCTGCCGTTCAAATAACTCGACGCCAAGTTCCTGTTCTAAAAATTTTATGTGATGACTGATCGTTGGCTGGGTTAAATGGAGGACACGCGCAGCTTCTGAAAAATTGAGATTTTCAGCTGCATGCAAAAAGGATTCGAGCCGTAAAAGGTCAACCATCAATTTTCCTACGTGGGATTTAATAGTTCCTGTCTTATCTTACCATAGGTATCTATCTCGCCTGGAACAAGTACCACAGTTAGAACCACCAAATAAACATAATGAAACAAACCTGACGCCTATTGAATTCAGACGTCAGTTTGCATAATATAATTAGAGGGGGTTTATTTATTTCTCCACCTTTTAGGGTTCAGTCCAATGTGGAGAGAGTTCTTTCGTTACAGTTTTTTTAGAACTAGACATCCAACAATGCGTCAATTTCTCCTCGAATTGCATTAAGGTCTTCCAGCCCCAGATATACGATCGCATATCTGATATAAGCTACCAAATCCATCTCTTTTAATCCAGCGATGACCATATCTCCCACAATCCGGGATGAAACTTCGATTTCTCCCATCGACTGAAGGTCTGATTCAACGTCTCCAACCAATCTTTCAATGTCAGCGGCGGATACCGGGCGTTTATCACAACTAATCTGGATTCCCCGGGAAAGTTTATTCCTATTAAATTCCTCCCTTGTTCCATCTTGCTTAATAATTAAGGGTGTATCCAGAATTGCCCGTTCGTAAGTGCTGAAACGCTGCTGGCAGTTTAAGCACAATCTTCGTCTTCTTGTACCGCCACGTCTATCGTGTGAGGTATCCAGCACCCTGGAATCATCATCTTTGCAGTAAGGACATTTCATGTTTTATCTACCCAATTTTAATAAATCAACAACTAAATTTGATTTTAGCATACAACCCCTCGCGACACTAGGGAAAATGGCTCAGATTTATCACTTAACCAAAAACCGGCAATATGGAATCGCCTTGTTAAAGCAGTTCTCCTACTGGTAATCCAGCAGGAGAACTTGACCAGACAACATCCAACCCTACCAGGAGGAGGCCAGATTAGGGTGGACTTACCCGTGTATAGCTAACCAAAGACCAACTTGGATCCAATCTATATATATATAATGTTCCAAACTACCTATCCCCTTACCGGTTGCGATTCCGATTCCGTAAAAATGTAGGAATATCCAAGTTTTCAGTATTGAAAGAACGAGGAACAAATTCCACTTCCCTCTCAACTTGGACACCTTCTTCAACAGAATATCCCGTTCGTGTGCGCCGAGAAGATCGTTCCATAATATTACGAGGCATACCTGTTGTTTGGAATCCAGTTGCAATTACTGTGATGCGAAATTTTTCGTCCATCGCTGGGTCGATGACCGCACCGAAGATCAGATTTACTTCCGGATGGGCAGTTTCTTTGATAATCGCAGCTGCCTGGTTGACCTCAAAGAGCGAGAGATTCGGACCACCGGTGACGTTAAACAAAATTCCCCGAGCACCATCAATGGTGATATCCAACAAATCACTGGACATGGCTTGTTCAGCGGCTTCCCGAGCTCGATCTTCACCGGTTGCTTCTCCTACTGCCATCAGGGCTGCTCCACCTTCAGACATAATCGAGCGGACATCAGCAAAGTCCAGGTTGATCAAACCGGGAATAGTGATCAATTCTGAGATTCCTTGAATTCCCTGTCTCAACACGTCATCGGCAACCATAAACGCTTCCTGAAGACTGGCTTTTTTATCAACAATCTGCAACAGCCGGTCATTAGGAATAACGATCAGCGTATCAACCTGATCTTTCAGGAGTGAAATGCCCTGCTCGGCTGTTTGTATACGCTGTGTGCCTTCAAATGTAAATGGCCGGGTAACGACACCGATCGTCAGAGCACCGATCTCTCTCGCAGCCTGGGCTACAATTGGAGACGCGCCGGTTCCGGTTCCACCGCCGATGCCAGCTGTGATGAAAACCATATCTGCGCCCTTTAAAATGCTGTATAGGTCGTCTGCAGATTCTTCTGCTGCACTCCGTCCAACGCCAGGATCGCCCCCAGAACCCAATCCGCGAGTAAGTTTATCTCCCACACGGACTTGTACTGGCGCTTTGGAACGCAGTAGAGCCTGGGCGTCTGTATTAACAGCGATAAATTCAACACCTGTAAGACCGGCGCTTATCATCCGGTCTACGGCATTGCATCCACCTCCGCCAACACCAACAACTTTTATCCTTGCAAATGATTCTGTTTCTTTGATGGGGTCCATAGTTATCTCCTCTATCCTAGACCTGCGTTTGTTGTGTGGTCATTGTTTAAGGAAGCAAACGCCTGAGAAAGTCAATTACTTTACTCCAGCTAACTGTTTCATCATACATCTGCTTCCGGTAGCTGTCCTTTTCATATGATATTGTGTTCATTAACACCGTCCATTCTAATAAACCAACACTGGTTGAGTATGCGGGATCATGAAGCTGATCTGTCATTCCCAGCAGGTTTTCCGGCTGGGCTACCCTGACCGGAAAGTTAAACATCCTCTGCGCAAATTGGCTGATACCGGGCAGTGAGCTCGTTCCACCTGTTAAAACCATTCCCGCTGGCAGTAATCCATCATATCCGGAACGTTTGATCTCCTGGATCACATAGCTGAACATCTCTTCTACGCGAGCCTCAATTATCAGGGCTAACCTCTGTCTTCGATATTCTGTTTCTGCATCATCGCCAAAGGGACGAATATAAAATACTTCGTCTTCTGGAATTTCAGATTTCATGGCATGGCCGTGCTGAATTTTTACTTTTTCTGCCTGGTCAAGCGACAAACTCAATCCATGAGTGATGTCGGAGGTTATATGATTTCCTCCAATAGCCATCACCATCGTGTGCCAGACATCCCCATTGATATAAATCGCTAAATCGGTTGTTCCTCCGCCGATATCACAAACTACAACACCCATTTCCCGCTCAGTTTCAGTTAATACTGCTTCTGCTGATGCAAGGGGATTGAGAACAAAAGCTTCCACCTCAGCACCCGCGGCATTCACACACTGCTCCAGATTATCAAGGGATGTGGAAGCTGCGGTAATGATATGGGCTTCAACTTCCAAACGATATCCGTGCATGCCAATCGGTTTGTGAATGCCATCCTGCCCATCAACGCTGAATCCGCGCTGGATGACATGAACAATATCCCGATTGTGAGGAATGGCAACAGCTTTTGCGGCATCCAATGCCCGGAAGACATCATGCTGATCGATCACGCCACCTGTGACACCACTCGCACCGTGACTGTTCACAGACGAAACATGAGATCCTGCCAAGCTAACCTGGGCCGATGTAATCTCCAAACCAGAAGTCCTTTCTGCTTTGTCAATAGATCGCTTGATAGCTTTGCTGGTTGCCTCAATATCCACAACAGCACCTTTCCGCATTCCACGTGAAGGTTCTATACCAACACCAAGAATTCGGAATTTATTTTCCGCCTCCACCCTAGCTACCAGGGTGCAGATTTTTGTTGTACCTACATCAATGCCTACAATGATCGGTGCATCCTGCGTGCTCATGGTTCCATCCTGAAATAAGGTGAATCCAAAAACTCAATATTAATAATTGCGGGGGTAATTCTCTTCCCCTCCAAATACTCAACCATCGATTGATATACATTCATCTTCTTTCCCGCGTTGTCATCTTTAAACCCAAAATATACAACCCAACCTCTTGCATCATGCCATCCCAAACCATGCTCTGCGGTATAAACCATATCCGCTTGTTCCGGCAAATAATCATCCAGGGCAGCTACTGTTTTTACAATCTGCGGATCTACAAATCTATCATCAACCGTCGGCGGCAACATAACTGATCTGACTTGAACAACATCAAGGCCTTGGTCATGGGGTTCAAATGCCACCCCATTCTCATCCACCCATCTCACATGGCCATCCCAATTCCAGGCCAGAACGGGATTCCGTTCTTCTAATAAAATGCTGACGTTTGATGGCCAGGTAACCTGCACATCCACTTCAGATAAACCGGGATATGTAAGCTGCAGGTCCTTTTTAATCCTCTCTGGATTAATGAAAAATATCGACGATCCAGAAATATTTATAGCCTGGGAGATATCTCCTTCGGTAAAACGTTCCAGACCCTGTACATGAATTCCGTGTACCTGAAACAACGCATTATTAGTCAACAGTATCAATCCCAACAGCAGGCTTACTGATACTACACCTGATAACAACCGCCATTTATTACTTACTGCGGGCATAGCAGGCAGCCGGATTTCTGCTCCCGGGGAAGACAAAGCAACATCAACACGCCGCCGGGGCGCTGGCCTGTTATCTATGGCAACTGTATTAATGCCAATCTCACTCCGGGAGACAACAGGAGGCATCCTGCGTGAAGACAGGCTGGAAGATCGGCGGGAAGTCCCCTGAGTTCTCCTCGTCTGGGCGGATTTCCTGCTTCCACTTCCCTGCTCTGCTCGAGTCCGGTGTACTCTACTCATCATTTTGCCTTAAGTCTTAAACTCATACTTTCTCAATAACTGGTCTTTCTCCTGTTTCCTTTCCAGGGCGAGGAGAACTAATTCATCAATTAAATCTGCGTATGTCAACCCGCTTGCTTCCCATAATTTTGGATACATACTAATCGGAGTAAAACCCGGTATGGTATTCAGTTCATTTAATAAGATATCTCCGCTTTCTTTATCCAGTAAAAAGTCAACCCTGGCCATTCCGGCGCAGTCGATTGCTTGATATGCCTGCAGGGCATATTCCTGAAACAGCTCAATCTGATCATCATCAAGTGCTGCCGGGATAATTAATTTCGAGCTGTCATCGTGGTACTTTGCTTCATAGGAATAAAATTCCGCAGAAGGCTGGATTTCACCAGGTACTGAGACTCTGGGTGATTGATTTCCTAAAACACTCAGTTCAATTTCTCGCGCGTTGATGCCTTTTTCTACCAGGATGCGACGATCATACTGAGCAGAGTCCTGTAAACTGACAGCAACCTCCTCAATATCCTGGCATTTATGGACTCCCACGGATGAACCCATATTGGCTGGTTTTACAAACAACGGATATTCAGCAAATTCAGCCACCCGGTTGAGCACTTCATTCATATTGTCCAACTCTGACCGGTTAACGAGTATTGAAGGCGTTACCGGAATATCGTTGGCTATCATCACATCCTTAAACAAAGCCTTATCCATTGCCACCGAAGATCCCAATACCCCTGCTCCCACATATGCGATATCAGTGAGTTCAAACAATCCCTGCATAGTTCCATCTTCACCAAATGAGCCGTGAAGCACAGGGAAAATCACATCCAATTCTGCAAAAACTTTAAGAATCTCTTCCTGATCATCAGTGGTGATGGTATATATTTCTGACCGGGCAGGGATAGGTAGCATCAACGCCGGCGATAACTGCTCTGTTTTCTTTTCACTGAGAGTTTCAAGCGTTTTCTCACCTACCAACCAATCACCATCAATTGTGATGCCTATCTGGGTGATTTGATATTTTTGAGGATCAAGTGTATTCAGGACGGACCGTGCAGAAATGAGAGAAACTTCATGTTCCCCTGAACGTCCTCCAAATACAACACCTAAACGAATGGGTTTTCCCATACCTTAACCTTGTTCCCAGTCTCCAATAAGTTGAATTTCCAATTCCAGCTTTACTCCGAATTTTTCTTTTACCGTCTTCCTCACTCGTTCGATCAAGGCAGCTATATCATCAGCAGTTGCGTTCCCCTGGTTGAGGAAAAAATTTCCATGGACAAGGCTGATTTCCGCATTCCCTACTCTGGATCCCTTTAGTCCCGCTTCTTCGATCAGCCTTCCAGCATAATCACCTGGAGGGTTTTTAAACATGCTGCCCAGACTTGCACCCTGCGGCTGGGAGCCCTGGCGTTTTTCTGAAATGGCGGAGAGCTGTGCTTTCACCTTTTCGGGTGTGCTTTGCCGCAGACGGAAAGTCGCACTCAGGACTACCGCCGGAGATATTCCAGTTTTTATCACGCTAGTCCGGTAGTCATACGCCAATTGATCCACCGACCATTCTGATCGCTGAATCTTGTCTCTTCCCAGATGCAAGATTTCTGCCACTTCCAGGTTCTCCGCCACATTGGAACCAAAGGCACCGGCATTATTCACCACTGCCCCTCCCACTGTGCCGGGAATACCGGCAGACCATTCCAGCCCGGTCCAACCTTTGGAAGCGGTCCGGCGGGACAATTTTCCAAAACTAGCCCCTGATTCAGCCCACAACCGGGGCGTTTCCGGGTCATTTTCGAGAAATTTCACTTCTTTTGCTTTATTAATTACCACCACTTCCCTGATTCCTGCGTCACTGATGAGGGTATTTGATCCGCTACCAAGTAAAATAAACGGAATTTCTTGCTCCCAGAGAAACCGGATTGATTCTTCCAATTCCTTAACGTCACTGGTTATGGTTAAATAATCTGCCGGTCCCCCAACCTTCATAGCAGAATACTGCCCCATCATTTCATCCATCTTCAACTTGCTTCCGAAGAAGGATTCCAGGGTATTCCTCTGGGATTCTGCAATTACTGGCTTATCCATAACATTTCCCTAAAGGTCTTTAATGCAGTCAACAACCTTGTTAACAACCTTTAATGAAATCTTGTTTCCATTATCTGACAGTCCATTTAACTCAGCCTGCAGCTTCGGGTTCTCCTGGACTACCCACCTCAATTTCTCGGGGAATTCAATTGCTAACTCAAGATTTTGTTCTCTGTCATTCGGAAGAATATTTGCGCTCATGGTTATTCTCCTCTCTTAGATTTTGTCCCTGACCTGAAAGGGCCTGCTCCAATTGAACGTTTATTTCTATCGCGTCTCCGGCAGTAAACAGCAGCAGCAAATCACCTGCACTCAGTTCTTTCTGTAAAAAATCAACCGCCTTTTTCCTCTCCGGTATATAAAACACATCTGAATGATTAATTTCTTGCACCAAATCGGCTGTTGAAAAATCTTCCGGTTTTTCTTCCCGGGCGGCAAATACATCCAAGACAATTACTCGATCTGCCTTCGAAAATGCTTCTGTAAACCCTGAAAACAAGGCTTGAGTCCGAGAGTACGTATGCGGCTGCCAGACTGCCCAAATTCTTCGATCAGGATAGGCTTCCCTGGCTGCAGATAACGTGGCGTCGATCTCAGTCGGATGATGAGCATAATCATCAATCAATAAAATTCCCTGGTATTCACCCCGAATGTCAAATCTGCGCTCACTTCCTTTGAATTCAGCTAATGCCCGAGCAGTATCTTTTCCCGGTAGACCCATGTGATCTGCCACTGCAAAAGCAGCCAAGGCGTTTAACACATTATGTTTCCCCGGCATCTGGAGCGAAATTTGAATGGGCTCTGCTTCCTGGCCAGATCCTGCCACAGCTTCAAAATTAATCCCGCCGTTATTATTGATCTCCAGATTCCTGGCTATATAATCCCGATTGAGAGCCTGAAATCCATAAACCACCAGCTGCTGATTGGGTTTTAGTTCATCTAGTAACCTCATGGCACCTGGATCTTCACCACAGAGGAACAAGACCCCTTCTGGTTGTAATTTGTTTACAAAACTGCGAAATGCCTCCCTGAATATTTCTTCTGTAAGGAATAAATCAGGATGGTCGTACTCGACATTGGTGATTACCGCCCGAGAGGGGTTTAATCCGAGGAACATATAATCATACTCATCCGCTTCAATCACAAAGTCAGGTCCTTGACCAGCCCTGGCATTTGTCTGCAGGTTGGCAATCACACCACCAACAATAAACGATGGATCTTTGTCCAGTGCAGAGAGAATCCAGATTATCATTGAGGTAGTTGTTGTTTTTCCATGGCTGCCCGCAACAGCTGTAACCTCTTTACCTTCTAATAAACTATCCAGGAATTCAGCCCTCTTTAATACCGGAATTCCCGCCAGCAGAGCAGCCTGAACCTCTACGTTTTCTTCCGGCACCGCAGAAGACCGGACCACAATATTCGCGCCCCGGATGTTTTCAGCCTGGTGCCCGAGATATACTTTTCCTCCAGCCTCTTCAACTGCACCAGACAGCGAAGATAAAGTGAGATCAGAACCACTCACTATATACCCCTCTTCCAGCAGAACTTTGGCAATCGCGGACAAGCCAGTACCTCCAATGCCAATGAAATGAATATGCTCCATCAGATAAACACCACCAATACAAACATAAACGCAATCACAACTGCGAAAAACAAGCCGAGTTGATTGCTGGCAAATACCGGCGGGAAATATTTTAATAAGCTAAGTGCAGCATCTCCGAGGGGTGTTCCAGGTTGCGGCGGCATGATTTCAGGCCCAAAGGGATAATGGGCAGCAGCCATATACCACCACAGCGTTCCAATGATAAAAAATCCGCTCCCAAGACCCAGAACTGCACCCAGTAAAACATCCTGAATTTTTTCCCGGCGAGCTTTTTCCCGCAGCGCTGCCAAGCGGGGGGTTTGATAACCAAAAAATGCCAGAATTCCTACGATTGCTCCCCGAGTCCAAAATTGAATTATTAGTTCATCCTGGATTGGCACCGGTAGAGTTTCAAAACCTGCAAATGGACTCAAATTTTCCACCTGTCCCAAAATATCTTCAAAAGGAACAATAAAGGCAGTGAATGTCTCCAGCACATAGATCAAGAATAAACCCAGAACAATACTGAAGATAACCAGGAGTTCTTTTGCCCAACCCCGCATGGCGCCGATTAATCCAAAGAGAATAACAAACATCCAGAATGCAGACAGGATTGATATCATAAGTGAGTCCCTCCCTTTGCATTCCCCGCCAGGGATAAAAGCAGTTGAGCGATCGTTTCAGCTGCTTTTGGCTGAGCTAACGCTTTCATTGCCGATCCCATTTTCATTAACTTCTCCTGATCATTGAATATGGCTTGCACACGAGGAAGAAACTGCTCGTGAAGATCTTCATCAGTAATGATTTCAGCAGCGCCCCGATCAACTAAATACTGAGCATTGGTCTTCTGGTACCGCCAGGCATGCGGGTATGGCACAAGAATCGCGGGTAATCCAAACAAAGGATATTCACCCAGGATGGAAGCGCCGCTGCGGGAAACGACTAGATCTGCAGTCCTTAAAGCAGCTCCCATTTCATCATGCAGGAATGGAAACACCCGATAGTTTTCTTTTTCCTGTCTTGCTAAACTTGCCCTATTGGTTTGCATTTCTTCCCAATCCAATTTGCCCGTAATATGTATTACCTGTAATTCACGCAGCAGGTCCGGCAATATCTCTTTGGATGCCCGGTTAATGGACCGAGCGCCTTTGCTGCCGCCGAAAATCAACAAAACCGGTATTTCTGGATCCAAATTTAGGGTATCCAAAGCTTTTTTCCGGGTCCAATCCAGAAGTTTTGCTCTAACCGGATATCCGGATACCATGACTGATTTACCAGATGGAATGTACAACTTAGTCTGGTCCACAGAGACAGCTATCTGGTCAGCAAGGTTGGTAATAGCTCTGATAGCCAGTCCAGGTTCAATATCTGGAACAAAAACCAAACTTGATACCGCCCTGCCTGCAAAAGCCGCTGGAACTGCCAAGTATCCTCCAGTGAAAAACAAAACATCCGGGCGGTACTCTCTAATAATCTGCCCGGCTTTAATATAACCTTTCAGCAGCTGCAAAAGACTTCCTGGCAAGTTTTTCAAACCTACGCCGTGTAATCCAGCTGCGGGAATGGTCGTGAATTCAATATTTTGCCGGGACAATATTTCTTGTTCCATGCCGTTTTCACCACCTATCCAGAGAACACCACCATCAGTTTTCCAGGATGGCTTATGCTCGTTTAGTGCCTGCAGGACGGCTAAAGCCGGGTACACTCCCCCGCCTGTCCCGCCCGCGCAAATCAACAACCGCACCTAATGACCTCCGTTCCTGTTTTCTACGTTCCAATTCAGCAACACGTCCCACACCGAGAATAATACCCACAGCTGACAGGGTTACTACTAGATTTGAACCCCCCTGACTCACAAATGGGAGCGGATTCCCTGCCACCGGCAGTAATCCGATAATCACGGCGATATTCACAAAAGCTTCAAATACAATCCAAAATACCAAACCTGCTGCCAGGAGTGATCCCAGACCATCCAGCGCTCTTTTGGCAATCATCAATCCCCGCCAGAGCAATAAAGTGTATAAAAGAACCAGCAATGAAGCTCCCGCAAAGCCAAGCTCTTCCCCTACTACGGCAAAGATACTATCGGTGTGAGGGACAGGCAGCAGTACCAATTTCGCAATACCTCTCCCTAGACCGACACCAAACCACCCTCCATCAATGAAGGCAGTGAATGATTTGGCAATCTGTCCCGAGCCGATCGTGTTAATGTCTTGAATTCCAACCCAGAAGTCCAGAATACGCTGATAGACCTCCGGTTTTCGGAGCGCAACAATGCCGGATCCCAACGCACCAGAGATGATCAGCAGAATTAATATCTGAATCAGCGACCCGCCAGCCATATAAAAAAGCAACATTCCGAGAGCAAAAACGGTTACAGCAGCACTCACATCAGTCTGAATGGCGATTAATCCTCCGACAAGTCCCAGTATCAGCGCCAGGGGAATCAATCCAAATCCTACTTGCTGGATCTTGTCGCCTTTGGCGTACAGCCATACAGCTAAATAAACAACAATCACAATTTTGGCCAATTCTGAGGGCTGAACGGATTTCCCACCCAACAGGGAGCGCGCGCTGTCTTCTCCAGTAATCAAAACAGCCAATAACAGACCAACAGTAACCAATATCGCCAGGATGGCAAAGTGGTTTCGTTCCCAACGGTGATAATCCATAAAATAGAAGATCACGGCTGCAACTGAACCAATCCCCAGCCAGATTAATTGCCTAAAGAAGAAAGAATTTACATTCTTAAACGCATGCCAGGAAACATCCCAGGATGCGGAGTACAACATTAACAAACCAAAAACCAGCAAGGCCGCAACGATAACCAAAAACGGGATATCAATAGCCAGATCCAAACCGGATGGATTTTTCTTCAACTCAGTTCTTGAACCCATTTCCTGAACCTTTCTCCTCTCTCTGCAAAATCAACAAATTCATCAAAACTCGTACCACCTGGAGATAACAAGACCACGTCTCCAGCTTCAGCAATATCAGCTGCCTTAAGGACAGCTTCCTTCAAATTAGCGTATTTCTGATATGGAATCTCCTCAATACCGCTTTTTATTTCATCCTGGAGTGCCCGTTCAATTAGATCAGCTGCTTCACCAAATAAAATCAGCTGTTTCACCCGCTGTAAAACCAACCGGGCAAAATCATGCCAGGGTAAATCTTTATCCCTCCCGCCAGCCAGAAGGACCAGCGGCTCCTGAAAGGAATTAATCGCAGCGATAGACCGTTCCGGTGCTGTGGCAACAGAATCGTTATACCAATCAGCCCCCTTCCAGGTTCGGATATATTCAAGACGATGGTCAACTCCTGACAAGGCTTCTACGCCATTGATCATTGACTCCACTGGAAGATCTGCCGCAAAGGCAACAGCACAAGCAGCCAGGGTATTCAACAGGTTGTGCTCTCCCCGCAAACGGACGCTGCTGACAGGGATCAAATCCTTGGAAGATGTACCATCCCAGTAGGAAATCATTTTTCCCGCTAGATACGTTCCCATCAATCCGGGTGCCGGGCGAGTCAACCCGAAGGTGAGCAACCGGCCCTGCACGTCATTCCGCAGATTCCAGGATCCTTCATCATCCCGGTTCAGGATAGCAATGTCTGAACTTGATTGGCAGGTGAGGATGCGGGCTTTAGCCCGGGTGTATTCATTCATCGTTCCATGTCTGTCCAGGTGGTTTGGCGTTACATTTAATACGCAGGCAATCTCTGGAACAGATGTCATCAATTCCAATTGAAAACTTGATAATTCAACCACAGCAATGTCTTCATCTTTAATTTGATCTACAACAGCAATTAGTGGATTCCCGATATTTCCGCCAACCCAGGTGTGTTCTCTACCGTAAGCATTTTCCGCCATTTTCCCCACCAACAAGGTAGTGGTTGTTTTACCAGCAGATCCAGTGATGCCAATCACCGGGCAGGTTACGATGTCCATGAATTCCTGAGAATCATTGGTCAATGGGATGCCGCGTTGAATTGCCTGCTTCACAAACGGGATCGAGAGAGGAATTCCCCCCGATAAGGACAGGGCATCTGCATCATCTAGCAGCTCAATTGGATGCCCACCCAGAGCCCAATTTATTTCCCCTTCCTGAAAATCTTGCAGCACAGCATTAATCACTTTGTCATCCTTTTGATCAGTAACTGTTACTTTCACACCATGTCCGCTGAGATACTTTGCCAGCGCAAGTCCCTGCCGCGCCGCTCCTACTATAATCAGGTGTTTTCCTTTCCAATCCTTTATCATCACACCAACGATAATGCCACTCCTACTAAACCTGCAACCAGGCCAATTAACCAGAATCTTTGAACTATTTGAGTTTCACTCCAACCCATTAATTCAAAATGATGGTGCAATGGGGTCATCCTAAATACCCGCTTTCCTTTGGTAATTTTGTAGAACACTACTTGGATCACCACACTTAATAATTCACTCAAAGGGATTATTCCAATAATCGGCAGGACGACCCATTGTCCAGTCATCAGCGCTACTACTGCTAGTGTCGAACCCAGCGCCAATGATCCAGTATCTCCCATAAACAATTGAGCAGGATAAACGTTATACCAAAGGAAACCAAAAATTGATCCTACCAGAATAAAACAAAACCTGGCCAGAAAGATCTGTCCCTGAATAAGTGCAATCGCGCCATAGGCAGCAAAGGCAGTGGCAGAAATTAATCCAGCCAACCCATCCAAACCATCTGTGAAATTTATCGCGTTGGAAAAACCTGTAATGATGATTACCGCAATGGGAAAATAAAATATTCCCAGAGGAATCTCAAAATCCAATCCGGGAAGATATAGTTCTGGAACGTCCAGCACATAGCGTAATACAAATACCGCCGCGAAAGCTGCCACAAGTTGCAGAATTAACTTCGAGATGGGAGATAAGCCGTCCCCTCCCCGTATTCTGCGCAGACTAAACCAATCATCGATTGATCCTATCAACGCGTAAGCCACAAATACCATCAACGGTACCAGTATGGAGTTTCCGAATACTGAAACGCCCAACACTTTTACCGCATTAAATAGGATAGTTAATAACGCAACTGGGAAGAGGATCAAAACGCCGCCCATCGTAGGTGTTCCCAGCTTGGCAAAATGGCTTTTGGGACCTTCTATCCTGATATGTTCTCCAATTTTTAATCGCCGCAGGATCCGCAGTAGGGGTTCACCCCAAATCACTGTCAGGAGGAAACTGAAACCAGATAAAGCTAACGCCATCGAGGCTTGTGTCATGACACTACCTCCAGAGAGGCAACAATTTTATCCATCTGCATTCCCCGAGAACCTTTTACCAAGACCATATCGTTCTCGGTAAGATATTGTTTTAAAAATTCAACAGCCCCTGCGCTATCCGTAAAGGAATAAATATTTTCTTTCTGGAATCCTGCATCGGCAGCTGCCTTGGCAATGATCTCTGCTAGTCGGCCCACGGTTACCAAAACATCTACCACTTCTGCTGACCGGATGCCTACTTTCTGGTGACCCTGAGTTTCATAACGCCCTAATTCAAGCATATCTCCCAGAACAGCAACCTTTCGCCCTTCCATTTCTTCCAGGAGGTTCAGTCCGGCTAACATTGATTTTGGAGAAGCATTGTACGTATCATCCAGTATCGTCGCCCCATTCGCCGCTTTTACCGCTACCAGTCGTAGTTGGGTATGACCGGACCGGAGTCCTCGGATAATTTCTCCCCAGGACAAACCTTCGATAATGCCCACTGCGGCAGCTCGCAGAACAGTGTGAACAGAGTGCCTGCCGATAAGCGGGACCCTTATATGAATAATTTCATTTTTATAATGAAGCCGGAATTTTATTCCCTCCAAACCCAATCCTTCAACTTGATCAGCCCAGAGGTCCGCCTCCGGACTTAGTCCGTAAAAAAATATCCTGGCATCGGTTTGATCAGCCATTGCCCGGACCAATTCGTCATCATAATTCAGGATCGCCACTCCATCAGGTGCAGAAGGTAGGGATTGGACCAATTCTGCTTTACCGCGGGCGATTTCTTCTTGTGATCCAGCACGTTCTGCATGGACAGTCCCTACATTGGTTAACACACCAACAACAGGTTCTGCCAGGTCACAGAGGAACATAATCTCTCCAGGTAAATAAAATCCCATTTCAAGCACTGCCCGTTCATGCCCTTCACTTAATCTCCACAGGGTCAATGGTAATCCGATCTCATTATTTAGATTTCCAGGATTTTTAAGCGTCCTGAACCGCTGTTTTAGCACTGTTGTCGTCAATTCTTTTGTGGTTGACTTACCGACACTGCCGGTGATGCCGATCACCCGGATGTTTAACCTCTTTCGCCAAACTCCTGCTACTATCTGAAGAGCTTCAATGGTATTTTTCACCAAGAGGCAAAAAGGAACATCAATCTCCAGGTTAAAATCCTGATCCGATCCCGGACGTAAATCAATAACCCGGAAATCCGGCGAGACGGGATGCTCAATCAAAGCAAAAGATGCTCCATTCGAAAAAGCATCCTCCAGATAATCATGCCCATCCACTGATTCTCCCGGTATGGCCACAAACATAGACCCAGGAATCATAGTGCGGGAATCAATACCTACATCGGCAATGATTTGATCTGTCCATTCCGGAGCATTTCCTATTAATGCTTCAAATACAACACTCAAAGTTATCATGTTAATTTTCCTGCAGTGTCATTCTGACTGCATCCGGGGGAATCCCTAAATGAATTACCAATCGTTCTACAACTTTCTTAAATACCGGTGCTGCGACTACTGACCCCCAAATTGACGCCGAAGGCTTTTCAATCCAGACATAAACCAGAAACTGGGGATCATCTGTGGGTCCCCAACCAACAAACGATGTGTTGGTAGCTGAACTTTTATAACCCTGCCCCGGGACATAAATCTCAGCAGTTCCTGTTTTTCCAGCCAGGCTGTACCCCGGGACAAGCGCCAAAGAGGATTCATTCTGGAGCGACTCCTGCAGCATAACTGTTAACGTTTCTGCTGTTTCTGCGGTAATCGGATGTCCTACCACCGTCTTCGGCGGTGTATAACGGTACCCATCATCTACAATGGAATGAATGATTCTCGGCGCAACCATCTCACCCTGATTGGCAATCGCGGATATCGCTTTTACCATTTGCATGGGTGTTATTTCAATACCCTGACCAAAAGCATTTGTTGCCAACTCTGAGCGTGTATAATCTGGACTCCAATAATTTTTCACCAACCCGGGAACCTCGCCTGAAAGTTCAATACCCGTTAGCTGCCCAAAACCAAAATCCTGGAAATAAGCATAAAACTGTTCTGATTCCAACTGTGTAGCTACCCAGGCCAGGCATACATTTAATGAATTCTGCATGCAGGTGGTCATAGTTTGTGGACCCCAAGCTTTATTATTCCAATTGCGGATGGTAATTCCTCCAATTTCTATCTTCCCTTCGTCAATAAACTCAGTATCCGGTTCAACAACACCGGCATCCAACGCAGCTGCCATAGTCAGTACCTTCACAACCGATCCGGGCTCATAGGCTTTAATCCCGTAATTAAAAACATTGTCAAGGTTATTAATAATGTCGATGTAGTCATCTGACCAATACTCATTAATATCTGCCCGAGGTGAAGATGCCAAAGCCAGGAGCTCGCCTGATCTTGGATCCATTACAATCACCGTTCCTGCCAGCGCTCCGGTTTTTTTAATGGTCTTATCAAGGATCTGTTCCACATCAGCCTGGAGAACGCTGTCTATAGTAAGGATAATGTTAGCGCCATGATCTGGATCCGGCGCCTGATCAGCTTTATGCGGATCCCATAATGCCCATAATGTTCTATCGTTGCCAAAAAGAGTTGAATCGTATTTCTCTTCGACTCCCAGCTGCCCTTGTTTTGAATCTCTCATCACAAATCCAATAATATTTGAAGCTACCTTATGCTCCGGATAACTTCGAATTAAGTGTGGAGAGCAGCTTACCCGAATCAAATGGGTGCAGTCAATCACTTCAATCCTTTGCTGAAGAGATAGCGGAGCTGCCTCTCCACTATTTTCATCAACTTGCCCCGGCATCGAAATCCCATAATAATTCTCCACCCGAGCTAAATACTCTAGTAATTCCTCCTGCGTAGCAAAACGGTCAACAGTGATATTTTTTGTTAGCGGACGAGGTTCCTGCTGAAGGAATTCCAGGAGATATTGATTGCTGATTCCAAATACCTCAACAGCGTTCTCCGCCAACATCTTTACTTCTTCTATTTCAGCATCCTGATAAAATTCCTCAAAATTCACATCCACTACGTAAACTGTTTGATTTCCTGCCAGTATGTGTCCATTGCGATCCAAGATCAAACCCCTGCGTGAAGCCGCTTGTTCCCACTGTCCCAACAACCCCGTTACCGGCAGATCAGTAGTATTCACCATCAGTTGAATACGTACCATCTGGGCGATAATAACCAAAGCATATACCGTGAAAAAAACTGCTATGCTAATATAACGCCAGTTGTAGGTAATTTTTTCGTTCATAATCCCTCAAACGGACGAAGGAAAATCGTCAACTGCCTGCCTATCCAGTCAATCAGGCTTTCGTGGTATCCAATTAAATTGACGTTTATCACTGCCGGACTGCCATCGTCAGCCGCTTCAAAATGCGGCTGTATCTGCTGGTCGTATCCGGAAACGGGTACATAAAAAACTTCTCCGGGATAAGGTTGACGGAATCCTAATTCTTTGGCTTTCTCCTCCATCACTTCAAACCTGGATAAAACGGCGATCTGATTTCGATAATTGACACTTAAGTAAACCAGCTGATCGATCTCATCTTTTGCCTGCTGAAGCTGCCGACCCATCGACACAACACGGGCTGAAACGACCAAATAAAGTATCAACATTACAAACACAATGACAATTGTCATGAAAATACTGCCGATGATCTGAAGTTTTTGACGTCGGGGAGAATTAGAATAGGCTTGGATTAAGGATTCTGTCATTATTTTGTCTCGTTGAATTCACTCTGATGCTGACTACTAAGTATCCTTTAATTAATTGCAAGCCTTGTGCCATAAAATATCAAATTTTTTCTGCTACGCGCAATTTTGCGCTCCGTGACCGGGGATTCTCCAATATCTCTTTATCCTCAGGCCTTATCGGTCGTCTGTTAATCTCTTTCAGCTGTTTTTTGTGCCCACAAACACATTGAGGAATTTCCGGAGGACAGATACAATCTTTGCTTTCCTTGCGGAAAAATTGTTTTACTATCCGATCTTCCAGCGAATGAAAAGCAATGACTGCCAACCGCCCTCCTGGATTCAATGCGTCCAGCGCTGTGGCCAAGAAAGCTTCAAGAACTTTCAATTCTTGATTAACTGCAATTCTCAGCGCCTGGAAGGTTCTTGTTGCAGGATGAATTCGCGATGGTGTATTTCGTATGGCGCTTTCGATAATGTCCGCTAATTCCAGCGTGTCATCAAGAGGGCGGTTAGCAATGATCGCATCTGCTATTTTCCTGGAATATCTTTCTTCTCCATATCTGAAGATCAAATCAGCCAAATCATCTCTGGAGGATTCATTTACCAGATCAGCAGCTGAGAATGGCTGGGAAGGATCAAAGCGCATATCCAACGGACCGGATTTTCGAAACGAAAATCCCCTTTCCGGATTATCCAGCTGCATAGAGGAAAGCCCCAGATCAAGCAAAATGCCATCAACAGTTTTCCAATTAAGATTGTTAAGGTGCGATTTAAGTCTGGAATATGAACTATGAATAAGAACAACCCGGTTTCCAAATTCAGCGAGACGACTTTCTGCAATTTCCAGAGCGGCCGGATCGCGATCCAAGCCTAATAACTTTCCTTCCGGGGAAATTGCCTTCAATATTCCCTGCGCATGACCACCTATCCCGACTGTTCCGTCAACATACAATCCACCGGGAATAAGATTTAAGGTATCAAGCACCTCGTGGAAAAGTACTGGTATATGCTGCATAGAAAACCCTAGATATCTAAAGCAGCAAAACGCTCAGCGTTTGAATCTGCATCCTGTAAAAGTTGATTTTGGGTATCCCAGGCATCGGGAGACCAGATTTCTAACGCTTCTCCGACTCCAACAACAATTGCTTCCGAAGATAAGTGGGCAACTTCTCGTAAATATTTCGGGATCAGGATCCGGCCGTTGCTGTCAATATCGACCTGCTGGGCTGTAGAAAATATCAACCGGCGCAGCTGACGGGCTGTGGGATTAGTAGAACTCATTTCTGTAACCCGTTCGTAGATCGATACAAAGGCAGCCTCCGGCAGCACTCGCAGGTTTTGATCAAAACCTTGAGTTAAATAAATTGTTCCGTCCAATAATTCGCGGTACCGGGCTGGGACAATCATCCTGCCCTTATCATCTAAGGAATGCCGATACTGTCCTAAGAACATATGTTCGATTACCGCCTTAAACGCGGATCGCCGGTTTCCCGGCGAACCACTATTTACCACTTTCACCCACAATTTACCCACAGTATAAGTGAAAGTTCCGCTTTTTGCAAGTAAAAACCCACTTAAAAAGGTCTTTTAACCTTAAAAAACTGTAATTTCGGATTGTTTTCCCCCACCAGCCTGTTATTAGATAAATTTATCAAGTATATCCATTAAAGATTTCCCACCGTTACCCGGGATATTCCTGGCAAAATTGGGGACTACTGAAAGGTTCAACTGACTTGATAATTGTGTTCCTCTCCTTGATTTTTTTCTATTCAGCAGACATCAGCTGAAGATCTTTTATTGATGGGCTATAATTCTCACTATGGAAAAATCCAGAGATTCCTTTCCTGCTACTAATTGGCGAATCATCATCTCGGAACCTCTACCCGGAGCAATGAACATGGCTGTTGATGCAGCCATATTATCTGCAGTTGGCAGAGATGAAGTACCCCCTACCCTGCGGTTGTACCGCTGGGATCCTCCCTGCTTATCTCTTGGGTACAGCCAGCCGTTTTCTGATCTGGACCAGGATCAACTCCATTCCAAGGGCTGGGATGTTGTCCGCAGACCAACCGGGGGACGAGCAATTCTGCATACAGATGAATTGACCTATGCTGTCATCGGGCCAAAAACAGATCCCCGCCTAAAAGGCGGATTGATGGAAAGCTATCAGCGCTTGTCTAAAGCCCTATCTGAATCATTAAAAATATTAGGGCTGCCGGTACAGGTCCATTTAGGGAAAAATTCCAACACAATAAATCACCCGGTTTGTTTTGAGAATCCATCAGATTTTGAGATTACAGTCGAAGGGAAAAAAATAATTGGTAGTGCCCAAGCCCGAAAGAAAGAGGGTATACTGCAGCATGGAACTCTTCCGTTAAAAGGCGACCTGACCCGTATCATCCAGGTACTTAATTATTCAAATTCTGATCAAAAGGATCAAGCAGCAGCGGTGTTGCTTCAAAAAGCAGCAACTGTCGAAATCGTGCTGGGCCGGGAAGTATCCTGGGATGAAGCTGCCACAGCCTTCCAGACCGGGTTTCAGAAAACCCTGAATGTGCTCTTTAAGAAAAGCGACTTATCATCTTCAGAAAAGGAAGATGCGCAGCTGCTGGCCAAAACCCAATTCGGCAATCCACGGTGGACAGCACAACTCTAGATATCTAGAATGATTTCTTTACCATGGCAATTGGATTACTTACCCTCCACTTAAATATTCCCGCCTGTGCTTCCTTAAAAGATAAAAGGCAGCAGATCAAACCCTTAATCTCCCGCCTGCAGCGGGAATTTAATATCTCGGTTGCAGAATTAGATTACCATGATAAATGGAGTGAGGCTCTTATCGGTTGTACATATCTAAGTAACAACGGAAAACATACCCAGAGGAGTTTACAAAAAGTCATCACCTGGGTGGAAAATCATTATCCCCAGTTTTATATCATCCAGGAAAAGATTGAGTTATTCTAAGGAGACACAAGATGGATTTGGGATTAAAAGGAAAGAAAGCTTTTGTGGGCGGATCCAGCCGTGGATTAGGATTTGCAACTGCCAGGATATTGGCAGAAGAAGGCTGTCAGATTGTCCTTAACGGCAGGGATTCAGGAAAATTGAACCAAGCTGCTGCAAAAATCATTAACGACACCGGGGAGAAGGCATCTTTTGTTGTGGGTGATGCCGCAGATCTTGATCAACCAAAGAAGCTAATCCAAGAAGCTGTCGAGATTCTGGGAGGGTTGGATTTATTAGTTACTAATACCGGCGGTCCTCCTGTCGGGAAATTCGAATCTTTTGATGAGAAAACCTGGCAAAGGGCAATCAATCTAGCCTTCATGAGCCATGTTCGTTTAATTAATAATGCCCTGCCCTATCTAAAAGAATCCAGCCATGCCAGTGTAGTAACGGTCACTTCGTACTCAGTTAAGCAGCCCATTCCAAACCTGGTACTCTCGAACAGCATCCGGTCGGCCACGATCGGGTTAACAAAAACCCTGGCCTTGGAATTAGGGTCAGATGGTATCCGCTTTAATTCGATTCTTCCGGGCTGGACTAAGACGGAGCGTGTTGTGGAAATCATGCAGCACAGAGCCAAAGTAAACAAATCTACAGTTGAAGAAGAAATTAAGAAAATTACGGCAGCCAGCCCGCTAGGCAGAATGGGCACACCGGATGAAATTGGCCGGGCGGCCGCATTTTTGCTATCACCCGCTGCCTCCTACATCACCGGGGTAATGCTCACCGTAGATGGAGGCATGTATAAAGGAACAATGTGAGATAGGAAAGAGAAGGAGGAGGAGATGGGATGACTGGGGGACGGGAGGGGGGACCAGGTGACACTAGGAAATGGGGGACGGGGTGACTGGGGAACGGGGGGACCGGGAGAGTGTCAGAGAGTATGATGTCAATCTCAGTAAAACCGCCTTCCATAAGGTTTTTCGTTATCAGTGCCCCGTCCTGAAATACTGTTTACCATATACTACATACTTTTAAGCGCTTCCTTCACAACGGCAACCCACTGACTCAGACAATACCCTACTGTAATCTCAAAATTGTCTTTGCTTCCGACCACAATTCTTCCAAGCTGTAGTGTTCCCGCTGATCCGGTGAAAAGATATGCAAGATGACATCGCCGAAATCAACCAACATCCAGCCGGAAAGGGGCTCACCCTCAACCCGGGGATTTTGATTGAATTCTTTTTTTACTTCAATCAAAACTTCATCCATCAATGCCTTCACCATTCTGGAACTGCTCCCCGAACAAATCACAAAATAATCTGCAAGTACTGATATTTCCTTAATATTCAATAAATGGATATCTACCCCCTGTTTGTCATCTAAAACCCGGACTATAAAATCCGCTTTATTTCTTGTTTCCAGAACACACCTCTTTAACTAATCCCTATCCAACAACCTGACTATCCTGATCCATCAGGGCGGCCGAGTAAAGACAGGTATATTTCGCACCTTCAGGGCACAGATCACTCCGGTAGAGATGAACCGCTCCTATCCGTGCCACACCAATGAACCCTACTTGAAATTCATGCAGCACATTGCCAACCGTTCTCACCTCCCGGGCAGACGCCTTGCGGGAGATCCTTCCCAGGGTCAAGTGCGGCGTAAAATCATATTTGTCGTAGTTATACCCCATCCGCGCTACACCATCCTCAATCCCCCTTCTCAAGTCGAACAATTCTGCTGGAGCTTCAATGCCAATCCAAATCACCCGGGGATGACGCATCTTAGGGAAAGCACCGATCCCGCCAATTCCGATTTCCATTGCCTGGTGTTTCGCTGCTTCAGAATGGAGGATTTTTTCGACCATTCCGATGTTCTCTTTGGAAATATCCCCTAAGAATTTAAGCGTTAGGTGCATTTTCTGGCTATTTACCCACCTTACAGACGAATCAGGGAGTTTTTCCTGCAGCTGATAAGACACCTGCCCCAACGCATCTAACACACCGGGGGGTAAATCAATAGCAATAAAAGTCCGAATGACATCAGCAGTCATGTTCTCTCACAGGTTCTCAACGGAAGAGCAACTCTTGAGTTATCTCAGGGCATTTAAAAACCCTGGGTTTTATTTAATTTCCATCTGTAAACGGAGTAAATACCAGTAATTCATCAGGTTTAGTCTCTTGAAGGAATTGTACTATAAATGAGTTTGATGATTTACAACCTAAACAGCATTTTGATATGGGTAAGATGCGACCTCGGCAAGGATTTATTCTCCTGCTGACCTTAATATCTCAAAATCTTCCAGTGTATCGATATCTTTCTGGATCAAGTCATTTTCCCAGGGTATAACCCGGGTAGGAAAAGTGTTAAACAAAACCCTGCCCCCGGTATCCCCCTTTAACGAACTCAATTCCTGGAAAACTTCCCTGTCAAAGAGAACTGGGTTTGCCCGTTCATCATTCACCTGGGGGTGAATAATCAGCTCCCGTTTGACTGCGTGAGATTTAACCATACGCCGAATCAACTCGGGAGGAATAAACGGCTGATCAACCAGTAAAAATATCACCGCGCCCACATTCCAGGGAAGGGCCTCGATCCCGGTTCTCACAGAAGAGCTTTGTCCTTGTTCCCAATCTGGATTATGAACACATTCCACCGGCAGATCTTCCAGAACCCTGGTGACTTTTATATGGTCTGCGCCAGTTACAACCAGCACCGGTGAAAGACCACCCGCCAGGGCTATTTCCGCCACATGAGTCACCAGCGGTTTTCCTTTCCAATCCAGCAGCTGTTTTGTGGTCCCAAACCTGGTAGATCCACCGGCCGCCAGAATCACACCAGCAGTTGGTTCATGAAGTTCCAGAAGCAATTGATCCTCAAGAACTGCAAACCCTACCGCATGATAATGGCTCAATAATAATGGTAAGTGATCATGGAATATTCTCCAATTCGGAAAACAATCTAGTTGGTTAATCAAGAGTAACTTCCGGGCAGGATCAGGAATATTCTTCATCCCCCACCGGGGGGATGTCAATGCTGTTACCAAGTGCTTACTGGTCCCTTCTGATCCCAGAGGAACACCTACCAGATCTGAGAAAATCTTCGGACGGTGGACCCATTTTTCATTCAGCGGCTTACCTAATCCAGAAAGGCCAGACACAACAATTAACGTATCTACAAATTCCGGGATAGCAGGTTCATGATCGGCCTGAGCTTTGATCGGCAGCTGCCGGGTGCCATCTGCTTCAATCAACAGCGGACACTCCCACCTATCTGCTAACGCAGCCAATTGAACCAGGATTTCCTGATCAGTACCTTTTACCTGGTTGGTTTCGACCTCAGGACCAGTAAACAGCAAAACATCACCCACCAGTTCTTTCTCTATGGAAGGCAGGTCTGCCAAACCTTCCAAAGTAATATGCTGATCAGCCAGCTTGAGCTGATCCTGGGCCAGGTGCGTAGTTGTGGTTAAGATTACTCTAGCCCCAAAGTCACGAGCAAGCTGGAACATCGTAGTAGTCTTGCCCCCAGACCCCACAATCGCTGCTTTGGTCTTATTGGTCAACCGAAATGCTTTAACTAAGTCCATAGAACAGACCTCAAATCCGCATTTAACTACTCCTTATAAATTCAAACATCATTTAACATGAGCTGTGAGAACATCCCGGAATCAAGTTTGAATCAGCTGCTGCAATGTTTGGGACTTACAAGGACTTGTAGTTTATTATCAAGTATAAGACTAATTTTATACCTGAAGCGGTTACAATAATAGGGAAATCATTCAAGGAACAATGTAGTCTCCCTATTCACAGTCTTTTAGTTATTGAGGAATCTATGTTCAAATCCAAATTTCTTTTAATAATCCTGATATTTCTCATCATTAGCGGCTGCAGCTCTCAAGAAGAACCCGTTACCTTTTTACCTGTCAATCTGGATCCGGCACCTGTGCAAATCTTGATCAGCGAGGTTTTCACTGGAGTTGAAGGTAATAACCAGGCTGATTTTATCGAACTCTACAATGCCGGCAGTGAAATCGCCGATCTTCAAGGTTATTCACTCTGGTATCAGCTAAACGACAGCAGAGAAGAAATCTTGTTGTACCGTTGGAATGAAACAACTTTAATTCCGCCCCTGGGTCATTTTTTATTGATTCAAGCAGGTCAGCAATTTAATGTGGAGGCAGATGCCCTTATAAATCAACCGCTGGTGCCAACACGGGGAGGTTTATCGCTCAGGATTGGAGAAAAAATCGAGGATCAACTCACCTGGGGGGATGGACCGGCGCAGATGACCGAAAATCACCCTGCAATTAAGATGGATCAGGAAGTTTCCCTTCAGCGAAATTCGGGTAAGGACTCAACCAACCCGAAAGATACGGATGACAATCAAAATGATTTCTCTTTGAATCCCTCCCCTGATCCACAAAACACTGGCAGCCTTGTACTCCATGAATTAGCGGGAGAGCTGCAGTACACTATGGATTTCCCTCAGTTGATTAAGCCTGGCAGCAAGTTTTCAGCTGAACTCAGAGTCTACAATAATACCGGGATTGAGATTAAGAAAATCCTCGTAACCCTTTCTCTTCCGGAGCATATAACCCTGCAGGAGGGAATCTCTTTATTTGCCAAACAGGGAAACCGGATCGAATGGCAAATTCCCGATCTTCAAGCAGGAGACGCTATTACAATTTCACTTCCCCTTCAAGCAGCTTTTACTTTTTCGGATATTTCCCTGCCCAACTCCTATCTAGAGGCTGAAAATTGGCCTCTGCCGGCTTTTAATGGTCCTATTTATGCAGAGATTGGCGGCGGTGCAATTCCGATCGCCACCGCCCGGGAATTAATAAATAAAGAGGTAGTGGTTGAGGGAATCAGCACCATGTATGTCGGCGGGTTTTACGCAGGAAGCGGAGCTAAATTTTATGTTGAAGACGAGACCTCTGGCATCCAGGTCTACGTATCCGGAGCGGGCTCCTCGCTGGTTGTGCCGATTGGCGCTAAAGTCCGCGTTAGGGGTAAAGTGGAAATCTATCGAGATTCCCTTGAGTTGATACCATCCTCAGAAAATTATGTGGAAATTTTGTCAGGGGCCAGTGAGGGATCAAAATGGCCCGCGGAACCGATAGATATTGAAGATATCTATACCAACGCAGCATCTATCCCCGGAAAACTGGTGGAAGTTGAAGGCCGGGTTGCCAGAATTGAGGAGTTTTCCTACAGCTTTGAAATCGACTTGTTTGACGATCAAGGACAGCTGATAAACCTTTATGTTGATAAAGAAACCGGTATCAGTATCGAGGACATTGAAGCGGACCACTACTATCGGGTTACAGGCATCATGGAACTCTTTGACGGCAATCTTCGCCTGTACCCCCGCGTACAAAGCGACCTCTCCCGGGTCTTCCCTCCCGGACTGTATATTCAGGCTCACCCCCCCACCACTGCCAGGCTGGATGAAACATTCACGGTAACCTATACGGTTACAAATCACTCCCTGGAAACAGACAGTAACTTGAAAATATCCGCTGACCTTGACCCGCTAATAGAGGTTATAACCATTCATAACGATGGGGAAATCCTTGATAATACCATCACCTGGGTAGTGCCAGAGCTGGCGGGAGATGGGGAAAGTTATTCCGTGCAATTCGAAGCAAAAGTGACGGGTAATCCTGAGTTTGTGGCGTTCTCTGATTATGGGGTCTGGTCCAATAATTGGCCGGAACTTTCTGCAGGTTTGCCAACCTACACTTTTATTGGCAATTCAGTGCCTATTTGGGCTATCCAAGGAACTGAATCCCGGTCTCCCTATATCCTTTCCAAGCTGCAGACAGAGGGTGTGGTTACCGGAGTTTTCCCGGAACTAGAGGGATTCTGGATCCAGGAAATTGAAACGGATGATGACCCGTTAACCTCCGCAGGGGTATTCGTCAACACCGGCCTGGTAATGCCCCCGGTGACGAAGGGAGACTTTATCTCAGTTACAGGAAGAGTTAGGGAAGCCTTCCAGCAAACCCAACTGGAAATCAATTCTCCGGGAGAGATAACAATCCAGGGCAGGAAAGCTCTCCCTAATCCTATTGTGCTTGATCCCCCGGCGGATAACACTGAAAGTGCCCTTTACTATGAAGCGCTGGAAGGAATGCTGGTGTCTGTTACTGGAACTTCGGCAGCGGTTGGACCAACTACCCGTTACGGAGAGTTTGCTGTAGTACTTTCAAAACATGGCATCTCCCGGGCCTGGCAGGACAGCGATCACGGCATGCTGATCTATGTAGATGATGGTAGTTCAACCATCCACGAAAGCCGGGATTCCATCCCGGATGCGGTGACTGTGGGGGATACTGTCTCCCGATTGATCGGACCGCTTGCGTACAGTTTTGGAAACTATAAGATTGAGCCCACTGCAGATTTTTCAGTTACCACAAAGCCGTCAATGGTCACCAACCTTGAACCATTAGATGAGGGTTATTTCAGCATCATGACCTGGAACGTGGAAAACCTGTTTGATTTTGTCGTTCCACATCCCAGCAGCCCACCGCTGCCCAGCGTCAGTGAATACAAAAGGGATATCACAAAAGTTGCCAATACGATTCTAACGGCGGGCATGCCGACCATCATTGGTTTTCAGGAAGTGGAAAACCTGGAAATCCTGGAAGATATCGCCGCCCACTCCCTGCTGGTAGAGTATCATTACCTGCCAGTCCTGATTGAAGGCACCGACAGCCGGGGAATCGATGTGGGTTACCTAGTCCGGGGCGATCAGGCAAAAATCCTTGACCAGGTTCAATACCCTTCCCCTGGGAATATCACCAGCCGTCCTCCATTGCTGGTTAAAATACAGGCAGGGGGAGAAAATACTTCTGCTCTTTATATTTTAAACAATCACTTTACCAGTATGAGCGGGGGTGAATTGACGACCGAACCTCGAAGGAATGCCCAGGCTGAATGGAATGTACAAATTGGGCAAGAAATCCTTACCGCTGACCCGGATGCTTATCTGGCAGTCATCGGTGACTTAAATTCCTATTACAAATCTCTCCCGCTGGAAACCCTGCAGGAAGGGGGTCTCAGCAGTGTTTTTGATACGCTGCCGCCGGAAGAAAGATACACCTATGTGTACCAGGGCACCTCCCAGGTTCTTGATCATATTCTGATCAATGAAGCTCTGAAAGATCTGCTCTTCCAGGTACAAGTCCTGCACTGTAATGCAGACTTCCCCCTGCCCTTTTCAGCAGACGACAGTTATTGGAGTAAATCAGACCATGATCCCCTGATTGCTACGTTTATATTGCCGTGATAGTAAGCAGGATGCGGGATCTTTTCAGGGTTCCGCATCCTGCCATCGGCTATAAAATAAAAAGAACACCTGCTGGTTTCCCAGCAGGTGTTCTTGATTCTACCTATAGGTGAGCACCAAGCGATTAAAATCGCAACTGAGGGCTACTCTTCGACATCGTTTCACTCCTCTCAAAACGTGCGCCCGTTGGGCTTACAATCGTAGATTAAGGAATAGTTTAGCCCAATTTGTTTGGCGTCGTTATAAACCCAGTCCTTGATGACCGGGATTAATGAAATGATGATAATTCCTCTACGCCAAAGACCAGTATCCGGGATTTATTCAGTTTTTTTGCGAAGGGACTGTAACTACGCTTCGTTTAGTTTATAAAAAAACACCTGCTGGATTCCCAGCAGGTGTTTTTGAATTCTTGTCAAACTTGAAATTTACTCAATCTCGGCTACTAATTCGGCCGCAGTTATGTTCAGCTCGGCCAGAATTGCTTCAACGGTTTCCGCTGATTCAGCCGCATACAGCATAGCTGCAGCATCATCAACTGCCCGGCGGACGGAGTACCAGGCTGTGAAGGTCTCCGGTTCACCCTGACCTAGAGCTGCCAGGGCTAACGTGGATTGAAATTGCGGAACTGAAGCAATGTAATCCACCAGCATACCTTCGGTGGAGTACTGTGTCGGCAGGTAGCCGCTGGCTTCAATCCAGGTAGCCTGATTCGCGGGAGCGGTCAGGTATTTGATGAACAGCCAGGAAGCAAGTTCTTGTTCCGGGGTTGATTTCAGAATACCAAAGGTCTGGGTGAAAGCATCCACACCCTGTCCTCCATCAGGACCGGGGAAAGCCAGGAAGCCCCACTCGTCATCGTTTTCGGCGTCTGCGAAAGCATACCCATAGTAGGCCAGACCGGAAGTGGAACTTAAAGTCACCAGCGCAAGGCGATTTGCCTGTTCGGGGTTGGGGTAGCTCTCGGTCTCAAATGTGCATCCACTGGCTTTCAAATCATTTACATACAGCGCTGCGGCTTTGGCTGCCGGAGTGTTGAAGTCGTAGGCAGTGCCATCGGCATTTAATTCAACTCCACCAAACGCATGCAGGAATGACAGGTAGTTGGAAGCGCTTGCATACCAGACCATACCGCCAGTTCCATCATTGTCGGGATTATCATCGGTTGCGTTTGCTTCCGCTGCCGTGCAGAGTTGGGCTTTCAAATCTTCGGGGGTGGTCGGAGGAGCATCAAATCCAAGCTCCTTCGCCCAGGTGAAGTTGTAGACCATCACGTTGGCGGATTGGCTGAAGGGCCAGGCCAAGCGGGCCCCACCAGGGGTAACACCCAAGGAGTACACACCAGGATAAATGTCCGCAATCTCGTCTTCCGTCAGGCCGTAGGTTTTATCGGATACAAATGGGTTCAAATCCACTACCATGTCTACTGTATCCCAGTTGTTGAGCGCACTGGTATAGGCTTGCGCAATCTGCGGAGTATCTCCGGACTGAATACCTGCGTTAACCTTATCTTCCAGGTCGTTGTAACTGCCCTGATCCAACGCTTCAACGGTAATTCCATATTCATTACTGGCGTTAAATTCCTCAACGAAGGCCAAAATAGCTTCATTACGGGGGTCACCTTCACCGTAAACGTGCCAAAATTCTACAACTACACCACTGACATCCACAGGTGGTGGACCACAAGCCGTCAGGGTAAACGATAAAATAATCAGGGTTGCAAAAATCATAGTCAATAACTTTTTGGGCATTTTTTTCTCCTCTTAAATATTATTGTCTGGCTAAATACAGGGTGGATTTAATTATGGGGCACACACCTCCTTTTGTTTCTATTATATATAACAATATCGTTTTTCTCAATCAGAGATTATTAACCTTTTAATCCACTGCGGGCGATGCTCTCAGTGAATTGTTTCTGGGTGAAAAAATACAAAATTAATATAGGAATAATTGTAATAAACGCACCAGCCATGATGTAATGAATTTCCTGTCCAGCCTCAGTGACAAAATTCATCATCCCGACTGAAATTGGCCGCCAATCCGGCGTATTGGTCACCAGCAGCGGCCAGGCCAGCGAGTTCCAGGAACCGATAAATGTAAGTACCAGGATAACCATCAAGGGTGCCTTTGAGAGCGGCATTACAACCTGGAATAAAAACCGCAGGTGGCCGGAACCATCGATCCGGGCAGCATCAAACAGCTCATCCGGTATCTGAGCAAAAAATTGTCTGAGCAAAAAAATATTAAATACACTTCCCATAAAGGGCACTGTCAGCGCTGGCCAGTTATTGATCCACTTAATGGGTCCAATTCTGCCCAACCAAGTGACGGTTAAAAAGTTAGGAATGATGGTTACCATGGCGGGAATCATCATCGTGCTCAGCAAAATACCAAAAATCAAGTCCCTTCCAGGAAATTTTATTCTGGCAAATCCATAAGCCGCCAGGACGCTGATGCTGACACTGCCTACCAGGGAAATCGCGGTGACTTTTATACTGTTTACGAAATATCTTGAAAAATTAGCTCGGTCCCAAGCTTCGACATAGTTTTCAAAATGCAATTCACCAGGGAAAAAAGAAGATCCCAAAGCCTCTCCTATCGTCTTTAACGACGTAGAAATCATCCACACAAACGGCACCAGAGAGAGAAGTGCGCCCAGAATCAGGAGCAGGTAAGTTAGGATTGTTAGAGTACGAGAACGGTTTAATTTCATATAAAAACCCACCTTCACCTACAAGAAAAACACCTTGGAACCCTGAAACCGATTGTTGATTACAGTTAATCCCAGAATAATTGCAAACAAAACAAACGCCATAGCTGAGGCATAACCATACCTCAGTTTATCAAAAAATTCCAGGAAAATAGCCACACTGAAGGTATCCGTTGTGCCAAGAGCAAGACTTTCCCGGAAAACCCATAAGGTAGCAAACGCCTTAAAAGTGCCGATAACGGCGATTAGCGACAGGAAATATGTGGTGGGAGAAAGCAAGGGGAAGGTGATAAAACGGAATACGTCCCATTTACTGGCCCCATCAATCTCGGCGGCATCGTTTAACTCGGTGGGGATATTACCCAATCCAGCAAGGTAAATCACAATATCATACCCAACATAGGTCCAAACCGCATGGATCATAACCACAACCAGAGCCAGGCTGGGCCCAGCTGCCCAGGCAGGCAGGTTCACACCAATCATTTCCCCGATGATGAGGTTTACCCCTTTCGATTCCTGCAGCCAGGCCAATCCTTCACCGCCCAATGCTCTAATCAGCAAGTTGATCGGCGAAGTATCCCGGTTAGCAAAAATCTGGCGGAAGATAGCTGCGCTGGCAATAAACGGGGTTACGTAGGGCAGGAAAAAAACCATCCGGAAGAATTCAGAACCGCGAAGTTTCTGGAACAATAAGATGGCCAGGAACATCGATATAGTTAACTGAAGCGGCACCGTCCCTGCGGAAAAGAAAATTGTTACTTTTAAGCCATCCCAGAGATCCTTATCACCGGAAGCCATGATGACGGGAATTTCCCCTACCAGGATCCAGCCTCCGACCAGGAAAATAAATGCTCCCAGGATACGAAGCCAGAATTTCCAGGTTTGATCTTCTTTTGGGGCACTGCTCCAGGTAAACCAACCCAACCCTAGCAAAATGATACCCGCAGATACAACAATCACCTGGGGCCAAATACCAGGATCTGAATTGGTCTCTAAGGCAAAGAGATATGCATTATAAACCTGCTGATAGGTAAATAAAAACAATCCAATACCAGAACCCAGTGCTATCCACATCAGAGTAAACTGCGCCTGGAATTGAGATCTAAGCGGTTTCCGATAAAAAATAAGCGCTGCGATGGCAGCGGCGATAGAGCCGGTCAAGGCCAGGGTAAAGAAACGCCAGGATGAATACACATCTGGCGCAAAAAATGCTTCCCCAAGAAATTGGAGAAATAATTCCCGGGTTTTTTCTACACCCCGCAACTTTATCGCAATGTCCAGAAATTCCGGGAGCTGATACCAAATATAACGCAGGAAGGCATAGATAGTCAGCATATATAAGCCAGCTGGCAGGCATAACAGCCAGGGTTGCTGATTATTTTCCCTGGCTTGTTGTATTATTCTCCTTAAAATCAAAACTGCGCTGAGTAAGGCGGCCAGCGAAAAAAAGAACGCGACAACATAAGTAATATTCCCTATCGCCCGGACATAATTGTCAAGACCGATAAAATCAGTTCGTAAAATTCGCCATTTATGTAAACTAACATAAATGGCAAATCCAACCGGAAATATACCAAACAAGAAGATCAGGGTCAGCGCGGGGGCAACGAATAAATAACCCGTAAGCGATTCTTTAAAGAACCGCAGCTTACGGGGAGTTATAGACTGGATAATTTTCTCTTTGAGTGTTTCCGGGCGATTCATCAACGCAATCTCCTGCATAGGATTAAGGTCTATGAAGTATCGGTATCCCTGAGCTTATTATAATAACAGAAAAAGGAAACAAACTTAAAATATTTCATGATTTTCATTTGAAAAAAGAATCGATCCTGGAGGATAGTTTTCAATTCTGCGTTTATAATTCAGTCTAACTAAACAATGAGGAACTATGACAGATCTCACCAAGAAAATTCAAAAACGCATCAGGGAAAATCCGATCCAGCAGCTTTCACTTGGAGACAAATTCATCTCCCCCCAGTATAACGGCCTGTCTATCCTTAATATTCCTGCCAGCGCTGCGGAATTGTTTAACGTAGCAGGTTTTTCCTCACCTCCACTCCTGCCAGATCTACTCGATCCCGTCCGGGGGAAAACCCAAAACGTGATCGTGATCCTGATGGACGCCCTCGCCTTTCACCGCCTGCAGAAGTGGATGGCTGAGGAGAGTGAATTGATCTGGCATTCGCTGTTGGATCAGGGAATCCTGGCTCCAATAACATCGATCTCCCCCAGCACAACCTGCGCTGCGATCACTTCTCTCTGGACAGATAGTTCCGCAGCCAGACACGGAATAATGGGGTATGAAATGTGGCTTAAGGAATATGGAGTGTCGGCCAATATGATTGAGCACAAACCTATCACCTACCGGGGCGGTGCTGGAAATCTGACCCTGGCAGGTTTTGACCCGGAAAAGTTTCTGCCAGTCGGTTCAATCACCGATCACTTTTTCGCAGACGGCGTTGAAGTTCACGCCTATCAACATTATGCAATTATCGATTCCGGTCTTTCCAGGATGTTCATGAAAGACGCTAATCGCCATCCTATTGGAACCGCATCAGATTTATGGATCAGCCTCAGGGAGCTGTTTGAAACCCGGACTCAAGTCCGGAAATATGCCTGGGTGTACTGGGGCAATCTGGATTCGATCTCTCACCTTCATGGCCCTGATAGTGAAAGAGCTAAGGCGGCACTGCTGACCTTCAGCAGTGCTTTTGAACAGTATTTCCTGAATGAACTGGATCCAACTTTAAGAGAGAATACCCTGGTGATCCTGACTGCGGACCACGGCCAGATAACCACAGATAAGGAAAAGTTGGATTATAACCTTAAGCAACACCCCGAGTTCACAAATATGCTTCATATGACCCCCTCCGGGGAAAACCGGCTGGCGTATCTTCATATTCGTCCCGGGAAAAAAGAAGGGGTTAAGGACTATATCCAGTCCGCCTGGCCAGATCAATTTGCTCTCATCGATCCAGAAGCAGCTGTGAAAGCCGGCCTGTTCGGACCCGGCGACCCTCATCCCGGGATCTATGACCGACTGGGGGATTTAATTGTTGCTGCGCGGTGCGATGCCTATTGGTGGTGGGCTTCCAAGGAAAATCCGCTGATCGGCCGCCACGGCGGTTTATCTGAAGAAGAAATGCTGGTTCCCTTCCTGGCGGCGAGATTATAGAGATATCAGTCAAATCAAAATCCAAATTAAAAACAGGTCATTAAAAAACAATGTGCTGTTTGTTTATGAAATATGAATAACTTCGAATATTCAGAAAAAATAGTCTCTACTCCCCTACCACGACTTTATCTCCAGTTATGGTCAAACCCCGAGAAATCCCAAAGGCCTAAAAACATTGACCGTTATACCCAAAACGAAAGACGGGGCAGATAATTTGTAGGTTTTCATCGGCCCATTGTAAGATTCTCCGTTGGTGCGAACCTCATAGGCGTAATAACTGCCAGTAGCATTGGCTGTGACCCGGGTTGTGCCCTACTCCTCCCCAGCCGTAAAGATAGTGCTAGCCCTGCCATGCTTATCAGTCATTCGGAAGGTCGGGGATACCGTCCCCAGTTCTTCGATAATAAAATCCGTGCGTTGTTCCGGAATGGGGATGCAGCTGATTAAGGTGGTGACGGTAACTCCAAGTTCGCTTTCAAGCTCCCGTCTTCAGGCGTGGGGGTAGTTGACCTTTGTATCCTTGCATAAGTACTAAACTATCTTTTTTTACGTTCGATAAGGCTGCCATATATTCACATTTTATTCTTAATAAAAAGAAAAGCCTCTCGTCTGCAAACGGTAACAAGGTCTCGAAATTTCCCTGACCTTTGGAAAGCATCACATCTGCCGAAG
>CAZHHT010000009.1:0-16770 GCA_964532455.1 uncultured Anaerolineales bacterium
TCTAGAATTGGACGTCTACCGGTTGAAGTCCCGTCCGGCGTGGATGTAAAGATAAATGGATCGCAGGTAAAGATCAAAGGGCCAAAAGGTGAAATGGAATTTACCTTTTCTCCGAGTATTGATTTCTCCTTCAAAGATGGAGAAATCAAGGTCACCAGGCCTTCTGATGCCAGAGAAATGCGGTCTTTACATGGAACCACCAGAGCATTGATCCAAAACATGATCATTGGTGTAACTAATGGTTTTCAAAAAGAACTGCAGCTGGTTGGTGTGGGATACCGCGCCGCTATGCAGGGAAAAAACCTGGTTCTGAATGTTGGGTACTCACATTCGGTTGAAGTAGAACCCCCCCAGGGAATTGATTTTGTAGTGGGAGACCGGGCACAGCAGGTTTTTATCAGTGGAATTGATAAACAAAAAGTAGGCCAGGTAGCAGCTGATATACGGAAAATTAGAAAGCCTGAACCGTACAAAGGAAAGGGCATTCGGTATAAAGATGAGAGGATCCGCCTTAAAGCAGGCAAAGCGGGGAAGGTAGCGTAATATGGCAAAAAAACGAACTAGAGGGGATGCTCGTAAGAGGCGGCATCTAAGAATCCGCCGCAATGTTTTCGGGACACCTGAAAAACCTCGTTTGAATGTATTTCGTAGTTTAAACGAGATATATGTTCAGGTTATTGATGACACAAAAGGTCACACCCTGGCTTCCGCATCATCAATTGATTCGGGACTCAAGAAAAAATTTAAGGGGATGACGAAAAAAGAAAAAGCAAAGTTGGTTGGGCAAACTATTGCTGATCGTGCAAAAGATAAAGGCATTAAAAGCGTAGTTTTTGACCGCGGCGGATTTAAATACATTGGCCGTGTCGCGGCCCTCGCTGAAGGTGCCCGTGAAAATGGACTGCAGTTTTAGATAACAGACCGGGAGAAGGTTATGACAAACGGTTATAAAGATAATCCTGAACAAGAATTAGATGAGAGGATCGTAAATATTGAGCGTGTTGCTGCCGTTATGAAAGGTGGACGCCGGTTTTCCTTCAGGGTGACTATGGTAGTCGGCGATCATAAAGGCAAAGTGGGCTTGGGTATGGGAAAAGCCAAATCCGTACCCGATGCCATTCGGAAAGCAGCCACAAACGCTAGAGATGATATGCATGCTGTAGCAACCTACGACACCACCATCCCCCATAAAGTGATCGGTAAAGTCAGCGGCGCAAGAGTCCTGCTGAAACCGGCTTCTGAAGGTACTGGTGTTATCGCAGCTGGAAGTGTTAGGGCTGTTGTTGAGGTTACCGGGATTTCTAATATTTTGACGAAATCACTGGGCAGCAATAATGCGATGAATATCGCAGCCGCTACTATTAATGGCCTGGAGCAGTTAAAAGATCCCTACGAAGAAGCTGCCAATCGGGGAGTTGACCCAGAAAAACTGATTCCCTTCTGGGATCGAGGATAGGACCATGGCAAGGAAGAAAAAAGATAAAATGCTGAAAATTACTCTGGTGAGAAGTCCCCATGGGCGATCGCAACCACAGCGACGAACGCTGGAAGCCCTGGGATTAAGAAAAATCAACCAAACCGTCGAACGCCCGGACCATCCCAGTGTCTTGGGGATGATTGAACGTGTGAAACACCTTGTCCAGGTTGGGTAAGCAGGTCAGAAGGAATTTAAAATGAAATTGCATGATTTGAAACCAAATAAAGGTTCAAAAAAGGATCGGAAACGTGTCGGACGTGGTTATGGTTCCGGATACGGAAAAACTGCAGGTAGGGGTACAAAAGGTCAGAACGCCCGGGCAGGTGGAGGGGTTCCCCTCTGGCACCAGGGTGGAGACACACCTTATTACCGCAGGATGCCGAAACTACCGGGATTTAAGAATTTTAACCGGGTGGAATACCAGGAAGTGAATCTGGAATACTTGTCAGCTTTTCGAAAGAATTCTGAGATCACACCAGAAATTTTAAGGGAAGTTGATCTGATCAATACTCTCAGCCGCCCAGTAGTTATCTTGGGCCGCGGGGAGTTGAAGAAACCCTTAAAAGTAAAAGCCCACCGTTTTTCCAGGAAAGCCAAGGAAAAGATTGAAAAGGCTGGTGGAACTGTAGAGGTAATTGAGGGATAGAGGAATTACTATCCCTATTAGGAATTATGGAGCTATTTCTATCCCGGAAGGGATTGAATATAGGAGAGTAGAGAAATGAAAACATCTGCTTGGCGATATTTATGGAAAGCAGAAGATATCCGGCGAAAATTACTGATCACTTTGATGATCCTGGTAATCTACCGGCTTGCAGCACACGTTCCCATCCCCGGCGCTAACAGGGAGGCGATATCTGCGATTATCACCGGCGGCGGCGCTGGAAGCACCTTTGTGGGCATTCTGGATATGCTTTCTGGTGGTACGGTATCCAATTTCTCAGTGCTGGCAATGGGTGTTTACCCGTATATTACGGCACAGATTATTCTCCAGCTACTGGTTCCAATTATTCCTGCCCTGCAGCGGAAAATGGAAGAGGATCCCCAGGAAGGAAGAAAGTGGATGGAACGCTGGACTTACATTCTGGCAGTACCGATGGCTGCTCTTCAGGCCATTGGTCAGATCCGGATCTTTTCCAGCCTGGCTGGTGGGGTCCAGGTCATAGATAATTTTGGTTTTAGCGGCGCTTCGCTGCTCCCTAGTCTGGCGATTATCGCCAGTATGACTGCGGGAACCATGTTTGCCATCTGGCTGGGTGAATTGATCTCCGAATACGGTATTCGGAACCAGGGTCTTTCCTTGTTGATTTTTGCCGGTATTGTGTCCAGGTTACCGCAAAACTTTGGCCGAATTATCAGTAATCAGGAAAACCGCTGGATAACGCTGGTCTTTATGGTGGTGATTACGATAATGATTATTTATGCGATTGTTTATGTGCAGCAGGGACAGCGGAACATTCCGGTTATGTACCCTGGTCGCAGGGTTGGAAATCGACAATCAATGCCGGTGAAGGGGACATTACCGCTGAAAGTCAATATGGCTGGTATGATCCCGCTTATATTCGGACAATCGCTGCTGACATTCCCAGCAATTGTCGCTAGTTTTTTCGTTGAGTCACAGACATTCTGGGTGTCCAACTTGGCTACAAATGTTCAGGCTTTATTCGGAGGAACTTCCTCCTGGTATTGGCTCCTATACTGGTTGATGGTGGTTGGCTTTACCTTCTTTTATACTGATGTGTTATTTGCGCAGCAGGATTATGGCACTAACCTTAAACGTGCGGGAGCCCAGATACCTGGTGTCAGCCGGGGAGCTCCAACTCAGAGGTATTTAACAAAAGTATTACGAAGAATTACATTCCCTGGCGCATTTTTCCTGGGGACAATAGCGATTTTCCCGTTTATAGTTGGCGTTATTTTAGCTGGTTTAGGTTTATCCGGAATTACCTCCGGAGGTACAGGAATCATGCTGATTACCTCATCGGGGCTGCTGATCGTGGTTGGTGTAGTTAGAGATACATTCCAGAATATCGATGCAGAATTGAAGCTGCATGGATATGATGAGAAGTTGCTTGTACGTTAATAATTTATTGAGCAGTATTCCAGGATAGAGTAAATCGATTCCGGGATTGGATTTGGATAATGATTTCTTATGATGAGCAGTTGATCAAAACCGAGGTGGAGATCAAAAAGATGCAGGAAGCGGGAAGAGTTAATGCCCTAGTCCTGGAAGAAGTCAAATCTATGATCAAACCCGGCATCACTACCAAAGAACTGGATACCGCAGCGGAAGCCATAATCCGGGATCATGGCGGAATACCAACGTTTAAGGGATACCCCGGGCCATATCCATACCCTGCGACATTAACCATCAGCATCAATGAGGAATTGGTCCATGGGATTCCGAGCGGTCGAGTGCTAGTGGAAGGGGATATCGTTTCTGTGGATTGCGGAACAACCTTGGATGGGTATATCGGAGATTCCGCTTTTACGCACGGTGTGGGAGAGATCGGTAAGGAAAAAAGACGGTTGATCCAGATTACCGAGGAATCCCTTTATAAAGGGATAAAACATATGCGGCCTGGAAAGCACATTGGTGATATTTCCGCAGCGATCCAGGATTATGTAGAGAGTCATGGCTATCATGTTCCTCGTCAGTATACCGGTCACGGAGTAGGGCGGAAGATGCATGAACCTCCCCAGGTGCCCAATTTCGGAGTTCCTGGACAGGGAATGCTTCTCCAGGAAGGAATGACGATCGCAATTGAACCGATGGTGCTGGTAGGAACACCAAAAACCAAAGTGCTTTCAGACCAGTGGACAGTAATCTCGGTAGATCGTTCGCTAACTGCTCATTATGAACATACTGTTGCGGTGACTGCCAACAGTCCGTTGATATTAACCAGAGTCTAGGAAAAAGTTGAAGCTCCCTAGACTGGACTTAATCGATAAGATATAATAATACTTTTTCTGGAAAGCTGTATGAAACAAAGAAGGATAAATAAGGAAGGGTAATCATGAAAGTGTCTTCTTCTGTAAAGAAACGCTGCGAAAAATGTAAAATAGTGCGACGTAAAGGAAGAGTTTACGTTATTTGTGAAAATCCGAAGCATAAACAGAGGCAAGGATAAAAAAGTATGGCTCGTATTCAAGGTGTTGACTTACCCCGTGACAAGCGTGTTGAAGTTGCTTTAACCTATATCTATGGCATCGGTTTAACCCGTTCGAAGGAAACGTTGGCTGCAATTGGGGTGAATCCTGAGACAAGGGTGCAGGAACTAACAGATTCCCAGATAACCGGATTAAGGGATTACATCAACAAAAACTTTAAAACTGAGGGTGATCTGCGGCGTGAAGTGCAGATGAATATTAAACGTTTGGTGGAAATCGGCTGTTACCGCGGTATCAGACATAAAAGAGGACTACCGGTACACGGACAGCGGACGCGGACGAATGCCCGCACCCGCAAGGGTGCGAAGAAAACGGTTGCAGGCCGAGGCCGTCGTCGAGGTATGACGAAGACTTAAGGGATCAATAGTTTCCATTATATTCAGGAAACTGGAAGGATTGATGGGAGATATGCTGGCTGGTTTGAATTTTGTTTTGTGGGAGCCTTTCCTCCCTGCGGCTATGAAAATCAGCAGTTAGTTGAAACGAAAATCAATCTAGGATAATAGAAGAGGTACTATGGTTGAAAAATCATCCCGCCCGAAAGGCGGTCGGAGAAAAAAGCGTTCCCTCGCTTCAGGGCAGATACATGTCCGGGCAACATTTAACAATACGATTATCACTGTTACCGATCATCAGGGAAACACAGTTTGTTGGAGCAGCCCGGGTGCAGTTGGGTTGAAAGGCTCCCGCCGGAGCACGGCTTTTGCCGCCCGGTTAGCAGCTGAGGATGCTGTCAAGAAAGCGATGGGTATGGGTATCCGTGAGGCAGACGCCTTCGTAAATGGACCCGGACCAGGACGGGAAGCTTCCTTACGGGCAATTGAGGCAATGGGATTAAAATTGAACTCAATAACCGATGTGACATCTGTTCCCCACAATGGCTGCCGTCCTCCCAAGAAGCGCCGGGTGTAATCGAATTTTCCAGGAGAAATGTTGTTTCCGCTGAAAATAAAAAAAGAGTAGAGTAATTATTTGAAGTTGCGAAATACAGCAAAGAGGAAGTAGTTATGTCAAGATATCGTGAGGCAAAGTGTAAAATTTGCCGTCGAGAAGGCGAAAAATTGTTCCTGAAAGGAGAGCGCTGCTTTACTGCGAAATGTGCTTTTGAGCGGCGGAGTTATCCCCCGGGACAGCATGGAAAGGGCGCCCAGTACCGCCGCAACCGTGAGTCAGATTTCTCACGCCAACTGCGCGCAAAGCAGAAAGCTCGGCGGATTTATGATATATCCGAGCGTCAGTTTAGACGGTATTATGCAACTGCACAGCAACGCCGCGGATTAACTGGTTTGAACCTGTTGCAGATATTGGAATCTCGTCTGGACAACGTGGTTTATCGGCTCGGATATGCTGCGAGTCGTGCTCAAGCCCGCATGCTGGTTACTCATGGACATTTTAATGTCAATAAACGGCGTACGGACGTGCCGTCAGTCATTGTTACAACAACTGATAACATTAGCGTTAGGGAAGGATCCATGAAAAGGACTTTCTTTAAGAATCTGACCAAAGACGCCGAGAATAGAACTCCGGTTGAATGGGTAAAAAGGGATTTGAAGACCTTATCCGGTAATGTAGTTCGTTTACCTGAACGATCGGAGATTGATGGAAATCTTAATGAACAATTGATCGTTGAGTATTATTCTCGGTAATTGTGAGAGGCCATCAAAAAAATGATACGATTTGGGAGAGGTGAGCCGTGCTAGGAATGAACAATATGGTAACACCAAAAATTGAAAGGATTGCTGAAGCGCGAGCCTATGGGAAGTATGAAATAAATCCCCTGGAACGTGGTTATGGCATTACTCTTGGAAATGCCCTGCGCAGGGTTATGCTTTCTTCTATGGAAGGCTCTGCAGTGACATCAATCCGAATCACAGAAATTGATCATGAATACGATACGATTCCCGGCGTTCAGGAAGATGTTCTACGGTTGATGCTGAACATCAAAAAGCTGCGTTTAATACTACATGAAGGCGATCTCTCAAATATGCATCTTGAGATTAAGGGAGAAGGTGTAGTTACGGCAGCTGATATCATCACGCCGTCAGAAATTGAGATTGTCAACCCGGATTTATATCTGATGACTGTTGACGGCAGAAGTAAACCCCTCACCATCGAATTGACTGTCGGGAGAGGGAGAGGATATCTGCCCACAGAAGAACGGAAAGACCGGTTGCCTATCGGTGAACTGCCGATTGACGCAATCTATAATCCGGTTCGCCGTGTCAACTTTGAAGTTGGATCGGCGCGGGTCGGACAAAGTACAGAATATGACAATTTGATAATTGAAGTATGGACTGATGGAACTCTTGAACCTGAAGAAGCATTAAGCAAAAGTTCAAAAATACTAATGGGGCATTTGCAGCATTTAGCCGGAGTAACCGCGGAATCTCTCGCCGCTATGGTAGAGGTGGAGGAACCCGTAGAACCGGTAGACGAGATTGTGGATATTCCCATCGAAGAACTGGATTTATCCGTTCGTGTATTCAATTCACTGAAAAGAACAGGAATTACCACTGTACGAGAGGTGATGGAGCTTAACACAAAGGGTGATGATGCCCTTCTTTCAATCCGGAATTTTGGAGTGAAGAGTCTCACAGAACTGAAGGATAAGCTGGAAGAACATGGTTACCTCTTAGAAATTATTACTGAGCTGGAGTAAGGATTATGCGACACAAGGTAGCAGGTAAAAAATTAGGACGGAATTCAGAACAGCGAGCAGCTTTAAGGCGCACTATGATTAAACAATTATTCGAAAACGAGCGTATTCAAACAACCCGTGCCAAAGCTGAGTTTATCCGGCAACCCGCCGAAAAATTAATTACTCTGGCAAAAAGGGTTCAGGAGGCAGATGCGGCACAGCAGGTACACGCCCGCAGGATTGCCGCTTCACGTCTGGATAATGATAAGGTATTGGTGAAGAAATTATTTGAGGAGCTGGCTCCCCGGTATCTCGACCGGCCTGGAGGATATACACGCATGTTTAAACTTCCCCCAAGGACCAGTGATGCAGCTGAAATGGTTGTATTGGAACTGGTGGAAGAGTAATCCGGCGTCAGCAAGCTCTGCTGATGAGCGAACGTTTCCGAGTCAAACTGGCTTATGATGGAACAGGTTTCCACGGATCACAATATCAACCTGAGCTGAGAACTGTTCAGGGAGAAGTGAAAAAGGCTTTAAGAAAGCTTGCCTGGCAGGAAAAAACAGTATTATTTGCCGGAAGAACAGATGCCGGCGTGCATGCAGCAGGACAGGTGGTATCATTTGATTTAGAGTGGGATCACACTGAAAAAGAGTCACATCAGGCATTAAACGCGGTTTTCCCGCAGGACATCTCGGCAGTGCAGATCAGCAGGACAAAGAGTGATTTCCACCCCCGATATGACGCTTTGTCCAGAGAGTATCAATATCAGATACTGTGCAGCCCGATACGGAACCCTTTGCGGGAACGATTTACTTGGAGGGTGTGGCCGGAAATTGATGTCAAATTAATGAGAAGAGCTTCCAGGAGTTTAATAGGCAGTCACGATTTTGCAGCCTTGGGCAATCCTCATCAACAGGGAGGCAGCACAGTAAGAAATATCAACCGGGCTGCATGGAAGAAACAAGGAGATGTACTGGTTTTTAAGATTGTTGGCAACGCTTTTTTGTATCATATGATCCGCCGGATTGTGATCGTAGTGGTCAAGATCGGGCAGGGAAAAGCACAACCTAACGCGCTTAAAATATTTTTAGCAAATCCTTCAGGACCTCCCTCACAGGGTTTAGCCCCTGCAAATGGCTTATCGCTGGTTGAGGTTCGATACGAATAAATTATAGAAAGCAGCTATAAGCAGCTAATTTTAATAGAAGTTCAGTGGAGTACAAAACTGTGAAGAAAACATTTTATCCTAAAGCAGAAGATATCTCGAGGAAATGGATTTTAGTGGATGCCAAGGGTAGAAACCTGGGCCGTTTAGCTACTGAGATCTCTGCCCTGATCCTTGGTAAACACAAACCGGAATTTACACCCGGTGTGGATGTTGGAGATTTTGTCGTCGTGGTAAATGCAGAACAGATTCAGGTTACCGGGAAAAAGATGGATGACAAATATTATTACCGGGAATCAAAATACCAGGGCGGTCTTAAAAAGATAACTCTTAGAAATCAATTGGAAAAGCGACCTGAATATGTGATAGAGCACGCAGTAAAGGGCATGCTCCCCCACAATAAATTAGGTCGGAAACTGAATAAAAAACTCAAGGTGTACGCAGGGCCGAATCATCCCCATCAGGCTCAAAAACCAATTCCGGTTGAGGAGTTGTACCCCTAGATAGGTATAGATCGTCTGTTATGGTGTAATCCAATAATAGATTGAGTAGGATTATTGTAAGAGGAGTCGTTATGGCACAGTATTTTGAAGGTATCGGACGCCGCAAAGCAGCAACAGCACGTGTACGGATTATGGGCGGATCCGGTTTATTTGTGATTAATGAAAAAAGTTTGGAAGATTACTTTCCAACCGAGAGAGATAATAAAATTGTAACAGAACCTTTAGATGTTCTGGATACCAACCGATCGGATTATGACATAAGCGTCCTGGTTAAGGGCGGGGGTGTAATTGGTCAAGCATCATCAGTTCGATTAGGTTTAGCGCGGGCTATCCTGAAAATGGATCCTGAGATGCGAATGGCATTAAGCCACGGCGGATATTTATCCCGGGACGCGAGGGAAAAAGAACGGAAAAAACCAGGTCTCAAAGGCGCACGGAAAGCTCCTACCTATACAAAACGTTAATCGTTCATGGCTGGGTGAAGTTAACCAGCTGAGGATATAATAAATCCAGATCGCGGAGAACACCCAACAGACCGATGTGTTCTCCGCTTTGTATTTACAAAAGGGATATATGATACCTATGAACCAGGGAAAAGATGCTCCGCCAAAAATAATTATTATTGGATTGGGACCCGGCGATCCGGATTTGTTGACCCGGCGCGCATGGGATGTTATAAATTCTGCTGGAGAAATTTACTTAAGAACTCGCGATCATCCAACGGTTGAGGGTTTTCCTCCTAATCTTAAGGTACATTCCTTTGATAATTATTATCAAGAAGAGGAAAGTTTAGAGATAGTTTATCAACGGATTACTGCTGAAATCATTAACATCAGTCAACAAAATCAAGGTGTGATTTACGCCGTTCCCGGAGATCCATTCGTGGCGGAAGCAACCACCCCTATGATTCTTTCACAGGCCAGGGAGTTGGAACTTAAAGTTGAGATTATTCCCGGGGTAAGTTTTCTGGAACCCTCCTTTTCGGCAGTGGAGATAGATCCGCTACCTCAAATAACTATTATTGATGCTTTGGAACTGCAAGATACACACTATCCACCTTTTCCGCCGGATAATCCGGTGTTAATTGCCCAGGTACATTCAACCGAAGTAGCTTCCAACCTTAAGCTCACCTTGATGGAAGTTTATCCTGATGATCACCCGGTATTTTTGATTCATAATGCAGGGACAGAAACTGAACTGATTGAAAAAATACCTCTATTTGAGCTGGATAGAAGCCGGAAGATAAAAAATAGATCCTCAGTATTTCTTCCACCGCTGGAGAAAGGCTCTTCCCTTGAATCTTTTCAGGAAATCATCGCCCATTTGCGCGCACCAGATGGATGTCCCTGGGATCTGGAGCAGGATCATCAATCGTTGAGAACAAATCTCTTGGAAGAAGTATATGAGGTATTAGAAGCAATTGATGAGGAAGACTCAGTTGCGATGCAGGAGGAATTTGGAGATTTGCTTCTGCAGATTATTCTGCATGCTCAAATCGCGAGTGAAGATGGTGAATTCACCATGAGTGATGTCATTCGGGGAATTTATCTAAAAATTATTAAACGGCATCCTCATGTTTTTGAGGATCTCTCGCTTGATAAATCTGAAGATGTGATTAGAAACTGGGAAAGGATAAAAGCCCAGGAACGAAAAATGAACGGCGATAGTACTAAAGGATTGCTGGATGGTGTTCCTACTTCCATGCCAGCCCTTACACAAGCTCAAACTTATCAAAAACGGGCAGCCCGGGTAGGATTTGATTGGAAAGACATCCAGGGAGTGATAACCAAGATACCGGAAGAAATAAGGGAACTCCAGGTCGCCCGGGAATCCAAAGAGCAAGCAGCGGAAGTGGGTGATTTACTGTTTTCAGTAGTAAATATTGCCCGTTGGTTGGAGATTGATGCGGAAAGCGCCTTACGGGGAACAAATCGTCAATTTAAAGGGCGCTTTTCGTATCTTGAAAAAGAAGCTCGCGCTATCGGGCGCGAACTTTCTAAGATGACATTGGATGAGCTAGATATTCTTTGGGAGCAGGCAAAAACACTGGAAGGGGATTAGGGTGTTTCTTCCCTTGCCAGATAAGATTGAATAAATAAAACCCCAACCAGGAAATACGGTAACCCGCTGATAGCTACGGCAAACAACTTGTTGTGTCCTGCGGAAAAATAGGAAAATATGCACAAGAAGAGACTGCTGACAACTGTGATTTTTCCGCCAGTAAGCGGAAGTTTCCAGGCAATCCCCACCCCGATGGTTGAAGCAACGATCAGAACTGATAAGAGGATTCCTTCAAGAGTAAGTCTTAGCTGAGACCCTATGCTCCCGCCGATTGCTGAGGAAAATAAGCTTGATATCCAGAAAATGCTTACTATTACGCCACCTATGCGGGCAAACCACATCAGGGTAGTACTCTGTTTGTTTTTTTTGTCCATCCGTCGCTTCCTTTTGGGGTTATCCTTGGATTATATTGTTTTATAGCCCGCTGATTATATCTCCCAGGATCTTCCCACCCAAACCGGCAGCTCCCTTGGATTCTCCTGTATTTCCGAGATTTGCTGCTACTGCTATTCTATCCGCTAGCCGTGAGAGTGGTAGACTTTGTAGGAATACTTTTCCGGGACCAGAAAGTTTGGCAAGGAAGAGTCCCTCACCACCAAAGAGTGCATTGGTAAATCCACTTACAAACTCGATATCATAATCTATGGAAGGGGAGAATGCTACCAGGCACCCGGTATCCACATTTAGAACCTGACCAGCCTCAAGGTTTTTCTCAATGATTGTTCCGCCGGCATGGGCAAAAGCTAATCCCTCTCCGACCAGGCGCTGGAGAATGAATCCTTCACCGCCGAACAGCCCAGCGCCCAGTTTTTTACTAAATGCGATTTCGATTTCAATGCCCCTGGTTGCACACAAGAAGGAATCTTTCTGGCAGATGAAGGTACCGCCTAGATTGGTCAAGTCAAGGGGGACTATTTTTCCGGGATAAGGGGCAGCAAAAGCAACCCGCTTTATATCAGGAGCGTTGTTAAGGAAGGTGGTAATGAAAAAGCTTTCCCCGGTAAACATACGCTGAACACCCTTAAATAAACCCCCACCGGTGCTGGTTTGCATTTCAACACCTTTCTCCATGTAGATCATCGTACCTACTTCTGCCCGGATCCCTTCCCCCGGATCCAGTTGAATTTCAACCATCTGTAGGTCATCACCAAAGATCGTATACTCAATAATATCTGCCATAGAAATTTCTCCTCTTGAAAAATATCTTCAGTTGTTCGCCCATTTTAGATTTTACTATAAAGTAGCTCCAATAACTGGAAAGTTAAGAAAAGTGATAGCAGAAATGAAAAAACCCCGAAAAACTTTTCGGGGTTGAAAGCTGGGGGCCAGGGATTCGAACCCCGACTTACGGTTCCAGAGACCGCCGTCCTACCGTTAGACGAGCCCCCACTAGCGAAGGGAATTTTATCATTGATAGGATTGTTAGTCAAATCATTCACACGTTAATACCTGGAAATAGAAATCGCGATAGATCCATTACCTCCAGTGATTAGGAGATCGAGATATAAATGGTAAAGAGTATGTTAAAATTTGGGGAAAGGTTTTAAGGAAGGAGTATGCGGTATGAATGAGGAAGTGGAATTAGCAGATTTTGTTCGGGATATTATCAAGAAGGACCTGGCGGAGGGAAAAAACGATGGTCGGGTGCACACCCGTTTTCCACCTGAGCCGAATGGTTATCTTCACATTGGCCATGTTAAAGCATTTGGACTGAATTTTAATCTTGCGAAAGAGTTCAATGGCAAGTGTAATCTACGATTTGATGATACCAATCCAACCAAGGAAGAGGGTGAATATGTAGAAGCCATAAAACGGGATATTAAATGGCTTGGTTTTGACTGGGAAGACCGGCTTTATTTTGCGTCAGACTATTTTGCTCAACTGTACGAATTTGCTCTGGTATTGATCAACGCTGGAAAAGCCTACGTAGATGATTTGACAGCAGATGAAATCCGGGAGTACAGGGGTACATTGACAGAATCGGGAAAAGAGAGCCCCTACAGGAATCGGTCAATTGAGGAAAATCTGGATTTATTCCAGCGCATGCGGGATGGTGAATTTGAAAACGGCAGCAAGGTTTTGCGAGCGAAAATTGATATGGGTTCGCCAAATATTAATCTTCGTGATCCTGTGATGTACCGCATCTTACATGAACATCACCACCGAACTGGTGATGAGTGGTGTATCTATCCCATGTATGATTGGGCTCATGGTCAATCCGATTCGATTGAGGGGATAACCCATTCTACCTGCTCGATTGAATTTAAGAATCACCGCCCGCTTTACGATTGGTTTCTGGACGAGTTGGATATTTTTCATCCCCAGCAGATCGAGTTTGCGCGTTTTAATATGACCTATACCGTAATGAGTAAACGCGCTCTGATTAAGTTAGTGGAAGGTGGTTATGTAGATGGCTGGGACGATCCCCGAATGACAAGCCTGGCTGGTATGCGCAGATTGGGCATACCACCGCAGGCTATCCGGAAATTCATTGAACACGTTGGGGTTGGGCTTTCCCTCAGTACAATACAGCGATCTAAATTCGATCATTTTATCCGGGATGACCTCAATAAAAGGGTTCCAAGAATTAATTGTGTTTTGAATCCTTTAAAGGTTGTTCTGAGCAATTATCCTGAAGATAAAGTAGAAATGATGGAATTTCCAAATCATCCTGGTGATGAGTCTAAAGGAGTTCGGCAAGTACCATTCTCACGTGAACTATTTATCGACCGTGATGATTTCCGGGAAGAACCTCCGAAGAAATTTTGGCGCTTGGCTCCGGGCAGAGAAGTCCGCCTGCGATACGGGTATTTAATTACCTGCAATGAAGTTGTTAAAGATGATGATGGAGAAATCACAGAATTAAGATGTACCATCGATCCGGAAACCCGGGGCGGTTCAGCGCCGGATGGAAGGACAGTAAAGGGTACTATCCATTGGGTTTCAGCTACCCATGCCCTGAATGTGGAAATCAGGCTGTATGACCGGTTGTTTAACCATCCGTTCCCTCTGAATGTGAAAGAAGGGGAGAGCTTCTTGGATCACCTGAATCCGAATTCCCTCCAAGTTATTTCCGGAGCGAAAGCTGAGCCCAGCCTGAAAGATGCAAAACTAGGTGACCGTTTTCAGTTTGAACGTGTGGGGTATTTTTGTGTGGATCCGGATTCCAAGGATGATAAGCTGGTATTCAACAGAACCATTCCTCTGCGGGATTCCTGGGCGAAAATTGAAAAACAGCAGGCCCAAAACATTAAACAAGTTTATAGAAATAATGAAGATGCGTAATCCTCCCGGGATTACGCATCCCGTTTAATTAATTTGAGAGGTTCTGAAATATATCCAGAGCATTTTCCAGGCGTGAGAGAACTTTTTCTCTTCCCAGAATGGGAATTATATCAAAGATCGGCGGGCTGATTTTCTGCCCGGTAAGAATTTCCCTCAGCAGACCAAACAGTTGTCCAGCTTTAATATCAAGGTTAACTGCAATATCCCGCAGTGGCTTCTCGGCGGTTTCCGCGTTAATCACCTCTAAATTCTGGAAGATCCGAGTCATTTTTTGGGCAGCCTCCGCAGCCTGGGATGCATTTAGTTTATCGGAAATGATCCGGTCTATAACCAAATCAACATCATCCTTAAAGAAAAAGCCTGCCATATCAACTACATCAGTAAGTTTTTTTGTTCTGATTTGGATGGCGCCGGCAATCTGGAGAAGCTTATTGTCTTCTACTATGAATCCTGCATTCTCAAACCAGGGCTTAATCCTGGCGGCGAAATCCTCAGGAGACAGATTGCGAATATGCAGACCGTTAAAATGGTCTAATTTGCTGAAATTGATGGCAGCAGGAGATGGATTAAGTTTTTTAAGACTGAATTTTTCAATGAGATCATCCATTGTAAAAAACTCGGTTTTATCGTCATAACTCCAACCCATCAAGGCGATCCAGTTTATCACGCTTTCGGGCAAATATCCCATTTTATCCATATCTTTGACAAAGATAGGGAGCCCCTTTTCCTGGGCAAGCTCTGTGTCTCGTTTGCTCATTTTCCCTTTACCATCTGGTTTTAAGAATACTGAGAGATGTACCCAAACTGGTTCTTGCCAACCGAGTGTCCGATAAATTAAGGCATGAATGGGAAATGTCGGCAGCCATTCTGAACCACGGATAACATGAGTAATGCCCATCAGATAATCATCAATCATGGCAGCCAGGTGGTAAACTGCGAGACCGTTGGATTTGATCAGGATCATATCATCCAGGTTACTGTTATCTACTGTGATTTCTCCCCGTAATAAATCCTGAACGGTTGTTTTCCCTGATCTGGGAGATTTAAACCGGATCACATAGGATTCTCCAGCCCGGATTCGTTCAGCTGCTTGCTCTTGAGAAAGGTTCCTGCAGGTGCCATCATAGTGGGGTGTTTCATTTCGTTTAATCTGATCTTCCCGAACTTGGCTTAATTGTTCGGGTGTGCAGAAACAATAAAACGCATTTCCATTATTGATCAGCTGCTCTGCATGATCCTGGTAAATATCTTTCCGTAGAGATTGGCGATAGGGTGAGCAAGAACCTCCTTGATCTGGACCTTCGTCCGGGGTTAAACCCAGCCAATCCAAGGAATCTTTAAAATCAGCTTCTGCGCTTTCTTGATACCTTTTTTGATCTGTATCTTCTATTCGTAAAATAAATGATCCGCCAGACTGTCTTGCCAGCAGATAGTCATATAGGGCAGTACGAGCTCCGCCAATATGCAGTAAACCTGTAGGTGAAGGAGCAAATCGAACGCGAGCAGGATCTTGTTTAGGTGACATTTTCTATCCTAATTGATGAGGGGATTCCATTTTACCAATTTTTAAAATTCCAGGGCTTTTTGCCTGAGTAAGACACTCTCAACCAGTCCAATAGCAACAAATAAGGTGATCAACGAGCTCCCGCCGTAGCTAACAAAGGGCAGGGTGAGACCTGTTACCGGAAGCAATCTCAGATTCATGCCTATGTTGACAATAGTTTGAAAGGAAATTAACGTTGCTGCACCGTAGGCGATTAAGGCGCCGTAGGTGTCGCTGGACAAGCGGGCTGCCCTTAAACACCTGGCGATAATGAAGGCGAGAGTTGCGATAACAACAAGCGCACCGACGAATCCGAATTCCTCGGCAAGAGCTGAAAAAATGAAATCCGAGTGCCGGACTTTCAGGAAACGCAGCTGAACCTGGGAACCGCTCCCATATCCTTGTCCGAACCATCCGCCTTCGCCAATGCTGATTATTGCCTGGTGGACGTTGTAAATAGCGCCAAAGCTGGCGTTTGGATCGGGAAATAAAAAATTGATGACCCTGTCAAGCTGGTAGGGTTTGATTAAACTGGTGGTATTTTCTGGGTCATAATTCAACAGCATCAATGGCAAACCAATACCAAGAACTCCTAGGCCTGCCCCTCCCGCAATTAACAACAGTTTAATATCCAGACCACTGGCCCACAGCAGAGCAAACCAAAGAACCAGGATAACGATCGATGTGCTTAAATCCGGTTGGAGAATGATCCAAACAATGATAAAAAATGTGACCACCAGACTGCGGAGAACAAGTATTGGTTTTTTAATGTTATCGATGTTCTGGGAGAAAAAATTTGCCAGAACGAGTATGATGACGATTTTAGCAAACTCTGAGGGCTGAATCAAGATGGGGCCTACTGAAAACCAGCGAGAAGAGCCAAATAGCGCATCGCCGAAAAGGAAAAGCACAGCCAGCGCCCCT
>CAZHHT010000009.1:16780-45420 GCA_964532455.1 uncultured Anaerolineales bacterium
CACCAGGTACAAGAAGTTGCTTAACGCTCCCCAGTAGCGGTAGTCGATCATCGCCGTGATTGCCAGAATTATTAATCCGATTCCCGCAAAGATGATTTGTTTGATTACTGTATTGGCTTCTACTAGTTCGATGTTGCCAGCGATCGCGGAACTGATCATGGTCACGCCGAAGATGGTCAGAAAGGCAACTGAGCCAAGCAGCCAGAAGTCAAAATGGCGCCAAGAGATATTACGCATAAATTAGTACTTTCGGCTCACAGGTCCGGCAATGGGAATATCAGCAATCAACCGCTGCTGCCGGCCTTCCTGAGTGATGTCAATTCGCATTGTTTTAGGGTCTATCTTAATATAGCGAGAAAGAACATCCAGGAGGTCATCTTTCAGAGATTCCAGGGCCTCTGAAGATAAATCTGTCCTATCATTTATTAATACCAGCCGCAGACGATCTCTTGCTTGATCGGCACTACTCGGTTTTTTTGAAAAGATGCGGTTGATGAAATTGTCCATGCTATTTTTCTCCTGATCCGAATACTCTTGAAATCCGGTTGAAAAAGCCGCTACCTTTATCCAGGTCAAGCAGGGGAACTTCTTCTCCTAATAGACGCTGGGCGATATTTCGGTACGCCTGCCCAGCTAGGCTTTTTTCTTCCAGGACAATGGGTGTGCCCTTGTTGGTGCTAATCAGCACTGCTCTATCCTCCGGCACAATACCCAGCAGATGGATGGCCAATAAATCTACAACATCATCTGCAGAGAGCATATTATTCTGTTTGACCATTTCCGGATTCAATCGGTTAAGCAGCAGTCGGGGTGAGCCTTTTTCTTCTGCTTCAACAATTCCAATAATACGGTCTGCATCACGAACAGCGGAGACTGCCGGGTTTGTGATCACGATAATTTCATCGGCGGGTGCGATAGCGTTCTTAAATCCGCGTTCTATGCCCGCTGGGGAGTCGATCAGGATCCAGTCCAGATCAGACCGAAGTTCATTACATAGCCGGATCATATCTGACGGCGAAATTGAGGTTTTATCCCGGGTTTGTGCGGATGGAATTAGATAAAGATCTGGGATATGTTTGTCTTTGATCATAGCCTGGTTTAACCGGCAGCGTCCTTCTACAGCATCTACCAGGTCATAAACAATTCTGTTCTCCAAACCCATTACAACATCTAAATTCCTTAATCCAATATCCGCGTCAATACAGGCTACTTTTTGTCCTCTTTTTGCCAGGGCAGCGCCGATATTGGCCGTTGCTGTTGTTTTTCCCACCCCGCCTTTTCCGGATGTGATGGTAAGTACCTTAGCGCTCATAGATATTTCCTGTCTATTCTTTAGTGAATTTTGACCAATCCCGGGCGGTAACCTGGCCATCTTCCAGTTGAGCGATTTCAGGACGGGGCTTTCCCTTCCTGGGGGGTGAGACACTGATTTTATCCGCTATGCGGAGCTGTGTAGGAGATAAATCAAGGGAACATACTACCGCTTCAGTATCTCCCATTGCACCAGCATGGACCACACCCCGCAGTTTGCCCCACACAATAATATTTCCTCCGGCTATGAGTTCTGCGCCGGGATTGACATCTCCCAAGACAACAATGTGACCTAGGTGTTTTACCTTATGGCCGGACCTTATTGTTCGCTTGAGAAAGACAGCTTCATCTCCGTCCAATAAGGAATTTATCGGGTCTTTCTCCGGCTCTGGAAAGGATTGATCAACCTTGATCGCCAATCCTAAATCCTGGGACGCCCGCTCGGTAACCAATGAGGTACTTAAGACAGCCCAGAGGTTGATTTCACGATCAGACAACGCATTCCTTAAGGAAGCAAGGTCAGGCGATTTCAGCGCTCTATTTCCGACATCAACTACGAGCCGTGCCCCTTCAAAAAAACCCTGATTCTGATCAATGTGCTGCAAAAGGGCATCTTCCCGGGTTTGCCAATCGCCATTTTTTACTTCAACCAGAATGCCGTTTTTAATGCCTTTAACCTCAATTTCCTGTGCTTGCATGGCATGCTCTCCATCATTAAAGACAAATACAATTGGGGTCAACCGATCCCTAAAATTATAGCATGATACCTCAGGGAAGATATGCTCTGCTGTCGATAGTCTTCAATTCAAAGTAGGCTTCGATAGTCCGGCGCACAATGGGTCCTGCCACACTTGCTCCTTCTCCCCCGTTGTAAGCAAAAGCGACTACGGCGATTTCAGGATTATCATAGGGAGCGTAGGCTAAAGTCCAGGCATGGGAAGGCCAACTTCCTGGGATGCAGAGACCTTTTTCATTGGCAAAGGTGTCGCAATATTCAGCAGTGCCTGTTTTCCCTGCTACTGCGATGCCGATGTTGGCAAAGATATCTTCCAGAGTGCCTTCAGTCACAGCAGCCCGCATTCCTTCCTGGATTTTTTCAACCACCCAGGGTTCTACCGTGATTTTTTCACCGGTTAATTTTGCTTCGCAGCCACCCGCACTGGTGGGATCACTGTACACATCAATAACTGGGTCGATGGTAATATCCCATTTCATTTCCGGCTTAAATGGGATAACAGTTTCTCCTTCTGCGTCCGTAATATTCTTGATGACGGTCGGTTGCATGAGCATTCCATCATTAGCGATTGTCGCAGCTGACATCAGGATTTGAAGCGGCGTAGCGGTCACAAAACCCTGACCGACGCTGGTAATGTAGGTGTCGCCAGTTGACCAGTTTTCCCCGTGAGCAATACGCTTCCATTTAGGATCTGGAACAATACCATCCGCTTCTTCAGGGAGTTCAATACCCAGATAATCCCCATATCCCAATGCCCGGGCGTAAGTGCCTAATCGGCAAATCCCCAGTCCTTCAGGAACCTCTCCTGGGATGCCGGTACCCAATTCTTCTGCGTCCCCTCCACCCAGTTGATAAAAATACACGTTGCTGGAATTCGCGATGCCGCCGATAAAATCCAGTTCCCCAAATCCTTCATCTTTCCAGTCCACGTAAGTTTTACTCTTCCCTGGATCATTGGGTGTGTATTTATTCGCCAGCTGGATTTCAGGAGGGGTAGTGATGACCTGGTCTGGAGTGACAACGCCTTCGTTAAGTGCACCAAGTGCGGTTGAAAGCTTAAAGACAGACCCTGCAGGAAGTTCAGCTCCTACTGCCTGATTTAGAAGCGGATTACGGACATCCGCATTTAGCTGTTCGTAATAATAAGCTGGAATTACCCTGGCCATGCGATTGTTTTCATAACTGGGGTATGAAACCATTGCTAATATTTCCCCGGTTTGTGGGTTTATAGCGATAACAACCCCACTGGTGATCCGGAGTTCACCAAAATACGCGTTCCAACCTCCAATTTCACCCAGGAGGATCGATTCGGCCGCTTGCTGCAAGCGGGTGTCCAGTGTGGTATAGATATTCTGGCCGGGCACGGGAGAAATCACAGGCACAGCATCACGGATGATCTGGCCTCCGACATCCACTTCCACAACACGTTTTCCCGGTTTTCCAGATAAGATGGATTCATAAAAACGTTCCAGACCGGCATATCCAATTTTGTCACGATTTGTAACAAATCCCCGATCCGTGTAATATTCTTCTTCTAAGCTGGAAATCGGTCCGAGGAAACCGATGATGCTTGCGGTGAGAGATCCAGTTGGATAATCACGGACTGTTTCAATTTCCAGGGAAATTCCCGGCCAATCCATGCTTTTTTCCTGGATGATCTGGGCTTTGATCTGATCAATATTACAGGCGATTTTCACATCATGGAAGGGAGCACTTTGCTCACCATACTCAATGATCTGGCTGATGCCATGATCAGAAACGCAAGGAACAAACGGATTTTCCGGGATAATCTCACCCCGGGAGACCGGCACATCAATATATTCTGCCAAAGAGCGGATGATGTTTTGTATTGCGCCTTGATCGTCTGGTAAGTTTGCCGCAGTGACAACCACATTATAGGAGGCGACATTCCTTGCCAGCACAATACCGTTGCGGTCAAAAATCACACCTCGGGTTGGAGCCAGGCTGATTTCCCGCAAACGGTTTTCTACTGCCTGAGCTACCCAGGTATCTTCGTTGAGGATTTGATAGGAAAACAGACGAAAGATAAAAATCAGGAATACGATCGCTATTACAACTGCGAAGGAAATGATCCGGTTGTTTGTGATTTTATTATGAGATGAAACTTGTGAAGGTGACATAGTTATTCCGGAGGATTTAACTGCTGGATTATATCCTGGATAATGATAAATACCGGTAAGGAAAGCATAAAATTAAGAATAATACTTGGCAGCGTGACAGCCTGGAGGACGGTGATGAGCTGGAGTGAGCCGACCTGGAGGATTAATACCAGCATAGATAAACCATGGATGATTATTGTGCCGGACAAAACGACAAGCAGCTGCATCAAAAATGAAAACCGCCAGATCCTCTCTCTCAGGAGAAAAGCGATGCCTGTGGTTATTAGATAGCTGGTCGTAAACAAACCAAAGGGCAATCCGGAGAAGAAATCTGTCAGCAGTCCCCCCACAATACTCCACTGCCAAGCCGTTTTTACCGATTTCTGAAGTGTGATGGCAACAATTACCACCAGCATCAGATCTGCTGTCCCGCGGTTCAGCGGCAGCCTGCTGACTACTGCAGATTGGAGGACAGTAATAAAACTAAGTACAGGTATGCTTAGAATCACAGACATGGTTTTATTTGAAGTTTCGTATCAGGGTGTCTCAGCGTTAGGTAAGAGAGGAGAGATATCGATTGGATTAAAATTAATAATTACCAGGACAATGTTCAAATCATCAAAATCGGTAACCGATTGTACTGAAGCACTTTGGAAGAGGTCATTTTCCCGGCTTTTGACACTAGTAACCTGTCCGATGATTATGTTTGCTGGGTAGTTACCTCCCAACCCGGAAGTTAAGATTAGATTTCCGGGATTCACATCTGCTTCCTGGGGTATTTGTTCCAGGGTGATATCTCCTGTAATTGATCCGGCTAATACTGCAGCGCTTCGTGAAGGTTCAATCCGAACGTTAATTCTTGTTACCGGGTCTGTAATTAAACTGACCCGGGCTCCAGCGGCTGTTACCTGAACAACCCTGCCAGCCAAGCCATTCTGGGTTACTACCGGCATACCGCGTTTGAGTCCGTCATCCGAGCCCCGGTTGATGATAATGTAATTGAGAAATGGACTGGGATCCCTGCCGATTACTGAAGCGCCAATGTACTTATGTTCAGGATTTGCCCGGGCAAATTCCAACAATGCAGATAAAATTTCATACTCCACCAGTTGCTGCTGGAGTTCAACGATCTGAGCCTGCATACGGGCATTTTCGGCTTCCAGTTCCGTGTATTGCTGACGGATCTCCCGGATATCCTGGGAGGCGGAGACAAAAATTTCAACTCCCTGGTACTGCTGTGAGACCCAGGTTTGGAGGGAAGTTAATGGTGAGACAACCAGTCTGGAAAGAGAGGTAAATACGCCGCTGAGTGCTAGGGCGAGGATTCCAATAGCTACCAGGCTTAGTGCCACTATCCGAAATGATTTTGGAAAACGTATATTCATATGAATATGGTTTGTCACCCTTTTGTTAGGCTTAACCTGTCCACGAAAAATAATGCTCCCCCTCTGATTTGATCTGTATCGTGTCTAAGGAAAAAAGAAAAAAACTCCCAGAGGAGAAGACGGGTTGTTAAATTCTGAAGGTTTACTCTCTCTGGGCGCTCTTGCGCTCCAGCCCTACAAATAAACCCTTCCACTTATCAAGTTCCTCCAAGGCAACCCCAGTACCCCTGGCAACGCAACTAATTGGATCTTCGGCAAGCCAAGCTCGAATTTGAAGTTCTTCCGTCAATCTCTGATCCAACCCCTGGAGCAGACTTCCGCCGCCGGCAAGACAAACCCCATTATCCATCAGGTCGGCAAGAATTTCTGGGGGTGTTTCATCCAGTGCATCCCGAACGGTATCGATAATCGTCTGGACAGAATCCGAGATGGCGTCGCGTAGTTCGATGGATGAAATTTCAATCGAATCCGGCAATCCAGTGATCAGATTTCTACCCCTGAGAGTCATAGTTTTTTCTTCAGGCAGCGGATAAGCGGATCCTAGATTGATTTTCGCTTCTTCGGCTAAGCGCTGGCCGATCAGCATATTGTATTTATTCCGGATATATTGGATGATATCCTCATCCAGTTCGTCGCCCGCAACGCGTAATGATCGGGAGGATACCACGCCGCCCATAGTCATGATGGCTACTTCAGAAGTCCCGCCGCCAATGTCAACAATCATGTTGCCGCCGACTTCATCGATGGGTAATCCTGCCCCCAGGGCTGCTGCAACAGGTTCTTCTATTAGATATGTGTGACGGGATCCAGCAGCCATTGCCGCATCGTAAACAGCCCGTTTTTCTACCTCTGTTGCCCCTGCGGGGATTCCGATAATTACCCGGGGGCGGGGGACTGGAACAATGCTCTGCTGATGCGCTCTGGCGATGAAATACTCCAGCATCGCCTGGGTGATCTCAAACTCCGAGATTACGCCATCCCGAAGGGGACGAATAGTAAGGATATCAGCGGGTGTTCGACCGATCATTTCCTTGGCCGCAGCACCAATGGCGATCGGTTCCCTGGTTCGTTTATTAATCGCAACCCAGGATGGTTCCTGGATAACTATGCCTTTTCCTCGGACATGTACCAGGGTATTTGCTGTACCTAAATCGATCCCGATATCTAATGAAAAATATCCCAACAGCCAATCGAAGGGAGAAAATGCCACTTAAAACTCCTTTTTATCTAACCAGCTAGATTATACCAGCTTAAGAAAATTCTATACCCCGGAAGACACGGGGCAGGGAGAGGCGCCAAACAAGCGGAAACATATGGTTTTTAAGGGATTTTCAGAAGTTTTCACCTTCCTTTTCTTTACCAGGCTAATGATAATGAAGGGAGTAGTAATTACTTAAAATGAAGGAGCATCAGGGTCCAGTTTGAGTTATTCTTAATTGAGTATAATAAAGGAAAACCCTTGGTTTGGTGGGAGGTCTTGATGGCAAAGAAAAAATTGATTACAGATATTTCTCAGTTTCTGGCATTTCCTTTTAAAGATGAGGCTTGGGTAAAAAAATTAGCGATTGCCAGTGTGTTAATTTTTATCAGCATTATTCCAGTCTTCCCGATCGTTCTTCTTCTTGGATATTTAGCTGAGATAATTCGACGGATCGCAATAGACCAGGAACCGCCGTCTCTCCCAGAATGGGATGATCTGAGCAAGTTTTTCGAAGATGGTTTCCGGCTCTTTTGCGCTGGTGCCATTTATATGATTCCCTCGACTCTATTGATGCTCATCGGGTATGCAAGCATGTTTATCCCCGCGCTCATCGCGGAAATTGGAGGCATGAATGATGAGGAAGGCATCGTTTTAATGCTTGCCGGAAATCTGGCGGGGTTCGGATTGATGGGAATTGGCACACTGATGTCCATGGTTGTCGGTGTAATCCTTCCAGTTGCTGGATCCCATGCTGTCGTAAAAAGAGATTTTGCTGCCGCCTTTAAGTTTGGTGAAATCCGGAATATCTTTAAAGCGAATTGGAGCGGTTTTCTAGTTGCCTTCCTGATCATCATCGGGGGTAGTACGGTTTTATTTTATGGTTCTTATTTCCTGGTTCTCACTGTAATACTGTGCTGTTTTTATCCATTTGCCCTTAGTATTGTGGCGGCTTATTTGGCACTGGTGAGTTCAGCCCTGATTGCTGATGCATACCGGGTAGGTGTGATCAATCTGCCAGCGGAGAAAGATATCTGATTCCCTAACTAATAATAAATCAAAATTGCTTTTATGGGGGATGTGCTAAAAGTCATTGGACATCCCCTTCTTATGATCCTTTTGTTGTTCTCCGTTCTCTTGAATATTGGGACAAAAAAGTGTATAGTGAAAAACAAGAGTATTACTGGAAAGGGCTTATCCATATAATTTCGTGAGGCTCAATCCAACCGAATGTGTTGAGGGGGAAAATTGTGAAAACAAATGGGGGTTATAGACGAAGTAGAGGCTGTTTTTTCCTGTTGATTCTCTCTTCTTTGATGTTTAACGTCGGGTGTAGGAAACTACCCCGCAAGGTATCAATCTGTGACGTGCAGGGGTCAGGAGCAGAATCCCCTTTTAATGGAAAGAAAGTTGAGGTATCCGGGGTTGTTATTGCTGACTTTGAGAATGCAGCTCAAGCAGGAATTTTTATCCAGGACACGGGTTGCGGGAGCAGTCAAAGAAGTGGAACTTCCAGTGCTGTGTTTGTTATGTACCAAAATGTTTTCGACCGGGTCTCCCTTAGTGATGAAGTAACTGTCCATGGTAGCGTGTTGGAATTTTTTCAAGAAACTATCATTCTTGCAGGGGAAGAATCTGTTCAGATCCTGTCGGTTGTTAATTCTTTACCTGAAATTATGGATCTAAAAAAAGAAATTAGGAATGGAGGTAGCTCAGTTGACTATGAGTCTTACGAGGGTATGCTGGTTTTTGTGCCTGGCGCGCGTGTAGTCAGATCGGCAGATGGGCAAGGTAATTTCTGGGTTTTGCCGGAACTTGAGTGGATGGACCATTCAATGCTTGATGATATTGGTGGTGACAGGGGAATATTGCGGGTAACCCATGATCAAATAAATACTCTCCTGTCCTCAGCTGCTGTTGGAGATAATATTCAAAATCTGACAGGTCTCATGCGCCAGAACCGGGATGGATATGTTCTCCAGTTGATTGAGCCTGCCAGTGTAGTTCTGCAGCCCTCTAATGATTCGATGGTAAAAAACCAATTTGAAGACCAATCTCTGGAAGCTAGAGAAGGTTTTACAGACGACAACCGGACTGCCATGGTTAGTCCAACAAGCACCTCAGTCCCGACTGGCACGCCAACCCCATATCATGTTAATCTATTAATCACAGAACTGTTGCCTAATCCGAAAGGAATGGAGCCGGATGGGGAATGGATTGAAATCTATAATCCTGAAATGTATGGTCTGCCATTGACGGGAATAAAAATAGGCGATGAGACCTCCCCCCAGGGAAAGGAAGGGATGCTGCGTTTCCCGGATGGTTATTACATAGGAGCCAAAGAAGTGATTGTCATTGCCCACAAGGCTTCAACTTTCCGATCCACTTATGATTTTTTCCCTGACTTTGAGTTAGTCGATAGTGATTTTTTGGTCCCGGACTTATTGCCTTACCCAGAGTGGGGAGGAAAAATGATCCAGTTCAGCAACGGAGGTGACGAAGTTTTGCTGTTGGATCCCTGGGGCAGGGTGGTAGACCTGCTCAGTTATGGAAGCTCAGAATATCCTGCGTTTCAGCCAGCAGTCACGGCGCCTAAGGAAGGACACACCCTGGAAAGATATCCTCCTGAGCAGGACCAGGACAGAGCCGGTGACTGGCGGGAACGGATCGGGGGATCTCCAGGGAAACTTGACCGCAGTCCACCAACACCTGTCATGACTTCCTCGTCCAGTCCGGAACTATCTCAGACGCCATCACCTTCTATCACAATAACTAGTACACCCTTCATTCTTTCAGCTACTCCAGCTTCGATTCGGTTGTTGTTGAGTGAAATCATGGCAAACCCTATTGGAGATGAACCGGAAGGTGAGTGGATCGAGATATTCAATCCTGAAGAAGAACCAATGTCGTTGACAGGAGTAAAAGTCGGAGACGCCGCTCATCCAGGAGATCCTGAGGGTATGCTGATCTTCCCATCAGGAGAAGTGATTGAGCCGGGTGGGTTGATCTTGATTGCCCATCAGGCAGCGGAGTTTGAAGCAAGTTATGGATTCAAACCTGATTATGAGGTATCTGCATCCGATCCGGTTGTAAAAAAACTCATCCCCTACAATACCTGGGCTGGTGGTCAGATCAGACTTAATAATTCAGGGGATGAAATGGTCCTGCTGAATGGTTGGGATGAGATGATTGATTCCCTGGCGTATGGTAGTTCGGATTTCGAATCCTTTCAGCCTCCTGTTCCGGCAGCACCAGAGGGTTGCTCCCTGATAAGATACCCCATGAGCGTTGATACCGGTTCAGAAAGGGATTGGGAAATTTCCGAGATCCCTTCTCCAGGAAAAGTTAATCCCGGAGCTCCAACCAGCACACCCACGATTACTCCATCCGCATTTGCAACACCTACCCTGACAGTGACCAGCAGTTGGACATCTACGCCAGTGTTGACTAGTACGATTACTCTGTCTCCGACATTCCAGCTAACGCCTTCTTTCACGGCTATCTCTACAATACAAGAGACGCCGACGGCTACTGCTTCCCCCATAGTGCTGCCCACCCCGACAGGAACTCCAAAACCGAGTCCAAGCCTCAGTTTAACTCCACTGATGAGCCCATCTCCAACTACTACGGAGGGGCCGACAGCCACGCAGAGTTTCACCATACTGCCCCCAACAATAGCTGAGACAAATACTCCCTCGCCAACCGGGATTACCTCAATGACCCCTAGTCCATCTTTTACCTCAACTCCCGCGCCGACGGATACTGGGTCTCCTGAGGTGACTGTAACCCTAACTCCAGAACAGCCCTCGGACACTCCAACGCCGGTTTATATCGAGGATGGGGAGATCGTTCTGAATGAGGTTCACGCTGATCCTGATCAGATTCTGGGGGATGCCAACGGAGATGGTGTAATTTCCAGCGATGATGATGAATTCCTGGAATTGATAAATCTCACTGATTCAGCGCTGGATATTAGTGATTGGGTGATTGCAGATGCAGTCCGACCACGGTTTATCTTCCCGCCGGGAACAGTGCTTGCTGGTCACTGTGGACTGATCATATTTGGCGGTGGCTCTCCCTCAGGAGAATTCGGCGGCAGCTTGGTTCTTACCGCAGGATCATTGGCTTTGAACAATACCGGCGATACGATTTCCATTTGGGATCAGGATGGAAAATTGCGGCTGAGAACTTCTTATGGGCCTGAAGGTGGATTAAATCAATCTTTAACCAGGAATCCTGACCTTACCGGTCATTTTCCGCTAGAGCTTCATGGTGAAATCCCGTTGGCTGAAGGACGCTGGTATTCTCCGGGAGTGAAACTTGATGGATCAGTGTTTGGAATGTGCCCGTAAAGAAAGGTAAATTTAAATAAATTGAACCGCCTCTTGGCTGAGGCGGCTCTAGATGAGGAGGGTGAAGCGTTCCATCTTAATCTACAAATAAACTAGATTTGACGAATTACCAGCACAACTTTTCCCTGGACTTCAATCTCAGTAGAAGAGTCAACATATATGGGGTCCATGGTGGGATTGGCAGGCTGCAAACGGACCCGGTCGCCTTCGTGATAAAAATGCTTCAGGGTGGTTTCGTTTCGATCTTTGAAGCGTACTGCGACCATTTCTCCATTTTTTGCTTCCTGGACGGGTTTCATGATGATCACATCTCCATCATTAACCATGGCGTCAATCATTGAATCGCCGTCAACTTCAAGGGCAAATAATTTCTCTTTTTGGACATTAAATGGAATTAATGATTCTGGAATGTCGATAGTGGATTCCGAGTCAAATAAGCTGAAGTCGGTTTCTGGGATAGGAACCGGTTTACTGGCCACAATTCGTCCCACAACCGGGATTGTCAATGATCGTGAAATATTCTGCACCACTTGTTTGACATTTCCCAATAACCGATCAACTTTTTCCTGGGCAGCTTCTGTAATCATAATACTGCGGGAGATATTTTCGCTGCGTTCAATGTATCCCATTTCTTCCAGCTGTTCGAGGTAATAATTTACCATCGAAGTGGAGGTGATATCCGTCCGAGCGCAGATCTCCCTGTAGGAAGGGGCATAGCCATGTTTGGTATGGTAATCTTGAATGACCTCCAGGACTCGTTTATGGCGTTCTTTTAATTGTTTCCGGGCTTTAGGAGTCATTTTCTGATCCTCTAGGGGCCTACGTAAAAAAAGTAGAATATTTGTGCTAGTCAAAATTATACACGAACATACGTTCTGTGTCAAGCAGGATGTAGTGGTTAATGAGGTCGGACCAGAGCGTTTTTTTTCTTCAGAGAATTACAGACTAATTGAATCAAATCCTGATATAAGATATAATTTTTTTCTAATAGATAATCAATTTATCGGAGCGGAGAAACCAACTTCATCAGGATGAAAAAGGATTTATAATCGTTCAATTGTTGTCAAACCAGATCATGGGGAGGGTATTTTGGGTAAGAAAGGAACTGCTGGAAATCAAGGACCTGGGATTCGCTCAGATTGTTTTGCTGCCCTAGAGCTTAAATCCAGTGGGGGTATAGAAATCATTCTCAACAGTAAAGTTGATGCGTTATATAAAAATTCGATCCAGGATTTAGCCCATCAAATTCTGGATTTTTTTCAGATTAAAGATGCCAAACTTGAGATAATAGACCGCGGCGCGCTTCCTTTTGTTCTGGCTGCCCGCATAGAGGCTGCAGTAAAAGTTTGTCTGGACTCCCAGGAAGAATTTTGGTTGGAGATGATACCTGAAAACAAGTATCAAACCCGGAAAGATCGTACCCGGCGTTCACGATTATATTTACCGGGAAATTCTCCAAAATTGATGATAAACGCAGGCATTCACCAACCGGATGGAATTATCTTGGACCTGGAGGATTCTGTCGCCCCAGAGAAAAAAGATCAAGCGCATTTTTTGGTTAGGAATGCATTACGACAGGTTAATTTTTATGGGGCGGAAAGAATGGTCCGGATCAATCAATTTCCCCTGGGATTGGATGATTTAACCTACCTTGTTCCTCATCATGTAAATTTAATCCTGTTACCAAAATGTGAATCAGCTGCCCAGGTCCAGGCAGTTGATAAAAAAATCTCAGAAATCCTTTCAGAATATGATTTTGACTACCCGGTTTACATCATGCCTATTATTGAAAGTGCTCTTGGAGTGGTTAGAGCGTTTGAAATTGCCTCGGCGTCAGAGAATGTAGCATCTTTGGCAATTGGGTTAGAAGATTATACAGCTGATCTGGGAGTGCCCCGGACAAGAGAAGGCAGGGAAACCTTTTTTGCCCGGACTCAGGTTGTCAATGCTGCCCGGGCTGCAGGTACTCAAGTGAATGACTCCGTATTTTCAGATGTTGCCGACATGGATGCTTTGCGGGAAGTGGTCCTGGAATCAAAATCACTTGGATTCGACGGTATGGGTTGTATTCACCCCCGGCAAATTAAGGTAATTCACGAAGCTTTTGCGCCAACCGAAAAAGAAATACATAAAGCAGAAAAAATCGTTAGGGCATTTGATGAAGCTGCCTTAAAGGGTCTGGGAGTAGTTTCGCTGGGATCAAAGATGATCGATCCGCCGGTGGTAAAAAGGGCTCAAACGACAATTGATCTGGCTGTGAAATCCGGGCAGCTGCCTGAAAACTGGAAAGAGCAAGGCAGTGATAAAGACCATTGATTTTCAGGATAAAAATAGGAATAGTAGTTATGGCAAATAAATATGTAAAAAACGCTGTTGGCAGGATGATACCGGAAAAAATCAACGGGAAACCTGTGATTCCATATCAAGGTGTCCATAAATATAAAACGACTGGGCGAAGGTATGCACCGTCGCTGGCAACCTGCGCAAACTATCCTGAAGATGGCAATAAGTTGGTAAATGACCTTAAAACTGCATTAAAAAAGGCTGGACTCAAAGACGGCATGACAGTTTCTACCCATCATCATTTCCGTAACGGTGACCTGGTTGCTAACCAGATATTTACCGCAGCCTCGGAATTGGGCGTTAAAGATTTAGTCTGGTTTCCCTCAGCGTCCTTTCCCTGCCATGAGCCTATGATTGACTATTTGAAGGATGGCACGATTCATCATATTGAAGGAAGTATGAATGGTCCGCTGGGCCGGTTCGCATCGTTGGGAAATATGAAAGGAACAGGGGTCCTGCGGTCGCATGGCGGCCGCTATCAAGCTGTCCAGGACGGCGAGGTGGTAATTGATATCGCTGTCATCGCCGCACCGACTGCAGATCCCTTTGGAAACGCAAACGGCTTAACCGGTGATTCTGCTTGCGGGTTGCTGGGATTTGCCCTTGCAGATTCGCAGTATGCTCATAAGGTTATCGTGGTGACTGACAACCTGGTCCCATTTCCCTGTGTTCCCTGGCAAGTTCAAGGGAACTATGTAGATTATGTGGTGGAAATGGACCAAATTGGCATTCCGGAAAGGATCATCTCCGGTACAACCCGCATCACCAGGAGCCCAGACCGGCTTTATATAGCGGAGCTGACTGCCAAATTCTGTGACGAAGTGGGAATTCTGTATGACGGCTTTTCTTTCCAGGCCGGAGCCGGCGGCACGTCCCTGGCGATTGGAAATTACTTTGGAGAGATCATGCGGGAAAAGGGAATTAAAGCACGTTTCGCCCGGGGAGGAAGCAACCAATACCTGGTAGAAATGCTGGAAGAAGGTTTGATTGACTATATCCTGGATGGACAAACCTTTGACCTGGCTGGGGTCCGTTCCATGCGGGAAAATCCAAACCATGTTAATACCAGTCCATTCACCAGTTATAACTACCATGGAAAGGGAAATTTTGCGGGAATTGTGGATGTGGTCATATTAGGCGCAACAGAAGTGGATGTGAATTATAACGCCAATGTGGTCACTCACTCCGATGGGTATTTGCTGCATGGCATCGGCGGTTGGCAGAACTGCCTTTTCAGTAAAAACGTCATTTTGCCTATCCCGCTCTTTCGGGACCGAATACCTATCATCAGAGATGAAGTTACCACGATATGTGGGCCGGGAGAATTGATTGATGTGATAGTTACCGAACGAGGGATTGCTATTAATCCCCGCCGGAAGGACTTGCTGAACGCTGTGAAAAATTCCAAATTGCCGATCCGGACTATTGAGGAATTAAAGGAAGAAGCGGAGAGAATTTGCGGAAAGCCCGAACCGGTTAAATTTGGGGAGCGAGTAATTGCGGCGATAAAATGGGTGGATGGAACCGTAATAGACGTGGTGAGACAGGTGAATGAATAATTAATAAAGGGAATATTATGAAAATTGAAGAACTTTGGCCTGAATTATCCTGGATAAAAAACCCTCAGCTGCGGGAAAGTACCACCAAAACCTGGGAATTGGCTCTGGAAAGAAGTGTTTTAACGGTTGAGGATTTACACCAAATTCCCTTTACTTTGCTGGCAGGACCGGATCTAAAAGTCAGCTTTATGGAGCATAAACGTTGTGTGGTCCATGTAGCCCGGGAGAGCGCGAAGAAGATGATGGACTTTTTTGGGGAGGAGCTTCCAATCAATCTTGATCTGGTGATTGCCGGCGCAATCCTGGCCGACGTAGGGAAACTGCTTGAGTATGAACTGGATGAAAAAGGTAACTCTATCCAGGGAACCTACGGTAAATACCTCCGTCATCCTTTCTCCGGGGTTTCTCTGGCTGAAGAATGCGGCGTACCGGCAGCGGTATGCCACATAATTGCCGCCCATGCTGGCGAAGGGGATCTTATCAAAAGAACTACTGAAGCGTACATTGTCCATCATGCGGATTTTATGACCTTTTTGCCCTTCAAAAGCCGATTGGAAGTCTAACTCATTCAGTGTCTCACCTGGTTAGTGGGTACACCAACCAATAGACAAACAGGAAACATCATGCCCCTTACTTTTGCAGAAAAAATACTTGCGAAAAAAGCCCGGCTGCCGGAAACAGTACCGGGGCAAATTGTTGAAATCACACCAGACGTGATTCTCTCCCATGACAATACCGCGCCAATCTATGGTTTGTTTCAGCGAATGGGAGGGGAAAAAGTATATAACCCGGATATGCACGCTGTCGTCCTGGATCATGCCACTCCGGCTCCCAGTACAAAACATGCTGAAAACCACCGAATTATTCGAGATTTTGTAAAAGAACAGGGAATAACTGACTTTTATGATATAGGGAGAGGGATTTGCCACCAGGTCCTGGTTGAATCGGGTCTAGCCCTGCCGGGGGAGGTGATTTTAGGATCAGATTCCCATACCCCGCATGCAGGAGTGATGGGTGCATTCGCGGCGGGAATTGGCCGGACAGAAATGGCTTCTATCTGGGCGATTGGTCAGATCTGGCTCCGGGTACCGGAAAGCATGAGGATTACAGTTAGTGGATCTTTGCCCGCTGGTGTGACTTCCAAAGACCTGGCACTTTATATCATCGGAGATCAAAAAGCAGACGGTGCATTATATATGTCTGTGGAATGGCATGGCGAGGCGATTAGGGCCTTGCCGTTAAGTCAGCGTGCCACGTTAACCAACCTGATGGCTGAAATGGGCGCAAAGAACAGTTTTATACCGCCTGATCAGCTGACGTTTAACTATCTGAAAGACCGTGCCCGGCGGGATTTTGAGGCAATTTATCCGGATGAAAATGCCCGGTATACCGTGGAAATGGAATACGATGCGGGAATTATTGAACCCATGATTGCCTGCCCCCATACAGTGGATAACGTCAAACCGCTCTCAGAGGTGAGGGGAACACCTATAGACCAAGCATTCCTGGGCACCTGCACAAATGGACGGTTGGACGATCTGGCTGCGGCAGCAGAAGTGCTTGAGGGTAGAAAGATTGCTTCAGGAAAACGGATGATAGTTATCCCGGCTTCCTATGAGATCTACTTAGCTGCTCTTCAGACAGGGTACCTGGAAACATTCCTGAAAGCCGGTGCGGTTGTAGAAAGCCCGGGGTGTGGTCCTTGCATGGGAAATCATATGGGTGTGCCTGCTGTTGGAGAAGTAACTATCAGCACGGCCAACAGGAATTTCAGGGGGCGGATGGGGACTAAAGAAAGTGAAGTGTACCTGGCCAGTCCTGCCGTGGTGGCCGCTTCAGCAGTCGCGGGAGAGATCCAACATCCAAAAGATATCTAGATAAAAAAATTCAGGAATTTAGTGGGAGTCATTTATGGTAAATATCCAGGGGCGAGTCTGGAAATATGGGGATAGTATCAATACCGATGTCATCTTTCCCGGGAAATATACCTACACGGTAAGTGATCCAAAAGAGATGCCGCAGCATGCCCTGGAAGATTTGGATCCCAAGTTTGCCGGCGGTGTACAACCCCAGGACGTGATTGTGGGCGGGAGGAACTGGGGTTGCGGTTCTTCCCGGGAGCAGGCTGTTGTCTGCTTAAGCGAGGCAAAAGTAGGTGCCATTATTGCCAGATCTTTTGCCCGTATCTATTATCGCAACTGTTTAAACAATGCCCTTCCCGCCATTGTCTGCCCGGAAGCGGTGGATGCCATCCAGGAAGGGGAGATGATAAATGTCAACCTTGAGGAGGGGGTAATAACCTGCGCGGCGGGTGAATTTAACTTTCCACCGCTGCCCGAAGCAGTGATGGAAATATTTAACGCAGGCGGATTAATTGAATATACCAAAAAACGTCTGGAAGCTGAAGGATAATACTTTATCTTTAGTATAAATTTTCTTTAGCGGGATAAATAAACTTATCAGATAAATTATTTAGTCAGGAGAAAAGTGAAAATGGCAAAATACAAAATCGCCTGGATGCCTGGAGATGGAATTGGTCAGGAGGTCATGGAAGCTGCCCGTATTGTCTTGGATAAATTACACCTTGATGCGGAATACCTACCTGCTGATATTGGCTGGGAATTCTGGCGGACTGAAGGTGAAGCACTGCCGCAGCGGACGCTTAATCTGCTGAAAGAGGTTGATTGTGGTTTGTTTGGGGCGATCACTTCCAAACCCAAACAGGAGGCGGAAGATGGATTGATTCCTGAACTCCAGGGAACAGGATTAACTTACCGCAGTCCCATCGTGCGCCTGCGGCAGAAACTACAGCTTTATTACAATTTACGCCCCTGCAAAGCCTATCCCGGCAATCCACTTAACTATCGGGAAGATATTGACCTGGTGATATTCCGGGAAAATACGGAGGGATTGTACAGCGGTGTGGAATTCCACCCTGTTGAGGATGACTTGCGGGAGATGATGAAAGAATATGCCCCGGCATTGGGAAACTTTGACAATGTAGCAGGCGATGACATGGCAATGACAGTCAGGGTGGTCACTTTGCGCGGCGCAGACCGGATTATCCACCGGGCATTTGAGTATGCTCAAAAACACGGCTATCCAACAGTTACGCTGGTGGAAAAACCTAACGTATTGAGGGAAACCAGCGGTATGATGGTCCGAGTAGCCCGGGAGATTCAGAAAGAATTCCCTGCCATTGAGCTGTGGGAAACCAATATCGATGCCCAGATGATGTGGATGCTGAAGAATCCTGAAAACTACGGGGTGATGGTAACCAGCAATCTCTTTGGCGATATCCTGTCTGATTTGTCCGCTCAATTGGTAGGTGGGTTGGGATTTGCGTCCAGCGGAAATATCGGTGATGATCTGGCTGTGTTTGAACCCACGCACGGCTCCGCGCCTAAGTACGCCGGAAAATATATTGTCAATCCCCATGCAATGCTGCTGACAACAAAAATGATGCTGGATTGGCTGGGGGAGACGGAAAAAGCGAGTGCGCTGGAAAAAGCTATCGCCGGTGTGATCAAAGAGGATAAAGTTAAAACCTATGATATGGGCGGGAAGAGTTCAACGCTGGATGTTGCCAATGCCGTTGCGGAAAGATTGTGATTTTCAGCAGGTACCCTGAAGGGAGTGGAGAATGAGTTCATTAAGCGAGCAGATGGCAAAATTTGCGATTGATTTGAAATATCAGGATATCCCGGTTGAATCGATCTGGGAAGCGAAGAGGTTTTTACTTGACAGTGTGGGCTGCGCCCTGGCTGCGGTGAACAACGAAGATATGGCTGCAATGTACCGATTTACTGAAAAATTGGGAGGTACACCTGAAGCCAGTGTCATTGGCCGCGATTTTAAAACCAACGCCTCCAATGCAGCCCTGATGAACTGCCTGCTTACCCGGGCGCTGGATTATAACGATATTTATTGGGAACAGGATCCCTCCCATCCTTCGGACATGATCGGGGCCGCCTTGGCGGCTGCGGAAGTGAACCGAAAAACCGGTCGAGAAACACTGGTGGCGATTATCATCGCTTATGAAATGGAGTTACGCTGGTGTCATGCGGCTTATCCGGGTGTTCGAGAGGTCGGATGGCATCATGCCACATTGACTCAATTTGTCAGCCCGCTGGTAGCAGGAAAAATGTATGACCTGGACCTGGATCAGATGGTTGCCGCCGTGGGAATTAGCGGCAGCAGCCATTTTACGCTGGGAGGTGTAGTGGCGGGGCATCTCACCAATATGAAAAACACTGCGGATCCGCTGGCAGCCCAGGCAGGCGTACTTGCTGCCTTGATGGCCCGGGAAGGCTACGAAGGGCCAGTGGAGGTAATTGAAGGCAAAGAAGGCTTATTTGAGGTCCTTGATAATGTCGAATGGCAGCCTGAATGGCTTTTAAAAAAGCTGGGTGAGGAATTTATGATCACTCAATGCAGCTATAAGGCTTTTCCCACTGAAGCGCTCACGCATCAGCCGATCAGCGCAGCCCTGCAGGTATGCCAGGAACAGAACCTGGCTGCGGAAGATATTTCTCGGATTCTGGTAGAGACCACAGCCCGGGGAGCAGACATTCTTTCTGGTCCCAGTAAATACCAGCCGACAACCAAGGAAACTGCGGATCACAGCCTGCCTTATGTGATTGCTGCAGCAGTTGCAGATGGCAATGTGCTGCCGGATTCGTTTAGCGATGAAAAGCTCAAGGATCCGAGAATCTGGGATCTGTTGGGGAAAATAAAAGTGATTGCCGATCCTGAGATTGATGCCATGTTCCCCGGTGTAAAACGGGCCCGGGTTAGCATCACTACAAATATTGGAGAAACTTATACTACCCAGGTGGATCATGCTAAGGGTTCGCCACAAAACCCGATGAGTGATGAAGAAATAGTTTCCAAATTCCGGGCCAATACGGGGAATGTTCTCAATAAGGAACAACAGGATCAGGTCATTGACCTAACCTGGCGCTTTGATGAACTGGAGGATATTGAGAAGTATTTGCGGCTGTTGAGGTAAGGAATAAATATTGTGTAGGGGTTTGTCTAAAAAGTCAGCCCCTACACATTTGTCATTCCGAGTACAACGAGGAATCCATTATAAGCAGAAATACTCAAAACCGATTGTAGCAAACAAAGGTATTAGTTGATTTTGATCTCAGTATGGATCCTTCACGGAGGCTCTCCTGAGTCCCTCATCGAGCTCGGGATAAACTTCGGCGAAGGGTTCAAGATGAAAAAAGGATGGATCGCAATGAGATCAACGGGTTGTGCCAATTACTTTTGGGACAGCCCACTTTTTATTCAGCGGATGGATTGGCTGGAAATTAACTCCGGTTTGATCTCAATAAACGAATCGCAGCCGTTGCTGGTTTTTACCAGTGCATACTCCTGGCCGTTAAAAGCAACTACCCAGGCTGTGTTCCGGTCGATAAAACTGAACTGACCATCCCAATTGACGGTTCTAACCTTCTGCCAGCTTTCGCCGCCATTTTCGGAGCGGTAGATTTCTCTGCCAAGCGCATAAATGATTTGATCGTTGATGTATACAAGTTCTCCTCCAGGGGTTTCCTGTATCTCCCAGGTTCCACCGCCATCGTTTGTCCTGTACAGGTAATCCCGCTCGGTTTGCTGGTCATCCTCATAACAGGCGCATGACAAGCGGGTACTTCCTTCCAGGAGGGAATCTAGATCAGGATCATACAAACCGCAAGCACAGTTGTTGAAGATTTCCGGTGCTGAAGCAGGCTCGGGAAGATCGATGGCCTCCCAGGTCAAACCGCCATCCTGAGTCAGGTTCAACTCAACTTGAGGCTGGACGCCGCGAAAATCCCTGGTCAGCCAACCGCACAGGGGATTGATAAAGGAGGATCCCGTTTTGTCAAAGCCCTGAATGCTAGCATCTGTGTACGGATCCAACAGCTTTTCCCAGCTTGTCCCTCCGTCGATGGTTCGGTAAAGCGCGGTGTAGACTTTCTGCATTCCAGCGTCCAGGAATTGGAACATCCAGGCGTGATTAGCATCTTGCACGGAGAACAAAGAACCAGATCTAGTCTCATAATCTAGCGGAGCTGCCTGCCAGGTGGTTCCACCGTCATGGGTAGCCCAGACGATATCCGAATCGTTATAAGACGCCCAGGCGGTTTCCTCATCCCAGAAAGTGCCATTTACTGTAAGTCTGGTTTCCATATCCGCAAGCGGTTGCGGGGGAGTGACATCCTGCCAGGTGTATCCGCCATCTTCAGAACGCAGGATGTGTTCAGTATCCGAATCTGATACTGCAATTGACCATCCAATCAGCTGATCGATCATCTGGATTTTGTGAAGAGTAATTTCCTTTCCAGCAGAGTAAAGAGGGATTGTATCACCCGCGGGAGGCTGCCAGGGTTGTTCGGTTGGCGGTCCCGGTTGGTCCGGTTCGTCGGTGGGAGTGAAAGTTGGGAAGGGAGTATTTCCCTGCGTGGGTGGAATCTCGGTGTCAGTTGGGAGAGCCTGGGGAGTTTCCGGGGTCTTAGTAGACAGCTGCTTTGGTTCTGGTTGAGGGCTGTCGCAGCCTGCTAGCAATATGATCGATAAAATAAGTAAAATTCGGGAGATTTTCGACACGGCAGACCTCCTGAAGGGGATATCTGGCAGTTAATGGTAATTATCCGGGAATATCCTGGATAAAGTTTTCCTATATTATAATGGAAAATGGAACAGGAGAACCATCTTAGGATAGATATCAGTTCTCTACCTGGGTATCTGATCCCAAAATATATCTGAAGCGCCCAGTCTTAGTTCAGGATTCCAAATAGATATTCCCCCACTATTCTCAAACGTCCGGTTCTTCAAAGCATCTCTCACCTCACTGAGTTCAGTGTTGTAAATTTCCTGTTTTGAAGAAACTTGTGACTCAAAATAGAGTGGTGTTCCAGTTGGGGAAATTAATATTACATCAGCTAATTGAGCTGCATTTACTTTGCGAGATAAATCCATTAAAGTTACCAGTTCCAGGGGATCATTTAGTACTATTCCTGAATCAAACACTACCGATGCTCCCGAGATATCCCAGCTAAACCTTTCAAAAATCATCGTTATCAACAAAATATCTCCTGAATTCATTTCTACTCCCATGAACCCAACAACAACAGGAATACTGCCTTGTATTGTTACGTCTGAATCTAAAGCGCCACATAATACCCCGTACCAAGGGATAGTAATTTCTCCAGCAAAATCATCTTCACCATGAACTTCATCATAACCAGTCTTTAGCTCTACCATCTCCCCGTTTACATCTCTTCGAAACATCGCCGCGTCACTGACAGTTTTTGCACACGACTCTACTACCTCTTTGGGCACTTCTATTATTTTTTCCTGATCATGTGCAAGTGGTTTTTCTCCCACAACCATTACTCTAACCGTATACTCCACCCAATTTCCGCCCAGAATTTCATACATATACCTTCCAGTATCAGGATCTGCCAATACTATATTTTCAAACTCCAAAACTTCCTCTACTGCATCATCCGCATTTGCCCTGGACACATATCTGTCCGGCAGGACCAATCCCACATAACTTTCTGCACCTTCAGGTTTCATGAACTCCGACGATTCTCCAGTAAGGAAAATAAACCGGGGGACTCCAGAACTGTCCACAGCCATAATAGTTCCATCAGGTAGAGTGATGATGATGTCAATTTCTTCAGCAGCAATTGAATATTCTCCAATTTCCTCATTCCAATCCAACAAGGTACCCTCTTCCAGCAGGTAAGGTTCAGAAGTGGGCGATGGGCCGGGGAGCTGCGTATCGCTTGTTTTTGATGTTGCCGTTGAAGGCAAGGGCGTGTTGGCAGGTTGTTCAATATCATGGGTCGCATTACAGGCCGTGATGGCGAGGAGAAATAAGAGTATAGCGAGTTTGGATTTCATAAACTTGACTTCCTTGTACTTTGATTTAATCCTTACAATTATGGCAGCTGGGTGGATTAATAAATGTGGTTAACCGCTGGAAAAGTGAGCAGATAAAAGGTAACATTTATGTAACAAATTGGTTATATGTGTATAATATATTTTGTGCCAGATTTGTTTAAGTGTGTCAAATAATGGCCATTACCCGTTTCATCTCATCCCTTTTGTGGTCGCAGTAGTTTATTATCCTTAACGTCTTCATAATCATCCATTCATCATCGTTCTTATTGAGGAGGAGAGCCATGCGTTACAAATTCAATCAATCCATTTCGCTGAAGTGGATGCTGGTATCTGCTGTGATTCTTACCCTGGCTGCTGGCTTGACTCTGAAGATCACTCCAGTTCGTGCTGATGTGGCCCCACCTAAAGCCCCTCCGGGGTCAAATCCGGATATTGGGACTATGGAAACCAATGTGCGGATGATGGATGAGAAAGTTGTTATAGAGATCCAGGAAGAGGACGATATAACTCAGATGGGTTCAGCCCGTGTTTGGGCTGAATATCATATGAAAAACCTGGGAAATGCTACAGAGGTGTTAATGGTCAGGTTTCCGTCGTCTTTTAATGATGGTTTTTCGGGCTATCCAGAAATTGAAGATATGATGGTTTATATTGATAACATCTCGGTTCCTACCTCTCGGATAGATCTCGCTGGCGAGCCAGATAATTGGGAAGATCCTGTGCAGTGGGTGGAGTTTGAAGTGGTATTTCCCCCTGGCAAGATCGTAGAAATAGAAGTGGACTATACTCTTTATGGTACGGGTGAATATCCTTTTGTATCTTACGGTTATCTTCTGGAAACTGGCGCAGGTTGGAATGGAACGATTGGCAGCGCAGAGATCATTGTTAGGCTCCCTTTTACAGCGATACCTGGGACTGTTTTCATCGACTCATCACCAGGCTGGGGTGGAACCACGCCGGGTGCTCATTTGAGTGGAAACGAAGTCACTTGGTATTTTGAGGATTTTGAACCAGCTTATGAACACAATATTTCCATTGCCATGGTCTGGCCCAGTGCCTGGCATAAAGTGATGGAGGAAGAGAACCAGGTCTGGGATTTTCCAAATGACGGCGATGCCTGGGGGAGGTTGGCAAAGCTGTATAAGGAAATGTCACGTTTACGGCATGGAACACGAGAGGACGCAGGCGGTTCCTGGTTGTTTGACCAAAGTGCCGAAGCATATAAACAAGCATTAACACTGCACCCCGATGACGCCCTTTGGCATGCCGGTTATGCTGATCTCCTGGTGTGGAACTCAATCTGGGAGTACAGGGATTCTGCGGAGGCTCGTGGTGAGTTTATTGAAGCGCTCAGGCATATGCAGATTGCGTATATGCTGGATCCCGACCAACCGTATATTCAGGATTATTTACAGAGATCAACTTTTCCAAAAGAAGCCGTGGACAAGGAAGGCGGAGAGTACGAATTTTACTGGTTGACACAAACACCAACACTCCAGATTGGGCAGACAGTCGCTACCCAGCAGCAAGTCTCAACCCAGGCCGTGCTTTACACGGCAACTCCAGAACCTACTGATCTACCTCCCACACAGCCTCCGCCAACGCAGACAGCAGCTGCAGATCAGGAGCCCACGGAGGAGGGCGGCGGCTTTTCCTTGCCTTTTTGTGGATCAATAATCATGTTCCCCTTTGCATTGGTGATGATTTTGGTTGTACCGAAGATTCAATCGAAAAAAAATCGAGATCTCTAATCAGCCCGGGAAAAGACAGGTATAGCGAGGTTTGTAATGAAAAATAAATATTTTGCCTGGATGGTAGTGTTCTTTCTGAGCATCGGGTTTCTTATACCCTTAAGGTCTGCATCCGCTGATATTGGGCCCAAACCTACCTTTAGATTCACATATGATTTCAGCGCGCTTTCCTCTCCTCCAGAAATTAGAGACGTGATCCTTTACCAATGCCTGGATCTGGACTGCAACGAAAAAGAAGTTCTCTCTGATGTTCCTGGTCAAAAACTGGAATGTGATCCCGAAGGATGCAGCGTGAGTCTGCTGACAGGAAGAGTTGCCTGGCAGGTCGAAGTTCTGTTGGGAGAAAAAACATTGATTAGCCCAGCCTTTGAGAAGGAAGGTTTTTATTCTACCTATTCGCTGAAAATTAGTGATGATCATTTGGATGTGATTTTGTTATCCGCGAAAGATGGAGTAGTATCTACACTCGGAAACGAACCGGCGTCTTCTTATCCCTATACGTATTTGACATATTTTCTAACTGCCGGTCTTTGGACATTGGTGATTGAGCTGCCTTTGGCTGTTCTGATCCTGCTTCTTTCCAAATCTGGAATCAAAAACTTCCTCTGGGTCTTATTAGGAAATTTAATAACCATCCCGATTGTATGGTTATTTCTGCCTATGGTTATTAAGTCTCCCCTGGGATTAATGGTTGTGGTCTTTGCCACAGCTGCCACCATTGAAGCAATTCTGCTCGCAAAACTTGGAGGAGAGAAGATGGGGTGGGGCAAGGCTTGGACAATCAGCATACTAATAAATATTGCCAGTACACTGTTCGGGTTGTACATATTTTAACCCTGTTATTTATAATTATTCAAAGGAGAGCGGCCATGAAGCGGCATCATATCATCACAATTCTCATCATCCTTGTATCTGCTTTTCTTTTATCTGCCTGCGGGGCATCAGAAACAGAGCCTGTTGTCGCCACAGAAATTCCCCCTACTGCTGTACCACCAACTGATATGCCTCCTACAGCAGAGATAGTCATATCTTCATCGACAGATACTCCTGTACCTGAACCAACGGTAGCTATTAAATCCTTTTTGCCGGAACTCAGATCTCCAATTAATAATGATAATGTTTCTGCCCTAAGATTATTTGGCGAACTGCCAGGAACAGCCGGCTCTCATGTGGCAATATCTCCCGACAACCACTGGCTGGCCACAGCACAAACCCTCGATGGGGGAAGGATAACCATCTGGAATTTACTCACCGGAGAACAGGAAAAGGTGCTGGATGGCGCTTGGACACTCCCGATCAGGCTGGATACCCTGTTCTTTTTACCCGATGGAGTGTTGGTAAGCCACCTGATTCCTATAGGGAGGAATGTATGGAAAGACAGCCGGGCTCAGTACTGGGATGTTAATTCTGGGGAAATCATGAAGGAATTCTATTGTTGGTACATCAAATATTCTCAGGATGGAACGATTTATGCCTATATGCCAGAGTTTGATGAAGATAGCATGATTGTGTATGTAGCTGATGCAGGAACAGATAACATCCTCCAGGTATTCCAACCTGGTTACCGTGTGCATTCCTTGCAGTTTTCTGGTGACAACAGTACTTTGGTTGGCTCAACAGGGAATGGTTGGCAAAGTATGTACATTTTCTGGGACCTTGAAAAAGGTATTAAATCAAGTGTGCTCTACGATGCCACCTGTTTGTCGTATTCAGAAATGCCGGTATTTGCTGCCATCCTGGAAAATCAATCCAGTAATGATGTAGGAGAATTAGCCACCTTATATCAGGCAGATTTTGAAAAGGATACAATTACTTATGATGCGGATATCGGATGGGGTTGTCCACCTGTCTTTACCAGATCTACGGATCTCCTGGTAGCGAATAGCAATAACTATGTAAGGTTTTATAACGCCCTGAACGGGAAGGAATTGAATGCAATTCACGTTTTTGCCCAGGCGAAAATTATTTTCAGCCCCGATAAAACTTTCCTTGTTCTAAATGAATATGAAAATAATGTTAAATTGTATGCGGTATTCAACGAATAAATAATATCTTAATTTAATGACAGAGTACTATAAGAGAGATTGATAAAGGAGAATGAGTGTGGTGGGTTGTTAATTTTGTTGATATCCTGGATCTTACAATTAGCCCTGCGAACAATCTTTTGGCAGCCTCTTTAAAAGACGGTTATGTGATGCTCTGGGGAATTCCAAAATGATTTTCTGAGTACAAACAAGTCAGAAACACTAAGAATTTTGATCAATAAAGGGTCTGTCCCAAAAGTAAGGTGAGTGGTGGGTAACAAGCTTTTTTCTCTAAATTTTACCCTCAGAATGGGGGAAAACCCTCGTGATTGACTAAATATTCATCTCAGAGTGGGGGGACTATAGAGAAATTTGGACTTTTCAGACAGTCCTTTTGTGCTCCACCCGAAAATGATCGATTTACTCTTCAATTGCAGTAATTGTCCAAATCCCCCCTTCATTAAGAGTTTGATAATTGAATTCGGTGTATTGGTAACTATCATCTTCTGGACATCTGCATGACAGCCGGAAGGTGCCAACTCCTGGTGCTGCGACGTCAGGATTATATAACCCGCAGCCGCAATCCCTGAATAGGTCAGGGTAGGCTACAGGGGGAGGGAACGAAAGAATTTCCTAGGATTTCCCTCCATCCCGAGTGATATCCAGAGGGGGCTCAAAATAGAATCCCTGGGTTTCGCGCGTTATCCAGCCGTACTCAGGGCTGCCAAAGTTGAATCCGGTTTTTGTAAATCCATGTACCACGCTACCAAAATTTGAAGGATCTAACATCAATTCCCATTTCATTCCACCATCAAGCGTGCGGTAAAGGGTGATATCTGAATTGCGGGGACTTCCTACATTCGAAAATAGCATAACCCAGCAAGTATTTTGATTCAAGGCGTAAATTAAACCACCGAAAGTGCCAGACGCGTCAAGTGTACTAGACTGCCAGGTCACCCCAGCATCAGTGGTTTTCCAGAGCAGGTTAGATCCGACAAAGATCACCCAACCCGTATTCTTATCCCAGAAGTAAATGATGGCTTCCTGGTGGCTGGTAGGATCCAGAGTGCTGTCTGGTGGAGTGCGGTCTGCCCAGCTCTGGCCCTCATCACTGGAATATAACACCAGATTGGGACCAATCTCCCTGCTGCCTACTGCCCACTGCACCTGGCTGCTAATTTCTACGAGTTTAGTAATTGTAACTTCCTCTCCCTCACCGGTTAGCATGACGCTGCCCTCCCTGATCCCCATATCGGGTTCTTCTGAAGGTGGTGGGGCTTCAGTGGGTGGTGGAACGGTTGTTGGGATTGATGGCTGGCTGGGAGAGGCTCCGGATTGACAGCCAGCTAGAGCAACCAACAGCAAGAGAGAGATAAACAGACTCATTTTTTTCATGGTCTGGTAACTCCTTGATTATCGGATTGATGAGCTTGAAAGCAATTCTGCATCGATGATTTGGAAAGTTGTGCACCCGTCACTGGTCTTAACCAGGGCGTACTCATCATCTTCCCAGTCGTAAGCAACAACCCAGGCTGTATCCCGGTTAATAAAGCTGAACTGCCCATCCCAAAAGACAGTTTTAACTTCTGACCAGCTAGCTCCACCATTTTCTGAACGGTAAATCTCCCTGTTGGGTGAATATTCCCTGTGGAGAGAATAAATCACCTGTTCGTTGATAATATACAAGTTTCCGGATGGAACCTCTAGAATTTCCCAGGTAATCCCGCCATTGCTGGTTTTATACAAAAAATCGTAGAAAACTTTCTGGCTATCCTCGTAGCAACCGCAGGTCAGCTGGACAGCCCCCTGTTGAGGTGAAGTCAGAAAAGGATTGGACATCCCGCAGGCGCAGTTTGAGAATATCTCTGGCCTGGAGGGAGGGGCAGTCATGGGCAGGATTTCCCAGGACTGACCACCATCCAGAGTGATATTCAAATCCACATACTGGGCAACACCATA
>CAZHHT010000010.1:0-6960 GCA_964532455.1 uncultured Anaerolineales bacterium
GAATAAACACGTCAGCAGATTAAATTCCAGGTAAATATTTAACAGTTTACGGGAGAGGATATGGAAAAATTTGTCGCGGTCGCTGGAAACATAGGAGTGGGCAAAACCACCTTAGTACAAAAGCTATGTGACAATCTCGATTGGACACCTTTTTTTGAACCAGAAAGAGAAAATCCCTATCTGGCAGACTTTTATAAGGATATGCATACCTGGGCTTTCCACAGCCAGATTTTCTTCCTGACCAGGCGGCTCCGGGCCCATAAAAATCTCTGTGTTCATCCCGGATCTGTCATCCAGGACCGCAGTGTTTATGAAGATGCTGAAATATTTGCCCACAATCTTTACAAACAACAGCAAATTGGAGAAAGGGATTATCAGACCTATCAGGAGCTTTACAAAGTCCTGGTAGAATTTTTACCTCCCCCGGATCTTGTGTTGTATATCCGGGCATCAGTGCCAACCTTACAGCACCGGATAAAGCAGCGCGGCAGAGATTACGAAGAACATATCGATCCTGCCTATCTTGAACAATTGAATCTACTGTATGAACAATGGATTGAGGATTTCAGTTTATGTCCGGTTTTAACGGTCCCCGGTGATGATCTGGATTTTGTCGCCAATAACGGTCATCTTAATCTAATCATCGAAAAAGTGCAGGAGAAATTAATGGGGAAAGAAGTTGTGGTGTTTACCAAAAGCGAGGTGATGGCGCGGTAAGTTCAGGTATCTCGTTTTCGCAGTTAAGAATTTAATGATAAAAATAAACCGCCAGCTCTGAATAACAGCTGGCGGTTTTATTTTTTCTATCTGCTTAAAAACTCAGATCACACCGTAAGCGAGCATGGCTTTGGCGACTTTCAGGAACCCTGCAACATTTGCGCCCATTACATAATTGCCGGAATCACCATAAGCATCAGCGGCATCCAGTGCTGTTTTATGGATGCTCTTCATGATACCGTGCAGCTTCTGGTCAACTTCTTCCCGAGACCACGATAATCGGGAACTGTTCTGGCTCATTTCCAGGCCAGATGTTGCCACACCACCGGCATTGGCTGCTTTGCCGGGACCGTAGAGAAGCTTGTTTTCCTGGAAAATGTCAACAGCTTCCTGGGTAGAGGGCATATTCGCGCCTTCCGTGACACAAATACAACCATTATCCACCAGTGCTTGAGCGTATTCCGCATCGATTTCATTCTGCGTTGCAGACGGGAATGCCAGTTCTGCTTTTATGCCCTCTTTCTTCACCACTTCCCAGACACTCATATCGGGGAAATACGGCACATCGTAGGCTTCTGCGTATTCCTTGATTCGTCCCCGGCGGACATTCTTCAGCTCCATGGCATACTGCAGCTTATCCCTGTCAATCCCGGCTTCATCAATAATTGTGCCGCTTGAATCAGACAAAGAAATGGGTTTCGCGCCCAGGTTCAGCAGTTTTTCGACTGTATACTGAGCAACATTACCTGATCCACTGACTAAGGCTTTTTTCTTTTCCAGGCTAAGATCACGCACTGCCAGCATTTCGCCGGCAAAGTATACTGAGCCATAGCCGGTTGCTTCTGGCCTGATTAGACTGCCGCCATATTCCAGACCTTTTCCGGTAAAGACGCCGGTATGCTCGTTCATAATCTTCTTGTAATATCCGTACAGATAACCAATTTCTCTGCCTCCGACACCAATATCCCCGGCAGGGACGTCCGTGTCTGGCCCAATATAGCGATAAAGCTCGCGCATAAAGGCATAGCAGAAACTCATAACTTCGCTGTCGGTTTTTCCTTTGGGATCAAAATCCGATCCACCTTTTCCTCCCCCCATCGGCAGCGTAGTGAGTGAGTTCTTAAAGATCTGTTCAAATCCGAGGAATTTGATAATGCCTAAATTTACTGAGGGGTGAAAGCGCAACCCGCCTTTATATGGACCAATGGCATTATTAAATTGAACCCGGAACCCACGATTTACTTGCACTTCCCCATCATCGTCCATCCAGGGAACGCGGAACATGATCACTCGATCCGGTTCTACAATCCGTTCATAAATTTTGGCTTGGACAAGTTCGGGGTGTCTCTCTACAGTAGGCTGCAGCGTATTGAGCACTTCCTCGACAGCCTGGTGAAATTCCGGCTGGGCAGGATCCTTCTCCTTCGTCTTAGCAATCACATCTTGAATAAGCGACATAGTTTACCTCCTTGATACATTGCTCTCGATTTTTCCGGCAGCAGATCCGCATGCTGTGCATGATTGGAACCTTACTCCCAGAATAGCTTTTATATCATATACGCCCCTAGACACTCTGGTGTCCAGGGAAATCAAATACATGACGATTGTCAGTGATATTTAGTAATAATGAGTTCTCTTTACTTCTCGGCGAGTTCCTTTTTCAATGCCGTGCCCAACCGTTTAATACCCTCAACGATTACTTCCGGTTGAGAATATGAAAAATTCAACCTCATAGCGTGATGTCCACCATCTGCATTAGGGTAAAAGTGCACTCCGGGAACATAAGCAACTTTTTCTTTTAGCGCCTTTTCTTTGAGAAAGACATTGGTATCAATGGATTCGGGTACTCTGGCCCAGAGGAACAATCCGCCATCTGGATGTGTCCATTCACACTCCTCGGGCCAAAACTCGATCAGGGCATCCACCATGGTGTCCCTTCGTTTCCTATATTCCTTACGAATTTTATTGATGTGCGGTTTCAGGATACCTCGCTGGCAGATATCATTCGCGACATACTGAACAAAGGTGCCGGTATGCAAATCACAGCCCTGCTTGGCTTGTAAAAACCTCTTCATGAGTTCCTCTGCGCATACTATCCAACCCAGTCGCAAACCCGGCGCCATAGTCTTTGAGAAAGTACCCAGGTATATAGTTCTTTCCGGGATCAGATTACAAATAGGAGTAATATCCTCCCCCTCAAAACGAAGTTGCCCATAAGGGTCATCTTCGATAACAGCCAGATCAAGTTTGGTGGCAATTTCGGCCAATTTAATTCGACGTTCCAATGGCAAAGTTGTGCCGGCCGGATTATGGAAATTGGGCAGAACGTAAATAAAGGCAGGGGGGTTCCCGCTGTCCTCAATCACCTTGTGATATGCGCGTTCAATCTCATCAACTACCATGCCCTGTTCATCCAAGCGCATGGTATGAAATTTCGCCTGATAAGCTTGCCAGGCTTGGATCGCGCCCAAATACGTGGGACGCCCGGTTAAAACATATCTTCCCGGGTCAATGGAGATCTTGCCAATCAAATCTAAGGCTTGCTGAGACCCATTAGTTAACAATACGTTTTCCGGAGTTGCAGGAATGCCATATTTGTGCATAGACTCCGCCAAGAATTCTTTCAACGGATAATACCCTTCCGTAGCGCTGTATTGGAGAGCCTTTTTTCCCTGTTCCCGGGCAACATAAGTACATGCTTCTTCTACTTCCCGTATGGGAAACAGCTCTGGAGCTGGTAACCCACCACCAAATGAAATAATGTCTGGGTCCTGGGTAATCTTTAGTAATTCCCGTATGGCTGAACTCTTCATACTCTTGGTCCGTTCAGCAAGATGCGATTCCCAATCCAAAACGGGGATTTTGCGATTCAAATCTTTATTTACTTCCATGTTTTCCCTCCCAAAGAGAATCAAAAAGAGTGTTTCTATGAATATTTGCGGATTACTATAATAGTATTAATACAGTGATAAAAAAAGCCCGTTTCGGTTTTTGTCGAAACAGGCCTGGTACCATTTTTAGGTATCGGGTAACAACAACTGAATAATAGCCAGCAGCCTGGTAAGAAGATCAAACCGCTGGAATGGACAAAGAGCAAAAAGTCCGATTAACGCCATCAAATGATTTCCTAAGATAACATCCTGTCAATCTCTGGATCTTCCTCTATTCGAATCAGTTAAGTTATGTTCTTTTATACAATTCTGACTCTATTTTACTCTAATGTAGATAACAGTCAAAGTGCAAAATATCATACTTTCCGAAATGTTCTTTGAAACAAGTTGATGCTCTCAATATGATAGGTCTGGGGGAACATATCAAATGGAGTTGATTGCTGCAGCTGATAACCTTGATTATGCAGTCGTGACACATCCCGAGCCAGCGTCGCCGGATCACAGGAGATATAGGTTATCAAATCCGGTTGTAAGGAAACCACACTATCCAAGACCTTTTTTGAAATACCCGCCCTGGGGGGATCAAGCAAAATAATGTCGGGAGAGATCTCAAGGTAAGGCAAAATATCTTCCGCCGGGGCATCATGTAGTTCAACTGAGTCAAACCCTGCCAGGTTGTAGAGGAAATCTTCTGCAGCAGAAGGATCTGATTCAATACCAATTATTTTTTTTACCAGAGGTGCTAAAAATACACTGAACAGCCCTACCCCGCAATAGACTTCCAGCAGAACAGTATGTTCCGTTAAGGGCAGGATATCCAGAAGATAATCCACTATCAATTCAGCCACGTTGGTATTTACTTGAAAAAAGGATCCCGCAGATACCACAAAAGGAAATCCGTGGACCTCAATAATTATAAAATTATCCCCTGCAAGCACGATCTCGCCACCCGGACTTTGGTGAACCGCGGATAGCGGCAAATCAACCGCAAATTCAATCGGTTTGGGATCGCTGCTTTCCAGGACAATCATTGTATCTTGCCCCCCTTCTCCTGACCGGAGACTAATACGGTCTAACCCGGGTATGTATTCCAAGTCCAGTGCCGGCCAGATTTGGTTTAGACTCTCTTCCGGCAAATGGCATTCCTGAATAGGAACCACCTGGTTTGAACGATGTTTGAGATAACCGGGATTTCCCCTATCGGAGATATGGAATTGGATATGGTTCCTGTAATTCCAGGCAATCGGCGAGGGAATCATGCTACTCACAGGAGGATCAGGGAGTTTACCAACTCGTTCCAGTTGATTTTTTAGGATAGCTTGTTTAATAATTAGCTGTTCCTGATAAGGAATATGCTGGTAGTGGCAGCCGCCGCATTGGGTAAAATGTGCACAGCGAGGTTCAATTCTACCGGGAGATGCAGACAATACTTCGAGCAGTTCAGCTCTTGCGTAGCGTTCTTTTTCCTCGATGAGCCTGATCCGGATTCTTTCACCTGGAAGGGCAAAGGGGATAAAAACTGCCCGACCATCAGGAAGTCGGGCGAGGGTTTCTCCACCATACACATATACGGTGGGGGTAACTTCATATATCTTTGATTGATTCATTTCAGCAAGAGCTGTCTACGCCCAGTATCCTCCCTGTATCTGTGAGTTAAATCTTAAGAGGACTGATAAAGATTGTACCCGAACCATTAATGAGAGCAGGGATAGAGAAAATTCAGCAGTGTATCGAATGGTGGGGTACAGTACAGATTCAGGTAGTCAAAAACGATCAACCCGACCACAATCAAGAAAATGATCACTACTACGCAGCCAATGCCTGCCCATAACCATGTTCGGCCTTTTTTCTCCTCAGTAACCTGGTCGCGGGATAATTTTTCTTCAGCTGTTTTCCTTTGCCCCGGAGTTGCTGCCGGAGAAGTTTCTCTCTCTCTAGTAACTGGTTTTGGCGTCGCAGCGGTTTCATCAGGCGCGCTGATCTCCGCCGGCCGGGGCACTACCAGTGTTTCTTCAGGATCTGCATCGGCTTGGTAGGTGAGGTAAATTGCATCCCCCAGCATAATTGTGTCACCGGGTTTCAGGAGATACTTTCCTCCGATTTTCTTTTTGTCTACAAAGGTGCCGTTCGTGGAATCCAGGTCTTTGATTATATAGCCCTCTTCCCCTCTGGATAAAACTGAATGCGTTCTGGAAATCTCAGCAATGTTCAGGACTATATCGTTTTCTTCACCTCGACCAATGATTACCTCATCTTTATCCAAGGGAAATACTTCCCCCTTGTTAAATCCTTTAATAACCGTCAGACGAAATTTTTCATACCCCATAAACGCCCTCCTGATTCTGTAGGATGAATGTTTCTTACAGTCTATCGGTTTTCTTGTATGGTGTCAAACAGGATTTTCTCAATATCTGCCCTGCTTTAAGGATCTGACCAGGGTAATTATTGTTCTATTCTATATCTGGAAGCGTGTTTTCAAGGACCCAATCTGCCCCGAGCTCAATGACAATATCAACAGTGCTGTCCGGATCAGATCGGTAGAAAAGCCGGGTTTGAGAATACCCCATTAATTTCAGCAGTGCCTGAATGGTATGTGGTTTTCCAGAATAATCATAAATGAGGGTTTGGTCCTTGAACTTATCCAGGTTTCCCACTTCGGTAATTTGGAAACCATTCGCGATGAAGAAATCAGCTGTTTCTCCTGCCAATCCCGCTGAAGTAGTTCCATTCATGACCGCCACTTTGGCATTTTCTTCCAGGAGGATTTCATCCAGGGAGATTTCCCGAGTTGGCTCCGGCACAGGGGTTGCTGCTACTTGCTGCATATCGCTCCAGACTTTCTGGATTCGTTCAATCTCCGGGAATAATACATATTGATCCCGGGAATTAAATCCCGCTTCTACCAGAGGCCGGTCGATAATCGTAGTTTGCAGACTTTTTGGATTGATATCTTTGACAGCCCAGGCAAGAGTCACAACCTGGCTTAGGGTAAGGTTTGTTTCAATATGAGAAAAAAGCTCCTTGTAGAGAGATGGTAACTTTGGAATCAACCCGGGTAAAATCTCATAAGAAAATATCTTCTTTTGTAATCCCACCAGTACCTGCTGCTGACGTTTAGTCCGCCCGAAATCCCCTTCCGCAGTTCCCCGGGTCCGGACATAACCCAAAGCCAGGTCCCCCGGCAGTACCTGCTTTCCAGGTAATAATTTTTTCATGTCCCCATCCACTGAGGGGTTAGGATCAACCAGTATTTTTTCTTGTACATCTACCTGGACACCATCAACAGAATCCACCAGGACTATAAATGCATCAAAATCCACCTGAATATAATAATCTATGGTGGTCCCAAGTA
>CAZHHT010000010.1:6970-12070 GCA_964532455.1 uncultured Anaerolineales bacterium
TCCAACCTGATTGATATGTCCCGACTGGTGTCTCCCAAGTAAGTTTCCGGCGCTCTCCATCAGCAATGCTGGACCCCCGCCCGGATAGCCGTACGCTTCTCCCAGAGAAAATGCCTGATTAATTTTAAACAGTCCGTACTTGGGCACTTCCACAAAAGTGTCCCGGGGAATCGAGATTAAACCTGCAGTTTGGTTTTGAGTATTGAGAAAAGCTACGATGATTGTATCCGTTAATCCCGGTCCGGTATCTCCCTCCCATTCCCGTTTATCCAATCCTGTCAGTAAAAAATATATTGTCTGATCCAGATTGAGTTCCTTAAAACCTGGCCTATCGGAGTTTCCCTGCAGCAGCCGATCATCATCCAGCACAGGTTGTGCGATCTCAGTATCAGAGAATGGAGGAGCAAGTCCGTCTGTCAGTGTCCCGGAGAGTGATTCTGTTTTGTGATTCGTCCCCCTGAATGCCAGTAAGGCGGTAATTAAAGCGGAAATCAAAAAAGCCGCCCACAAACCATATTTTATCCTATCGGGAGATTTTTTTGGTTGAGACGAGTAATTTTGCATAACGACTTGGAAAAACCCTGTCAATTTTTTTATACCAGACTATAATAGCTCACGATTGTCCTGCTTATTATGGTCGCGATTATAACATGCTCCAGTCCAGTTAAATCTGCCATTCAGCCGGTTCATTAAGCCCGGCAGCTTTCTGTATATTTATTAAATTGAAGGATTTATGTCGCTTATCACCACCTCTGGTTTATCCAAATCATACGGCTCTGTTGATATTTTCAGCGGATTGAAACTGACCATTCCTCCCCAATCCAGGATCGCGCTGGTTGGGGAAAATGGCATCGGGAAGACCACCCTGCTTAATGTCCTAGCAGATCAGGAATCTCCTTCTGAAGGAAAGATCCAACGGGCTAACCAGCTCAAAATCGGATATTTACCGCAGAAAAGTGATTTAAATTCAAACCATACTTTATGGGAAGAAACCCTGATCGCTTTCGATGACCTGCGAGAGGTCGAGCGCGACCTACAAGAGCTTGAATTAGCTATGAGCCAACCCGGCGGGTCAACCAAAGAGCTCTTAACCCGCTATGGAACACTTCAGGCTGATTTTGAACACCGGGGTGGATATACTTACGAAAGCAGGATTCAGCAGGTGCTAGCCGGGTTGGGATTCATTGCCCAGGATTTCCACATGCCGGTAAACCACCTCTCTGGTGGACAACGAACCCGGGCTCTTCTTAGCCGGCTGCTGCTCACCTCCTCAGATTTACTGATATTTGACGAACCCACTAATCACCTTGACATCGAAGCAATCCAGTGGCTGGAGGGATACTTAAAAAATTACCCTGGCGGCATCTTGCTGGTATCCCATGACCGCTACTTTATCGATCAGGTCTGCAACCAAATTTGGGAGATGAGTCGAGGAGGATTTGAAACCTACCGTGGAAACTACAGCGCCTACCTAAACCAGCGCCAATCCCGCTGGAAGCGGCAGCAGGAAACCTTTGAAGCGGAAAAATCCCGCCTGGTTAATGAACTGGACTACGTAAAAAGAAATATCGCTGGGCAGAACACAAATCAAGCCAAAGGTAAACTGCGCCTCTTAAGTCGACGAGTGCAGGCAATTGAGCAGTTGGGAATACAGGCAATCCAGGGAAAATCCTGGGCTAAAATCAGCCAGAGTGTACAAACAAGCACCAGTTATATGGGTGTCCAAGAAGCCCACAAGCGAATCTCTTCCTTAAGGAATCCAGTTAAACAGCCGCAGATATTAAACATGAGTTTAAATACCAGAAAGCGGGGTGGCGACCTGGTTCTTCGGACAACTAACCTGGAAATTGGCTACCCGGACAGGGAGAAACCTCTTTTCTCTGTTCCAGACATCACTCTGCTCCGTGGAGAATGTGCCGCCCTGATTGGCCCCAACGGGGCGGGGAAAACTACTTTCTTGAAAACAATCCTGGATCAACTCAAGCCCTGGTCAGGCAACGTGAAACTCGGCGCCAACCTAGATGTGGGCTATTTTGCCCAGGCGCACCAGGATCTTACTGATAGCAACACGGTTCTGGAAGAAATCGAGGATGTGGGGAAATTCCAATCGGAAAACGCTGCCCGGAAATACCTGGGCGCGTATCTATTCTCAGGGGAAGAAGTCTATAAAAAAGTCAGTGTGCTGTCCGGTGGGGAAAGAGGGCGACTGGCGCTGGCAAAGCTTTCTTTGAGCAAAGCAAATTTGCTGTTGCTGGATGAGCCAACCAACCACCTTGATATTCCATCTCAGGAAACCCTGCAGGCGGTGTTAACCGATTACCCGGGCACCATTCTGCTGGTCTCCCACGACCGGTACCTGATCAATACTCTGTCCAGTCAGATCTGGGAAATTGATATGAACGAGGAAAACCTAATTCTCTTTAAAGGAAATTACCAATCCTATCAAGCCTACCTGCGGGAAAACAGGGCATCTGCACAGGATATAAACAATCTCGATGAAGAATCTCTGGATTCGTACAAGGATAAAAAAGCCGCCAAAAACAGGGCTCTGGCAGATGATCGGAAACGGGCTGCCCGATTACAGGAAGTGGAAAATCTCATTTCAGAACTGGAAAACTTGCTAGAAGAACTCGGTAAAACGCTGACCGATCCTCCTGACGATGCCGGAGAGGTAGTTCAACTCGGGAAACGCTATGGTGATACCGAGAAAGAGCTCGAGGGGCTGCTGGCTGAATGGGAAATCCTGCATGAGTAGAATTATTCAGTAATAGGTTTTCAAATTTAGCGGGGCTCTTTTCAGGTAGCTTTTCTCTATGGAGTACAGGAGGAAGGATATTACACTGGATCCGGACAGGGAAACATACATTCGGGGGGTGAAGTCATATCCACCGCAACCAGGTAGCATCAAGAAACCGGCGGTTTATTTCCCCCTCCAACCAGCAGTGTATACTTAAAGTTATAAAAGAAATGATTTCAGGAGATCCAACCTTTATGCCTGACATCACTGTTTATTGGCGGGGATGGCCGGAGAACCAGCTGGCTTCCTTCCAGCAAAATCAGGGAAACACCAACCACTGTGCCAAATATGCTGCGGCCGCAGCCCTGAATATGCTCTACGGCACCTCCCTAACTGGGAATTCGTTGGTGGATTGGGTCAACGGTCGGTCCTTGAAAGGGACGCCCCTGTATACCATTTTTGGCAACAACAATGGCAGTTTTGTTTTTCAGGCTGCCAACCTGATCCGCAGACTGGGGCAACTTAACGGGTTGGTGCCAGAAGTGAGGAGCAGAAGGGGGACATTGAGAACCCTTAAGGAAAACCTTCAACATGGAAATTCGCTTTCCATAGTTTCGGTCACCTATTTCCAGAACAATGAGCCGGTCATTGCTTTAGGGAAGAACACTTTCAGCTCTCTGGGGGTCACCCGCGGTGTGGGAGGACATTTGATGATCCTGGGAGCTTACGATTCACAACACAGAAACACCGAGGGTATGCCTGTTCCTTGGGGGTTCCTTTGTTCCTGGCCCAGGAAGGATCACTTGTACTGGATGTCTGAGAATGATTTCCAGCGCTCGTGGGGCAGGTTGTCTTTCTTTAACCTGGTGGCGGTTATGCGGGATGATACTTGGTAACGGGGGAACAGGGAGAGGGGGTGACTGGGTAAAGGGAGAATCTGAGGATCCCGCCAGAATTACACCGTCAGTTAGTGCTTGAGGCAGCAAAAGCAGGCATCAGCTTAAACAGACTGGCGAGTAATAGATTGAGAGTGTCTCAGGATTGAGGAATTTATCGAAACACTCAATACGGGTTAAAGACAACTAACTACTCATATAACAAGCGCAGCAGTTCCTCTAGATTATCGCATACCAAATCCGGTTGATATGGAGCTGTCACCAGATCCTCCATGTCAGTTTCTCCACTCAACACCAGCACAGTATTGATCCCGGCCGCGCCCATGGCAATATCGGTATACAAGCGGTCTCCAACCATGGTTAATTTATCAGGCCCAAATCCGGTTTTTTCTACAATGGCTTCCACCATAGGGAAATGGGGCTTTCCGACAATTACGTCAGGTTCCCGCCCCGTGGAGGAGGCAATCATCGCCATCATGGCACCGGTATCAGGCATAAAGCCGTCAGGAGTAGGACAGTTGATATCCGGATGGGTGGCGATATAGGGTCTTCCCTCCCGCACAAAATCAGAAAGCTTCCAGATTTTTTCATAGGTCAGGGTAGTATCAAAGCCCAGCACGGCAAAGTCCGGATTCTCCTCAACAAGCTCAAACCCATAAGAGCGGAACTCGTCTTCCAGTGATGGAGTGCCAACTAGATAAACCCTGGCGCCCGGTTGTTGTTTCTTCAAATAAATTGCGGTTGCCATGCCGGAGGAAAAAATCTTGTCATCCGGCGTATCTAATCCGTATTTGGCCAACTTGAATGAATAATCCGCCCGGGAGTGGGAGGAATTGTTGGTCAGGAATAAATAGGGTCTGGAGTTTTCACCCAGATATGCCAGCAGGTCTTTGGCACCGGGAAGAAGCTGGTCTCCAAGGTAAACAGTACCATCCAGATCAAAAAGGAAACATTCAGTCCTTTGTATTTTTTCAAATTTCATTTAATCCTCATCCACCCTGAAATTAATAAACTTGCTTTTCCTCAGTATCCCGGAATAATTTCGCCAGGTTTTCTTCATAAGGCGGGTACACAACCCCATCCTCTGTGATGAACGCGGTTATATATTCAGCCGGTGTAACGTCAAAGGCCGGGTTCCCGACTGGAGTGCCGTCCGGTGTGATTTGCCAGCTGCCAACATGAGTGACCTCTTCAGCCGGCCGCTCCTCAATTTCAATCTGATCTCCAGAAAGCGTGTTCATATCGATGGTCGTTTTTGGGACTGCGACATAAAACGGTACCTTGTTTTCATGGGCTACAACGGCCAGGTTGTAGGTCCCTATCTTGTTTGCTACATCGCCATTCGCTGCCACTCGGTCAGCTCCCACCACACACAGATCCACTCTTTTCGTCCGCATATAATGTCCCGAGGAGCTGTCTGCGACGACCTTAAACAGCACACCATACTGCAGCAGTTCCCAGGCCGTT
>CAZHHT010000010.1:12080-45104 GCA_964532455.1 uncultured Anaerolineales bacterium
CCTCTTCATGCGCCAAACGGATGATGCCCAGCGCAGTGCCATAATCCACCGCTGCCAAGCTGCCCGTGTTGCAGTGGTGAAAGATCACAGCGCCGTCCGGAATCAGGGGCATCGCATTTTTGCCGATGGCCTTGTTAGTTGCCACGTCTTCTTCGGCAATCTGCAGTGCTTCTTTCAACAGCCGTTCTTTTACTTCTGCTACAGAAGAATAATCAATATCCTTGACCAGAGCCATCATGCGGTCTATAGCCCAGAATAAGTTGACAGCCGTCGGACGGGATTCCCGGAGAATCTGCGCCGCTTGCTCAAGCTTTTCATAAACATCTTCCAGGCGACCTGTCTCGTCATGACAGGGTACCAGGGCTAAGCCATAGGCAGCGGCTGCGCCAATTGCCGGAGCACCGCGGATGACCATGTCTTTGATTGCTCCTGCTACTGCAGCTGGATCTTGATATTCGTTGTAAACAACATCGTGGGGAAGCTTTCGCTGGTCAATCATGCTCACCACCCCCGGGTCCAACCATTTTATTGTGTGAAATGAAGTCATCCTCTCCTCCCAAAGAGCGAACTTTCGCCGCTGTTTTAAAAGAAATCAATCTTCGCTGTTAACGAAGTGGAAATCAGGGTGATAAAATATCGTTGACATATTATAACCTTTGGGCAAGAATAGCAGGATTAGATAACTGTTAGATATCAAAAACTTACAGAACAGATCATTAAGTACCAAGCTTAATTTTTTTCGATCCAGTGTGGTTTTTATTGGAGATTATGAATCATGATGAACCGGGAGCAAACGATACAGTCGATCAAGAATAATCCAAAGACAACTGTTCTCATCATTGGGGCTGGAATTAACGGCATAGGTACTTTTCGGGATTTAGCTTTGCAGGGGGTGGACTGTTTAATCATTGATCGCTCTGACTTCTGCTCTGGTGCCAGCATGGCTTCCTCCCATATGCTGCATGGCGGAATCAGGTATCTTGAGAACGGAGAGTTCCGCCTGGTTCGCGAATCCTTGCATGAACGCAACAACTTGCTGCGGAACGCACCCCATTTGACCTACCCCTTACCAACTACAATCCCCATCTTTAAATGGTTTTCAGGTCTATTTAATTCTCCCCTCAAATTCCTGGGGCTTCTTGATCGGCCAGCTGAACGGGGTGTTGTGATCATCAAATTAGGGCTTATGATGTACGATGCCTATGTCCGGGGGGACAACCTTATGCCCGGACACCTGTTTGATAACCGGGATCAAGCGCTTCAAAGGTGGCCTGCTTTCAACCCGGATATACTGTTTGCTGCCACTTATTATGACGGCGGCATGTATTCCCCGGAGCGGTTAGCAATGGAAATACTTCTGGATGGGGAGGGAGAAGGGGATCTTGCTCGGGCACTGAATTACATCCGCCCTGTGAGATCTGAAGAAAACAAAGTACTGTTGAGAGATGAAATCACCGGGGAAGAATTTTCTGTTTTACCTGAAATAATAATTAATGCTGGAGGACCCTGGATTGATTTTATCAACAATGAAATTAACGGTACATCAAACTTCATCGGCGGCACAAAAGGCTCTCACTTAATTGTTAAACATCCTAAACTGAGGGAAGCGATCGGCGGCCATGAAATCTTTTTTGAATATTTAGATGGACGGATTGTGCTCATCTTCCCCTACCTCCAGGATCATGTCATGATCGGATCCACCGATATTCGGATAGATAATCCCGATCAGGCAGTCTGCACCGAAGAAGAGATCGAATATATCCTCGGGATGGTTCCTCAAATCTTTCCCTCATTAAAGGTTACCAGAGAACAAATCGTATTTCAGTTCTCCGGTGTCCGCCCTCTTCCCTTGGCTACGGGAAGTACCGGGCAGATCAGCCGGGATCATTCCATTGAAGTCCTGGAAAAATCTTCTCGAGCGGCCTGGCCAATTCTCAATCTCGTGGGTGGGAAATGGACCAGCTACCGAGTGCTTTCGGAACAGGTCACAGATCAGGTCCTTAGCCGCCTAAATCGGGTCCGCCAGGCAAGCACCTCGAGGCTGCCTATCGGGGGAGGAAAGGATTATCCTGCAGATGCGGACAAACAGCAAACATGGTTAAAAAACGTCGCAAAAAAGAGCGGGGTTCCTCTCGGGATAATTGAACAGCTCTTTGCCCGGTACGGCACACGAACAGCAGAGATCGCTAAATTTCTCTCAAAGAAATCTGATCCTCCTTTAATACATTTGCCCGGGTATACCCGGGGGGAAATTACCTATCTAGTAGAACGTGAAATGGTTACACACCTGGATGACTTCCTGCTCCGTCGATCAAAGCTGGCCTGGATTAATCAACTCTCAATCGATTCAATCACTGAGTTGGCTGGAATTATTGGGGAAATCCTGGATTGGAGTGGGGAGATCCGGCAGATGGAAACAGATCGGGCGATAAATATTCTCAGGGAACGGCACGCAGTAAGGCTCTAACAAAAATCTCGCCCTGATAAAAAATCGGTTTTTGGAAGTGGGGGAATCCAAAATGTCATAAATGGGAAATCACAAATCACCCATTCTCCGGTTCGTGGAGTAAGATCCAAAAACTTAAAACGACTGACGTTTACAACGCCAGCTTTTCCAGTTTATCCACTGTATCTGCCAATACCTGGAAGGCTATTTTCACCGGTTCTGGACGGGTTAGATCAACACCTGCTTTTTGCAGGGCATCCAATGGATACAATGAGTTTCCCGCCTTTAAAAAATCAAGATACTCCTTGGCTGCTTTTTCCCCTTCCCGGAGCACTTTACTGACCAGCGCATTGGCTCCGGATATCCCGGTGGCGTATTGGTAGACATAAAAATTAGCGTACATATGCCCAAATTGTGCCCAGGTAATACCAATCCGGTCCCAGTCAAAAACCACCTCTTCCCCGTAGCCTTCTTTAAAGAGATCAGCCGTCAGATCAATCATCAATCGGGCGTTTACTGGTTCACCACGCTCTACTCGTTCGTGCATCTCGAGCTCAAAGCGTGCCAGGGTTGGCATGATAAAGAAATAGCGGTGGTAGTTCGATAGCGTCTCTTCAATTAAAGCCATTTGGATTTTAGGATCTTCCTGTGTGCGTAACAGATAATCACGGACCATGGCTTGATTGAAATTGGAAGCTACCTCCGCAACAAACAAGGAATAATCCCCATAGATATAGGGTTGCTCTTCCCGGGTGTAGTAAGAATGCATTGAATGTCCCAACTCATGAGACAGAGTGCTAAGGCTGAAAACATTGTCAGCGTAACTCATCATAATAAAGGGTTGTGTATCATGCATGCCCGACGAAAAGGCCCCCTGACGTTTACCTTTATTGCGGGCCCGGTCCACCCACCGTCCTTCAAGACATCCATAACGCAATCTTCCGACATATTCATCTCCCAGGGGGGCCATACCCTCGCAAATCCAATCCACAGCCTGGTGGTAAGGAACACTGGGTTTTACAGGGGTGAGAGGGGCTTTGATATCATACACGTGCAATTCATCATAACCCAGGATTTGTCTTCGAATCCGCCAATAGCGGTGCCAGGTTGGCAGATTTTCCTTAAAGACTTCAATCAGGTTGTGAAATACTTCTAGCGGGATATTGACCGGAAACAAGGAGGCCTCCAGCGAGGACTTATAATGACGGGCTTGGGCAAAGTAAGCATCCCTCTTAAATCCTCCGGTTTGGATAGCGGCGATGGTATTCTGATTCTCTAGATAAGCATCGGCATAATTTTCCCAGGCTGTGCGGCGGATCTTCCTGTCAGGATCAGTGATTAGATCACCGATGCTGCTCTGACCAACTTCCCTCACTGAGCCGTCCTCTCCTTGGGCAGGTTCGAATTTTAAGTCAGCATTGGTCAAATTTCCATAGGCGCCTGGAAAGAGGGTGAGGGGATCAGCGGACATCGCCAGCACTTCTTCTACTTCAGCAGACCGCAAATGTGCATTTTGCCGCTCTAGGTCTTCGAAGTACTGCCTGTATACTGCTAAACTTGACAGTTCGTCCATCCAGGCAATAAGCTGCTTCATGCCCAGAGACATTAATTCCGGTTCAATAAAGGAAACCGCAGCAACTGTTCTGGACACCAAGCCCCGCCCTTGTCCTGAACGGGCCAGGGCATCTTGATCTGAAGCATCCACCGAGCTCTCCAACCCGCTGTACACACCAACCTTTTCAGCCTCACGCAAGATCTCCTCCCTCAGTGTCAAGCAATCAAGCAGTGTTTTTGAGTTCTGGTTCAATTTCCCCTTGAATGCATCCAGTTCGGGCAGGCGTTTTTCTACATTTTTATAGGCTTTCTCCCAGGCTTCGATGGTTGGAAAGATACTTTCCAGATTCCAGGTCTCTTCCTGGAGTATTTCATTCCTTGCTAGTAAGGTTTTTTTTGTCATAAGTACTCCAATCAATCTGATAATTCCGTCTTATTTACTGGAGGGATATCATTACAACACGGATGGTTTACTCCAATCTTTAATTCGATCAGGTAAATGCTGGAAGCTCCTCCAAAGCAGCAAGTGGAAATTGACCAACCGATCCCGCCAAGGGCAGGGCACTCTTAAATCGATACTTTTTAATGCGGCTGATGATATTCCGAACAAACTCCTCCGAAAATCCTGCCTTCACACAGTCATTTGGACTGAGCCCTTCTTCTACAAGCGCATACAACAGACGATCTATCTCATTATAGGTAAAGCCAAGTTCTTCTTCGTCTGTCTGTCCCTCCCACAAATCTGCTGAAGGTGGTTTATCGATGATCGATGGGGGAACACCTAATTCGGCTGCCAGCTGCCGGACCTGGGCTTTATAAAGATCAGCCAGTGGGTTAAAATCAAATGCTCCATCTCCGTGTAATGTGCTGTAGCCCAACAGGGACTCGGTTTTATTGCCCGTGCCCACTACTAATCCCGGGAAGGCTGCCGACTGATCATAAACATTTATCATCCGGATCCTGGCCATCACGTTCCCTCGCCGTACTGGGCTTGCATCCGGAAAATTTATCAGGACTGCATCTACCGCTTCAGAAATATTAATCGTTAATGACGGCACTCCCAGCTGCTCAATGACCAAATTAGCGTGTTTAAGAGATTCTGGCGAGGAAGTTTTATACGGCATCCGCAGCACGAGTACATTTTTTGCTCCTAGCGCCCGGGCGGAGAGGAACGCACTCAGAGAAGAATCCACCCCACCAGAGACACCCAGAACTGCCCTGGAAAAACCAGCATTATTCACAGTAGATTTGATGAAGTCGGTTAGAGAATTAATCGCCAGGGGGGCATTCAGTTTCATTTTTTTCATTGTTTATTGAATTCCTCTGGTTCAAAAAAAATCCAGCAATACAGACCAGCAGCGCTATGGAAAACCAGGCTTCCCCTCTTATTCCCCATAACAAAGGTGCAGGGTCTACCCGGAAGAGGGAGACAACTCCATTAATCACTACAATACCCGTAATTCCGAATACAGCCTTCCAGCCGGGTTTAACATTCCCCTGTTCCAGTGGAAGCAGGACTAAGCCGGTTATCCATCCTGCGCTTAACACCGCCCCAAGTATAGGGAGGGGCCAGCGATTCTCAATAACACCAAAAAGATCTCGCACCGGAATTCCGAACCAGGAATCTATTCGGGGGCCAAAACCAATCCCTGCTCTCCAACCGGTTATCCAGATCGCAACTGCAACGGTTCCCAACATTGGAAGATAGCTGTCTGCCAGTTCTCCCAGAGGTTCCTTCCAGATCAGGTGAATGCCCAATAAGGCAATGCCGGCCCCCATCAGCGCCCCCGGCCAGCTTAAACCTCCCAGCCAGATTTGGGGCATTTGGTCTGCATGGTTCCTGAAAAAGGACAGATTAAAAAGGATATAACCAGTCCTGGCCCCCAGCAGGCTTACAAATAACAGTCCTATTCCGGCATCAACGGTGAACCGCTTCCGCTCTGCAACCATCCAACCCGACAAACTCAAACCGAGTGCAGCACTGCAGGTCAATATGATCGAATAAGGAGGGAGAAGGCCCAGGATTAAGGGTTGGGTAATCACCCTAAAATCATACCATAGGGATTCCGATCTAGTATAATTAAGGTGAACCCTAAAAAATTCCCCTTCACTATGAAATGATCATTGCTAATCATTAAAGGATATCCTTATGAATTCCCTCATTATTAAGTCTGTTGATACCACTGAGGATAGAAAAGCGCTTTTAAGCTTTCCCTGGAAGGTATATAAAGATAATCCCCACTGGGTGCCACCGATCTTTTCAGAGCGAATGCACTTTACCGACCCGGAGAAGAATCCTTTCTTCCAGCATGCTGAAGTCCAGTTTTACACAGCACTTCGCGGTGACAAGATAGTAGGTACGATTGCAGTTTTTACCAATCACCTCCATAACGAATACCAGAATGAGAATATTGCCTTCTTCGGATTTTTTGAAGTACTGGAGGATTATGAAGCTGCGGAGCAGCTGTTTAAAACTGCTGAGGCCTGGGCGAAAGAAAAAGGACACACTGCCCTGCGAGGTCCGGCCCAGTGGTCTACCAACGACGAGTGCGGTTTGCTGGTGGATGGATTTGACGACCGTCCCCGCATCCTGATGACCTACAATCCCTCGTATTATGTAGATTATATTGAAAAATTAGGGTACAAGTATGCGCGTGATCTTTGGGCATACAAACTAGGTGTAAAGGAGTTTATGGACATCACCGGGGAACGGCTGGATAAACTTACTACCCGGGTTCTGGAGCGCAAGGACATCACCATCCGTAACCTGGACATGAAGAATTATAATGAAGAAGTCAATAAGTTCAAAGCTCTTTACAATAATGCCTGGTCAAAGAATTGGGGCTTTATTCCGATGACCAATCCTGAATTTGATCAACTAGCGGATGAGCTGCATACCATCCTCGACCCAGATTTGGTTTTTTTAGCCGAAAAAGATGGCAAAACTGTTGGTTTCAGCCTGACGCTACCGGATTTAAATGAACCGCTGCGACTTGCGTACCCCAAACCCAATACACCAGAATGGTGGACTATGGTTAAACTGGTCTGGCATTGGAAGATCCTCAAAAAAGTCAGCTGGATCAGAGTATTCGCCTTGGGTGTAATTCCAGAATACCGCAATTTAGGCATTGATGCTTTGTTTTATTACAAAACTGCCCAGGCAGCGATAAATAAGGGCATAAAAATGGCAGAAATGAGCTGGATCCTGGATAATAATGACTTGATGAACGGACCGATTATTGCCTTGGGCGGTGAAGTGTATAAAACGTACCGCTACTATGAAAAAGACTTGTAACTGACTACCCCAGTCCACCCTTTCTGGATTGTTAAATGAGTGAGTTCAAAACCCTGCCAGGTAGCGGAATTCAAATCATACCCGCTACCTGGCATGACTTAAGAGAGCTTTACCAGCTGGAAAGACTCTGTTTTCAAGTTGATGCCTGGCCGATACTGGATGTCCTGGGAATACTAACCCTGCCTCAAGTACTTCGTCTTAAAGCTGTGGATGAAAACGCGATGATTGGGTTCATTGCAGCCGATTTGCGGCGGATGCAGCAAACTGCCTGGATCGCCACTCTGGCTGTGCTTCCTAAATATCGGAAAACTGGACTTGGGTCAGCACTGCTGGAAGCCTGCGAATCGCAGATCAATTTGCCCCGGATCCGGTTGAGCGTACGCCAGTCTAATCACCCCGCCATCCAGCTCTATAAAAAACATGCCTACCAGCAGGTTGATACCTGGAGTGCATATTACAAAGGTGGGGATAACGCGCTAATTTTCGAAAAGACCTTGATCCACCAATAATTTGAATTAAGGTTGAAATACTCAAACGTTATTACGTGTATTCGATCAGCAATTCTGCCCCTCTCCCAGTCAACCTTCGATATGCCCTTGCTTCACCAGGGCTGCTTCTTCGACAAGCTCCCTTCGATTTCACTCAGGACAGGCAGAATAAAATCAGGATGCCTGTATCTTTTGATTTTTTTATCTTTATCCTAGTCACTAAAAACTTGCTCTTTACTCCCCGCCACCATGTCGCCTTGTCACCCATATGCAATTCTCCCTGCTATAATAGAAATCTATGATGCCAAACAATATCGCCCTTAAGCCCCCGCAATTCGTAGATCAGCAAGCTGTTTTTGAAAAAATACTGCGGGATATTAAGGGGGAAAAGACTCTGGCTGTTGACACTGAAGCTAACAGCCTCTATGCTTACCGGGAACAGGTTTGCCTGATCCAGATTTCCAGTTCCAAAAAGGATTATATTTTCGATCCTCTCGCCTTGGAGGACATCTCTCCCCTGGGAGATATCTTTTCAAATCCCGGCATAGAGAAGATATTCCATGCCTCTGAATATGATATTTTAATCATGTACGACGAGTATCAATTTGGTTTCCGGAATTTATTTGACACCATGTTGGCAGCTCAAATTCTAGGCCGAAAAAAACTTGGTCTGGATGCGCTCCTAGAAGAAATTGTCGGTATTAAGGTTAATAAAAAATATCAGCGTGCCAACTGGGGGAAACGTCCCTTACCGGAAGACATGCTCCAGTATGCACAAATAGATACCCATTACCTGCTAAAAATTCGCCATGCCCTGGCAGCAGAATTAGAAAAAAAGGGGCTCACACCAATCGCTACCGAGGATTTTTCCCGCGCCTGTCGTGTGCACCGTCAGGATCGAGAGGAAAAACTCGCTCCCTACTGGCGGATCAATGGAGCCAGAAAACTCCCGCCTCAAAAAGCAGCCGTTCTGGTAAAACTTTTCGAATATCGGGACCAAGTTGCCCGGAAAAGAAACCAGCCAGTATTTAAGGTACTGAGCTCTCAAACCTTATTAAACCTGGCAGAGCAGTGTCCAACCAGCGCCCAGCAACTTATGAAGTTAGACCTGGTGGGAAAAAATGCTTTACGGAGGCACGCGGAAAGTTTAGTTCAAACCATCAACGCTGGTTTGGCTTCCGATCCGGTTCGTCCGCCCCGGCGTGAGCGGGTCAAAGATTCTTTTTTTGCCAGGGAGAAAGCACTCCGGGATTGGCGGAAACAAGCTGCCCAGAAAATGAATGTCAACTCGGCAGTTGTTCTGCCCCGGGAACTGCTTTACGCGTTGGTATCAACCAATCCCTCAAATAGACAGGAATTATCCAAGGTGCTCGCAGATGTTCCCTGGAGATTAGAAAGATTTGGCGAAGACATCTTATCTACATTAACAAAAGCAAGCGTATCAAGGAGCGCTGATTGAAAATCCGTTTTTACGGGGCTGCCAGAACGGTTACCGGTTCCATGCATCTGCTGGAACTCAATAATCATAAGTTGCTGCTGGATTGTGGATTATTCCAAGGTCACAGAAAAGAAGCCTTCAATCGCAACCGGACCTTTCCTTTTCGCCCAGATGAAATTGATGCAGTAATCATTTCCCACGCCCATATCGATCACAGCGGTAACCTGCCCAATCTGGTGAAACAGGGGTTTAACGGTCCTATTTACACCACCAATGCAACGGCTCACCTGGGTAATATCATGCTGCTGGATTCTGGATATATCCATGAAAAAGATGCTGAATATCTCAATAAAAAGCTCCTAAAACAGGGCAAGCCGATAATTGAACCGCTATATACCAAGGAAGATGCTGCTCGTGTAGCTCCCCTGTTTGAGAGTGTCAATTATCAGGAATATTTTAAACCGGTTCCCGGGGTAAAAGCCCATCTGGTTGATGCCGGCCATATTCTGGGATCCGCCGCAGTTGTCCTGGATATTACTGAGGAGGGAGAAACTTCCCGGTTATGGTTCTCCGGAGATATCGGTCGACCCGGATTGCAGTTAATCAGTGATCCAATTCTTCCTGACAACGCGGATATCTTGATCATGGAATCCACATATGGCGATGAGAAAAAACGCGAGCCGGAAGCGGCTTTTCTTGAATTTCGTGATGTAGTCCAACGAACCATAGCCCGTAAGGGAAGAGTGATAATTCCCTCCTTCGCTGTTGGCCGCACCCAAGAGCTGGTGTATTCCTTGCATAAAATGGTTGAGGATGGGGATATCCCCGAAATCCCCGTTTTTGTGGACAGCCCGCTGGCTATTCGCGCTTCACAGGTTTTCAGGGAGCACCCGGAATGTTTTGATGAGGAAACCCGGACCTTTATCTCCGAGGATAAACACCACGCCGCATTGGATTTTGAGGGATTAAAATACACTCTATCAGTGGAGGAATCCAAAAAAATTAATTACACAAAGCCCCCGTTTGTGGTCATCTCTGCTTCAGGCATGGCAGAAACAGGTCGTATTCTCCACCATCTGAAGAACCATATCGAGGACTCTCGCAACACGATTTTGATTGTGTCATGGCAGGCTCCCCACACGCTAGGCAGGCGGCTGGCTGAGCAGAAAAAGAAAATCAAAATATTTGGGAAAACCTACTACCTCCGAGCAGAAGTTGTCACTATCAACGGCTTTTCAGCCCATGCCGGACAGCAGCTGCTGTTGGAATACGCCCTGGCAACCAAAGAAACCCTCAAAAAGGTATTCCTGGTCCACGGCGAACCCCGCGGCGCAGAACCGCTGATGGAGAAATTGCATGAAGCAGGCATACAGGATGTCGAGTATCCAGAACAGGGGGATGTGTTTGATATTTAGTTGAAGGGGGGTCAGCAGGGGAATAGTGTCTGGGCCGATTAATTCAGAGAGGCTCCCTGCTTCAGCACCAGTGTGTCAAGAGGCACATTAATCTCCCGGCTCAGGATGGGGCACTTAACCCGTAACAGGAAAAATATTTTGTCCCCCTTGTCATCCAGCGTTTCATAATTTGCCTGTCCTTTGGATAGGATCAAACTTGATTTTTCGAACAGCTGCTGGAACTCATCCGAACATTGACTGAGAATTGTGCCAGGCGCCCGGGACCCTGTCTCTACGATCTCGGCTACCTGATTAATTCCGGCTGCCAGAGCATCTTCCAGGGTGGCATCATTTAGAATGGGTCCACCTTTGACTGCATAGATCACGGGAATGTCCAGGGTTTCAATAAATACTCGGTCAAATACCGTTTCACCCACATTGTCCGCCAGATACAACAAATAAGGCGAATCGTCAATTCTTTGCTGAAAAGCTTCTACTCCCCCACCCAACAGCTCCTGGTTTACAGTAGTTATTACTTCATCCCAGAGATCATAATCATTCACGTGAACAACATCAATAATATTGCCTGCTGCGCTTACCTTTAGTCCTTGCTCGAGTTTGTCGTTGCCCTCATTTGACAAGTCTATCAAATCCTCCAGATATTCCTCGGCCATGAGGTGGCTTTTCCGTTTAATCTCTCGGTAAAGATCATCGATCCCAACCATCTCTCTTATTACTTGATTCGTTTGACCGGCAAGGTTAGATGGAGTAAGCGAATCGTCTGCTTTCTCAAGGGTATGCAGTACTTCTTTTATGGTATCGATTTGGGTCCTCTGATCTACCCCGCCGTAATTCATAGCGGACACAGCCTGCCGCAGGAGGCAGCCGTAGCATTCGGGAAATGTTCGCATGGACTTCTTACCCTATATTTACTTCCGGGACCATTTTCTGGATATATTCCCGAATTTCAGAATCGCTCCTTAAGTTTAACGCTGTTTGAGCAACCCGTTGAGCATGCTCTAAAGATATCGAGCGAATCAGTTGTTTTGCAAAAGGAATGGCAGGAGGATTCATACTGAACTCATCCAGTCCTAGTCCCAGTAGAATAGGAATGGCCAACAGCTCGCCAGCCATCTCTCCACACAAACCAACCCATTTTCCGTTTGGATGCGCAGCGTCAATCACCCCTTTAATCAAGCGGAAGACGGCAGGTTGGAAACCGGATGCAATCGGAGCAACCTGGGCATTGGTTCGGTCCGCCGCTAAAGTATACTGACTGAGATCATTGGTTCCGATCGAAAAGAAATCTACAACTTCGGATAATTGATCAGCCATAATCGCAGCTGAAGGAATCTCAATCATAATACCAATATCCATCTCTTCTGCCACATCGTACCCTTCTTTTTTCAACTCATCCCGGCACTCTTCCAAAACCTCTCGGGTTTTTAGTACATCATCTACAGTGGCAACCATGGGGAACATCAATTTTAGATTATTCCCATATCCTGCCCTTAAGGCCGCTCGCAATTGAGGTTTAAACAACTCGGGACGGGATAAACAAAGCCGGATTGCCCTGACTCCCAGGAAGGGATTTGTTTCCGGGGGCATATCAATATATGGAATATCCTTGTCTCCCCCCACATCCAGCGTACGCAGGATGACCGGTTTATCTCCAAATGCATCGGCAATTGTTTTGTATTTTTGGTATTGTTCTTCTTCTGTCGGCAGACTGGATCTTTCCAGATACAAGAATTCGGAGCGCAATAATCCCACGCCTTCAGCTCCAGCATCGAGAGCCGTTTGTACACCTTCCACATTCCCAATATTGGCGACAACTTCCACCTGATGACCGTCAGTTGTTACAGCGGGTTGATGGGTAATTGCCTCAGCCTCAGCCCGGAGCTGATAAAATATCTCCTGTCTGCGGCTGAATTCTTTCAGCGCGACCGGATCAGGGTTGATAACTATTACACCCGCGTCACCGTCAATTACCAAATCTTCACCATTCTGAATATTTTCAATATCGGTTCCCGCTCCCACAACCGCAGGAATGCCAAGTCCTCTGGCTAAGATTGCTGTATGGGAAGTTGATCCACCTTCGGCCGTACAAAATCCCAAAACAAAATCCTTATTAAGCAAGACTGTATCAGAGGGAGTGAGATCCTTTGCTACAATGATCGAGGGGGTTCTTAATGCGGCAGCAGGTGAATCGGTTGTGCCTAATAGATTTCTCAGACAGCGAGATGAAACATCCCGGACATCCAGCGCCCGGGCGCTGATATATTCATCATTAATTGCTTCCAACTGTTGGGCATAGCTTTCAGCTGTTTCATATAAAGCCGATTCAATATTGGCAAGATCTTTTTCAACCCGGGTTTTTACTAAATTGATTAATTCAGGATCCTCCAGCATTAATTTCTGGGCATTAAAGATTTCAGCTGCTTCTTCACCACAATCGTTTTTGGTTTTCTGATAAGCTTCATCAAGCTGCTGGTGGGTTTTTTCCCGGGCTTCTTCAAACCGTTTCCACTCTGCAACAGGATCATTTATCGAATAGGTTTCAATGACGATCTCGGTACGGTCAAATACAAAAGCTGGACCGATTGCAATACCATAGGAAGCAGGAATACCCGAAATAGATTTCATTCGTCCTCACCAAAATTATCCAACACCAGCTGTTCAAGAGCTTTCAACGCCTGTTCGGCGTCTTCCCCCTCAGCTTTGATGGTAATTTCTGCACCTTTATTCGCGCCAAGCGTGAGAACACTTAGGATGCTTTTTGCATTGGCTGTGGTCTCGCTATGGGTGACTTCTATATCACTTGAGTATTTTGCGGCTGTCTGCACAAATTTAGACGCGGGCCGGGCATGAAGACCTACTTTGTGATAAATAATTGCAGTAATTTCCGGCATAAGTTCTCCTACTTAATAGTTCATCAAGATTGGACTCTCTAAAGTGGTCTTTAAATCACCAATAAATCTAGCTGCAACAGCACCATCTACAATTCTGTGATCTGCAGACAATGTCAGATGCATAATCGGTCTGGCGGCAATCGTACCATCTGGTAAAGCCACAACTTCAGCTGTTGTGGATCCCACCGCTAGGATACCTGCTTCTGGAGGATTAATGATGGCATTAAACTGCTCTACACCAAACGGTCCAAGGTTGGTTATCGTAAATGTTCCACCTTTGACATCCGAGCTGTTCAGGTTTTCCTCTCTGGCCCTGTTAATGAGATCGTTGGTTTCGGAGGCGATCAAACTGATTCCTTTTTGATCTGCGTTTTTGATCACAGGAACAATTAATCCTTCTTCCAGAGCTACCGCAACCCCAATGTTAACATCCTTGTGAAGGATGATTTTGTCATCAATGAGCGAACTGTTTACCCAGGGATGATCTGCTAAAACCATCGACACCAATTTTACCAGCACGGCAGTAACTGACACCTTTTCATCTCCGCGTTTCAGGGCTAATTCATTGTAGTCATTCCGCGCTTTGATGAAATTAGTCATATCAACACGAACAGTAAATTGGATGTGTGGTATGGATTGATAACTTGCAGTTAATCGCTCTGCGATAGTCCGGCGCATGCCAATTAATGGAATAATTTCCCCTGCTTGTATCTGAGCACTTGCTGCTAAAGTAGCCTGGGGTTTACTGTTCAGGTAGCCTTTTACATCAGATAACTGGATCCGACTTCCCGGACCGCTGCCCTGAACTAATCCCAGGTTTACCCCCTCAATTCTGGCAGTTCTTCTCGCAGCTGGTGTTGCATAAATATCCCTGGGGTCAACCGGTTTGGCAGCCCGGGAGACAACTGCCTGAACATCCGCTTTGGTGACTTTCCCGCCAGTACCAATTGATTCTACAGCCGCCAGATCAACACCATGAACTGCTGCCATATTTCTGGCAACCGGTGTAGCAAATATCTCCTTTTCGGCGGGGGAAACTGGAGAGGCTGCAGCCGGTGTATCCAAAGCCGGCGCGGTCGATTCTCTTGGTTTCTTTGGCAGCTCTTCCCCTTCTGCCAGGATATAGGCTATCACCGTCCCGATAGGAACAACGTCTCCCGGATTAGCTGAGATGCCATCCAGGATTCCAGTTCCCGGCGCTTCAACATCAATGGCAATCTTGTCTGTTTCCATCACCAGGATTGTTTCGCCTTCTTTAACTTGCTGCCCATTGCCTCTCAGCCATTCAACCACTGTCCCGGTTTCCTGGTCCATGTCCACTTTAGGCATGATCATTTCAATTGCCATATTACACCCTTAAATTAACCAGTTCCCTAGCTTTCTCAATTATATCTTCAACCTGGGGAACTGCTTTGTGTTCAAGGTTTCGGTTATACGGAAGGGGAACTTCCCGTCCCGCCAAACGCAGGATCGGCGCATCCAAATATCCAAATGCTTCACTTTCAGCGATCACACCGGCGAGTTCGCCGCCGAAGCCGCCTGTTTTCACCGCTTCATGCACGATCAGCACTTTGCCGGTCTTTTTCACAGAGTTAACAATTGTCTCGGTGTCCAGGGGGCGAAGAGTGCGGGGGTCAACAACTTCAATATCAATGCCTTCCTTGTCAAGCTCTTCAGCAGCCGTGAGAGATTTCTGAACCATTATTCCGGTGGCTATTGTAGTGAGGTCTTTTCCCTCTCGTTTGATATCAGCTTTTCCCAGAGGAATTTCATACAGTTCTTCCGGCACATCTCCCTTGGTTTTATAAAGCAGTTTGTGTTCAATAAAAACTACCGGATTATCATCCCGGATGGATGCAATTAACAAACCTTTGACATCATAGGGCGTGGTGGGCATAACAACTTTTAGACCAGGCACATGCACAAACCAGTTTTCGAAACTCTGGGAATGATGTTCAGCTGCCCCTGTTCCAGATCCTGCCGGTGTTCTCAATACCATTGGAACCGTGGATTGACCACCAAACATAAAACGTAATTTTGCCGCCTGGTTAACCAGCTGCTCCGATGCCAGGGTGGTGAAATCCATAAACATGATTTCTGCGATGGGGCGCATACCAATTAAGGCAGCTCCCGTTGCCGCGCCAGTTAAACCCAACTCAGTAATGGGTGTGTCCAGGATGCGTTCGGGACCGAACTTTTCCAGCATACCGTAGGATACTTGAAAAGCTCCGCCGTATTCACCAACGTCTTCTCCAATCAGGAAAACCCGGGGATCTCGTTCCATTTCCTGGGTCATTGCCTCGCGTACAGCTTCTAAATATGTAATCTCTCTCATGGCGCGTATACCCCTTCTTCAAGTGTTGCGACGTCAGGTTCTGGACTGGCTTCGGCAAACAGGCGGGCTGACTCGATGTCAGCGTAACTCTGCTTTTCAATTTCTCCAGCTTCTTGTTCCGATAACAATTTTTCATTGAGGCAATGTTTCCGGAATCTTGCAATCGGATCCTTCTTTTTCCATTCTTCGATCTCCTCTTTAGTTCGATAACGATTCCGATCACTTTTGGAATGTCCCCGCCAACGGTAGGTATCATTTACAATTAAGGAAGGACCTCCTCCTTCACGAGCCCGTTTTACTGCTACTTCAACTGCATTCTGGACCTCCAGAAGGTCATTTCCGTCAGTTGATGTGCTTCCGGGCATTCCGTAGATTTCTCCATGGGCTGCGATCTTTTTACTAGTCGTCCAATCATTGGCAGAAAAGGACATTGCGTACTGATTGTTTTCACAGATAAACACAACTGGAACCTGGAAAAGAACTGCCAGAATCATTGATTCATGAAAAGCACCTGTTGAGGCAGCGCCATCACCAAAGAATGCCAGCAAAACGCGGTTTTCTTTTTGCATCTTCAAGCCAATCCCAACACCCACAGCCAGGGGGATACCACCGCCGACAACACCATTTGCCCCCAGGTTGCCCCCGCTCACATCAGCAATATGCATGGAACCGCCCCGGCCCCGGCAGTATCCGTTTTCCTTGCCGTAAAATTCAGCCATCATCAGGTTCAGATCTGCGCCCTTGGCAATACAAAGTCCATGGCCGCGGTGATGACCGATAATGTAATCAGTCGGTTCCAATGTGCTGATGGAACCGACTGCTGAGGCTTCCTGCCCAATTGACAGATGCATCGTACCGTGAATTTTGCCTGCCATATAACTTTTTTCTGCCTGTTCCTCAAAAGCACGAATTTGGTACATTTGCAGCAAATACTGCTCTGCATTTTCTTTCGTTAATTTCATACCTGCTTACCTCCCCAAATGAATTTATCGTCTATCTATTAATCGCTTCCCGAAATTTCCGGGCGGTTGCAGCAGGATCAGGAGTTTCCCGAATTGCTCTGCCGATAATAAAAACGGAAATATCTAACCCTTTGAAAAATGGAATCATATCCAGTCCTAGACCGCCAGCGACTGAAACTTTAAATCCCATCCGGATCAATTCTCGGATTGTATCTTTGTCTTGTGGGTCCCAGGAGCGGGAAAGATTGCCTTCATCCCATCCCCTGTGATAAACCATACGTTCAACCCCGATACCTCGCCATTCCTTGGCGCGGTCAATGATATCTCTAATGCCTGTAAGTTCGATGAACATTTCCTTACCTGGTCTGGAATTAGCTTCCGCTAAAGCAAGTTTGACCGTATCCAGGGGCGCAGCACCCAAAACTGTCATCCAGTCAGCTCCTGCGTCAAAAGCCATCTTTGCTTCTCCTCCACCAACATCAGGAGATTTGATATCAGCCAGGATCAGATTATCAGGACACATCTCCCGGATTGTTTTCACCGCCAGCATACCTGCGGCTTTGGTTAAAGGAGTGCCAATCTCGATAATATCAACTTCCTTGTGGACAATTTGTGCCATTGCCAGGGCAGGAGCAAAATCAAAATAATCTAATGCTAATTGAAGCAAGGGTTTATTAGTCATCGAACTGTATATCTCCTCTTATTGGAGCTGCCTGGCTTGAAACCTGCTCCAGCCCTCTTTCATCCGGGCTCTAATGTATTTTCCAGCTTCCTCAACAATTTCAACCGCGTCAGGATATTCCTCGGTCCAGAGTTCTAAAACCACTGGAGCCTGGAACCCGATCTCGGCTAATTTTTCAAATGCATCCACAAACGGCACATCTCCCTCTCCGGGAGTCACATACCGGAGCTGCCCGGGAACCGTGTCTTTAATATGGAGAGCTGCAATATGCCCCCTTACTTCATCCAGCTGGGAAACCACGTCCACTCCGGCAAAAATCAGGTTCCCTAAATCTGCATAAACCTGAAACCAAGGCGAATTAAAATAACGGACATACTTCATTATTTTTGATAAGGTATCTATCTGGATATCCCAGTTTTCTAATGCCAGCATTACGCCCGCGCCGCTGGCCCATTCTAATCCTGCGCCCAGGTTCTCTAGGAACTTGTCCTTGGAAAACTGATCGATTTCCTGGTTATAATTTTCCGCTCCTCCAACCAGGATAGTTCGAATTCCCAGATCAACCGCCAGATCAACAGATCTCTTAAATATATCCAAGGCCCGTGTCCGGGTAGCTGCAGACTCGCTGCCAAGCGGAAAGCGCCTGTGAGCGCTGAGACTCAAAGATTGGATTTTTACACCAGTTGTCTCTACGAGGGATTTGATCTTGTTTTTTTTCTCTTTGGTCCAACCCAGGCGGGCGATGCGCTCATCTGTATCATCAATGGAAATTTCCAGGAAATCAAAACCGGTTTTCCTGGTCAAGGAAAGTCGTTCCTTCCAGGTCAATTCTTTTGGCAGGGCTTTTTCATACAGCCCCACCGGTATGGTTTCCAGGTTGCTTGACCACGATTTTTTCATGTTGAACTGATTTCACATATGTGATATTAATAATCACATGCGTGATTATTATAGAGGGCTGAGAGGTTTTTGTCAAGTTCATCAGGCGTCCGTTCAACCCACAATTTACATAACCTGGGCGGGCACCAGATGCCTGAAGAGCGCTTACATCGTGCCGCGCTTCCGGATCTGGTTTGCGGGGGTGGGGAATCAAATTCTATCTTCTGGGGGTTTACCAACAGTCGGTGAATGGCTGACCTCAAGTAAAATACAGCCGACTTCCAGGTCTATTCGTTTTCTACCAACCCCCCAATCCTCAAAGACCGTGCCGCAAGGCAAAGGGGGGGGTATTTTTTCTGGTATTTTTAGCTTGATGGAAGTGGTATCAAGATCAAGAGTTTACAGCAAATCAAGAGCAGGTGCCATTTCGTTAAAACGATATGGCTGCATAGCAATATCTGGCTGCAAATAGAGAAACCTTCGTAGCAGGATCTAAGGACTCTCAGGAACTGTCAAGTTAATCGGAACGCGGTAAGGTTCCTGTCGGATGGAGACAGGATCTGCTGCGGTCGATAAGGCCGTCTTTTACCAGGATCAGAACTCTTCTAGGTGAATGTTTGATCTAAGAATTTTTGTCTTCTTGGGGATCCGAATCTTTTTGTTTTGATTTCGTGTCAGACAATAAAAGGGTGCCTTCTTTTTTCGCCCGTTCGCGCTTGAGCATCTGACGTGACATAGGGGTCATTTTTTTTAGATTTTCCCCCTTAAGAAGCTTGATCGCCTGGTCAACAATATCTTTCTCAGCAAAATACATTTGCAAGGTTTCCACTGTTATCCGTTTCGGCAGCAGCGCCCCTATCCGCCCAATGAAAGGGAAAGGAGTTTTACTGACAGCCTGTTCCCAGGGGATTTGAATGGTGTCTCGCACTCGTTTATTGGTTGATTTCCGGCCGAGAGAGTCATCCAAATGTACAATTTTGGCAACCTCAACGATCAGGTAGCGGTAAACTCGCACCATATTATTCCAGGCCAGCAGCATAAATAGTCCATAGGCAAAAATAATAGAATTGAAAATAATAGCATTGGCTTCATAAAAATACAGGATCTGTCGGCCATACACCCCCAAAATTGCTTCGATAAACGAACGGATCATCGTGAGTTATCTCCTCTTGGAATTATTGCCAGCTGATCAATCATTTCGAGTTATCCAAATTGCACAATAAATGGGGTATGCCGTTTGTTCTGCGCACACCCCATTTTATGTCAAACTAGTTTTTATGCTTTAGTATTTATAGTGCGTAAAATGCATGAGCAGAAAACCTATTTACCTGCGGCAGCTTCCCAGGCAGCACTGTTCTTCTTGTAGAAGAACCAGAAGACAGCCATTACCACGGTGAACAGGCCCACGCCGACCCACTTCAAAGCTCCACCAAGCACCATAAATGCCCATGGTATCCAGATGAAGCCATCGCCCACACTGGAGATCATAGCAGCATCGCTGGGGATCGCAAAACCAGCCGCGCCAGCAGCCTCAGTCATCAGAGGCGCCATAGCGTTGCCAATATAGAACCCAACGATGATAATCACCGTACCGATGATGACCATGCGGATAACATTGCCCTTGGTGATGGGGCCAGTTAAGGCGATCACGAAGGGGAAGATGGCCAGGTCAGCAAACAGCAGCATCCGGTTTCCAGGCAGAATCACAGAAAGTAAAATCGCAATCGGCACCAGCAGCAAGGAGGCGGAAATCACTGAAGGGTGTCCAATTAAGATCGCGGAATCCAAACCAATGTAGACTTCACGATCAGAAGCGCGTTTCTGCATAAACTCACGGGCAGCATTTGAAATCGGGATCAGGCCTTCCATCAGGATCGAGACCATGCGAGGCAGCAAGACCATAACGGCAGCCAGTTGAACGCCAAGGACCAAGATATTGGCCGTTGTGGCCAGGGCATTCCCGGCAAAATCACCAAGATAGGCGATCAATCCCAGAACTACACCGATGACCAATCCCATCACCATTGGATCACCAAAGGTGGGACCCAGGACACGTTCAATGCCTTCCGAATCAGCATCCAGATCCTTTAATCCCGGGATCTTGTCAAGAAGCAAGTTAATCGGAATAGCAAGGGCAACATAAGCCGTGGATGTACCATGAGGTATGGATATCCCAGGCAGGTTGTAGAATTCCTGAACTGCTGGAGCTGTCCAGTCAGCAAAGAATAGCATCAGGGCAGCGGCGACAGCGGCAGTAGCAACCCCCAGGGCCAGTTGGCCTGTGGCTGCATAAACCAGCGAGCCGGCAAACGCAAAGTGCCAGAAATTCCAGATATCAACATTAAGGGTCTTGGTCACCCGTGTCGCCAGCAAGACAACGTTCACCAGGAGAGCTACTGGAATCACCCAGAGCCCTACATCTGAACCAAAGGCAATTGCGGCAGCGGATGGCCAGCCAACATCAACAATATCCCGTTGGATACCCGTATTGGACACAATGGCCTGGGATACTCCAGAAAGAGCGCCCCACATCAAGCCAATAACCAAATTTATACCAATGAAAGCTACACCAATGATCACGGCGGATCGAAATGCCCGGCCAACCTTTGTGCCTAAAGCTACAGCGAAAATAAAAATAAAGATTGGAAGCAAAACAGTGGAGCCTAGGGTATCAACAAGAGCTTTTAATCCTGTTAAAAAATCCATTACTTTTCCTCCATATAAAACATAAACATTCAATAATAATGAGAAAATAATCCTATGAATTATCTAATTCCCTTGTCACCTCCTTTCGGAAAGTTCATTTTTCCGATCTAGCACTCGGGTATCAGTCTTTTAAGAACTCAACAATTTCGTTAATCATCTGCTCTTTACCAATTCCGGTTAAGAAGGGCAATCCATTAATTACAGGGATACCGGGGTCAAATCGCATTTGAGTTGTGGTAACAATTAAATCTGCTCCCTGGTCAATATAAGCCTGAATTTCTGCAGTCTTACATTGTTTGGTCACAACTGCTACTCCCGCTTCCTTACAAGCTTCTTCAATTCCCTTGGCTGCAACAGTGGATGTTGCGATTGCGGTGCCACATGAAACGATTACGGTTTTTGTCATTGTTAGTCCTCTTGAATGTTTTGATGATAATATTAATTTGCTCGGCTCCGCTTTCCCACCTACGGCAAGACACCGAAAACCTCATCAACCGCGTTCGCGGATAGTATATTTTCAATCATCTCCGGGGTTTGGAGAAGTATTGCAACACTTTGAAGCATCTCCACTTGTGATTTGGGTTTATCAAGGGCTAACATAATCACCAACTGACAAGGAACCTCCACCTGGTTTTCCACCATATTATAAAACACTACAGGTGCCCTTAAAGTTGCGAGTGCCAGGGCAGACTTTTTCACATATTCAATATCCACGTGGGGAATGGCGGCATTATATTTCCCTCCCAGCGGCAGTCCGGTAGGCATAGTTGCCTCTCGTGCCAGGGCAGCATCGATAAAATTCTCCTTTACATATCCCAAATCCCGGAGCTTTCCTCCCAGGATTCGGATCACTTCCTCTGAGCTTGAAGCCTCTAATCCCAGAATTATTGCTTCCTCACATAAAAAATCTTTGATATTCATACCTTCTAACCCATTGTAAAAAAAAATTTCCTAGAATACTAAAATTGGCTATTTTTCCCCTGCTTTTATACACCCGATCTCAGTCCTTGGGAAATCAGGCTGGGAAAAATGCCGCTGTCTGTTAACATATGTGATTTTCAATATCACATATGTGATATAATAATAACAAGTTTATCCTTTGTCAATTGACTTAAATAACATCTTTTCCAGAAACATTATGATAACGGGACAGATCCCCATGGGAAATAACAACGATCGAGATGAACTGTTAGCCTTTGTAGCCGAGAAGTATTATCAAGAAGATAAAAAACAAACCGAGATCGCAGAGCGGATCGGCTTAACCCGATCCGCCGTTTCCCGGATGTTAACCGAAGCCAGGGAGAAGGGAATTGTAGAAATTATTATCCACCATCCCTTCCAATTTGATCATGATCTGGAGGATAAACTTCAGAGCGCACTTAATCTTAAATATGTCTCTGTAGTGGTTTTTAGCAATCAACCTAGTTATGACGATATCAAAAAGGGTCTTGGCAAAGCCGCTTCGAGATTATTGGCCAATCTAATTGAGCCTGGACACAAGATCGGAATCGCCTGGGGCACAACTGTTCAGGCGACAATTGAGGCTTTTGATGACAATCCGGTCAAGGACACCACAGTTGTCCAGCTTGTGGGTGTGTTGGGATCAACCCGCCATTCTTACAGCGCCCAGATTCTGGTAGAGCGAATGGCTCAAAAAATCGGCGGCGAGGGGATATATTTGTACTCACCCTTTATTGTCGAGAATGAAAAAACGGCTGCCTCCTTATTAGAAGACCCGACTGTTGAAAGAGCACTCTCAGTTGGCAAAGAATGTGATATTGCCTTAATGGGGATTGGATCGACAAAATCTGAGTTCTGCAGCTTGTATATTGAAAATCATATTTCCCTTCAAGATCTACGATCCTTACAAGCGGCCGATGCAGTAGGAGATGTCTGTGCGTTATATTTTGATATTGAAGGAAACCTTTCTCAAGTTGATTTTCATCAAAGGCGCATCGGCGCGTCCTGGCCCAGCCTCCAGGAAATACCGACCCGTTTGGCCGTAGCTGGCGCTATCGAAAAAGCTGAAGCGATCCTTGGCGCAGTCTGCGGAGGTTTCGCTAACTCCCTGGTAACAGATAATCTCACCGCTCTCCGTGTGCTGAAATTGGCACAGGAACATTGTGAAAAGAAAAAAAAGCAACCCTAAAGGACCCAATATGGAGTTGACAAAATTCAAAACCATCCTTCTGGATGGAGATGGCGTCTTGTGGAAATCAGACAATCCAATTCCCGGCATAAATCCCTTTTTTGAGTTTTTAGTTGGGAACGGAATAAACTGGGCCTTGTTAACAAACAATAACACCCGCACCGCTCAGGATTACATAGATAAGCTTGGAAAATTTGGCGTCTCTGCCAACTCAAATTCTGTGTTTACCAGTTCCACCACCACGGCAGAGTACTTGCTTGAACGATTTGGACAAGGGGCTCCTCTTCACGTGATTGGCATGGATGGGCTGATAAAAACTCTAGAGGATGCCGGTTTCCAGATAACCATTGGAGAAGAAATCCCAGAGAAGGAAGTAGTCGCAGTTGTGGCGGGAATGGACCGCCAGATCAATCATCAAAAGATCAAAATCGCCATGAGATTGATCATAAACGGCGCCGCCTTCATTGCCACAAATACAGACGGGTCTTTCCCAACTCCAGAAGGAATAAATCCAGGAACAGGCATGGTAATCGGCGCGCTTCAATTTGCCTCAGGTGTAAAACCTTTTGTGGTTGGCAAGCCGCACCCGGCAATCTTTCAAACCGCGTTAAAGGAATTCGGCGCAAAACCCGTGGATACTCTCATGGTCGGGGATCGCCTTGAGACTGACATCCTGGGAGCTTCTAATCTGGGAATTCGTACAGCCGCAGTCCTTACCGGAGTGACTTCCCAGGAAGAAATCAGCCGCGGCGATATTAAGCCTGACTTTATTTATGAAGATATCTCTCAATTGCACCAGGCACTGCTTGAAGTATACCAGTCATGAAACCATTAATCCTGCTCACCAATGATGATGGCATTCACTCTCCCGGGCTGGCTGCTGCCGCGGAAGCGCTTCACCCGTTGGGAGATTTGTTAATAGTCGCTCCCCTCGAACAGCAAACCAGTATGGGGAGAAGCCGGACGCAGCAATGTGGCAGAGACGGGACCTTAACGAAAACAAAAGTCGAATACGGAAACCACGGCTGGGACGGATACGGGGTGAAAGCTACGCCAGCTCTGGCTGTTGAATATGCCACCCTCGAATTGGCTGACCGGGATATCGCTCTGGCGGTTTCCGGTATAAATTATGGTGAGAATATTGGCAGCTGTGTTACAGTCTCAGGAACAATAGGAGCCGCACTTGAAGCTGCTGAAAAAGGAATACCCACCCTGGCAGTTTCCCAGGAAATTGACAGTGTTGATTATCACAGCTACAGCACAACCGTGGATTTCTCCACCGCTGTACATTTCACTCGCCAAATTGCTGGAAAAATGCTGAATGAATCTCTGCCGTTTGACGCCGACATGCTAAAACTGGAAATTCCCCTTTCTGCCACAACCGAAACAGAATGTGTCGTAACCCGGCAGGACCGCCTGCCTTATTACATACCAACAATTCATGAACGTGACAACCTATTTGGGACACCGGCCAAAGTGTCATATATGCCCAGCAAGGGAAAATATTTAAAAAGAGACACCGATGCCTATGCTATGGCACAAGGATTGGTGTCTATCACGCCCTTAAGCCTTGATTTAACCTCACGGATATCATTAGCAACCCTTGCTGCTATCCTGGGCGCATCCACTCTTAGATCAAAAGGAACTGAAAATGGGAACAATACATAAATTTAAAGGCGATTGGGAACAAATTTTCAAATGGGATGGCGCCCGCACACGGAAGTACAACAATGAGGTATCTGAAACCTGGATGATTGGGAAAAAGGAAGGTGCTGAGAATTTTGCTTTCCGTTATTATGAGATCCAATCGGGAGGAGTTAGTAATAAAGAGCATCATCATCATGATCATGGGGTTTTGATCCTTCAAGGTGAGGGTAAAGTCCAGATGGGCGAAGAGTTTTACCCCATCGCTCGGGGAGATATCCTTCATATTCCGCCTGATGTTCTCCATCAGCTCTCAAATACAGGACAGGAACCCTTGGGTTTTTTATGTGTGATCCCAGCCAGGAGGGAAAAAGAAGGAAAAATTGTCTGGGCGGAAGAAGGTATTAATTTCGACTAATCGTTTATCGCTAAGCTATTAAATAGTGCGGGGATCTTTATGTCTGATCGAATGAAATGGGCTATCCTGGGAACAGGGAAAATAGCCACCAGGTTTGCCGAAGCCCTGAATAACATACCTGAACACGCTGAGCTGCTGGCAGTTGGATCCCGGAAAAAGGAAACTGGCGATGCGTTTGGGGATAAATTTAATATTACCCGCCGCTACACGAATTACGAAGATGTTGCCGCAGATCCCGATGTTGATATTGTGTACATCGGCACACCCGGCGTTTATCACCTGCGCGATGTCATCATGAGCCTCAATCACGGCAAACATGTATTGTGTGAAAAAGCTTTTGCCATCAATGCCAAACAAGCCCAGGCCATGGTTGATCTGGCCAGGGAAAAGAACTTATTCTTGATGGAAGCCATGTGGACCCGATTCTTCCCCATCCATGTCCGGATTCGGGAATTACTGAAAGAAGAAGTAATCGGAAAAGCAAACGGCATCACAATTAATTTTCTCGCCAAACCACCCTATGATCTGAAGAACCGCTTCTTTGATCTTAACCTCGGTGCGGGTGTCCTGTTAGACACCGCATCCTATGGAGTATCCTGGGCTTCCAGCCTGTTCGGAGAACCTGAAGCTGTTACCGGTCTGGCAAGTTTTGGAGAGAGCGGCGCGGATTACCAAACTTCGCTGGTGCTGCGGTACTCCCGGGGTCAATTGGTCTGCTTGATGTCCTCACAGATCTCCTACGATGATAAAGATGCCGTTTTATTTAGCAGCAAGGGTAAAATCGTGGTCCATTCACCCTGGTACAAACCTGTTGAAATGACCCTGTACGTGGAAGGCAAAGATCCTGAGCTGATCTCCCTGCCGCTTGATGGATTTACCGGGTATGAATACGAGGCTATGGAAGTAATAAACTGCATTAAAAAGGGGAAAACCGAGTCAGATATTATGCCGCTGGATGAGACCCTGAGCATAATAAAAACACTGGATACGGTTCGGGAACAATGGGGGCATAAATTCCCCTTTGAGGAATAATTTAGAAAATTTCAGGAAGAGGAAAATCATGAGTAAATTTGATTTGATTGTTATTGGCGCAGGTCCTGCAGGGTATGTGGCAGCTATTCGAGCTGCCCAACTCGGACAGAAAGTTGCGATAGTAGAGAAGGAATTTATAGGCGGTGTGTGTCTTAATGTCGGCTGCATCCCTTCCAAGAGCCTGCTTAAAAACGCCGAGGTGGCTTATACCCTCCGGACCCAGGGTAAGGATTTTGGTTTTTCGTTTGACAATTTAAATCTCGACTACAGCGCTGCGGTTAAACGCAGCCGCCAGGTTTCAAAACGACTGACCAAAGGAGTGGAATATTTATTAAAGAAAAACAAGATCACACTCTTTACCGGCAGTGCAGTTTTCACTTCCCAAAACACAATCCAGGTCAGCGATGAAAATGGCACTGAAGAACTTCAAGCAGGTAACATTATCATTGCTACCGGCGCCAGACCCTTTATCATCCCCGGAATAAGAATTGACGGCAAACGAGTTCTTACCTATAAAGAAGCCATTTTGCAGGACTCTTTACCCAAATCCGTCCTGATTGTCGGAGCGGGAGCCATTGGGATGGAATTTGCTACCATCTGGAATAGCTACGGGGCACCCGTGACTGTGGTGGAAATGCTTGACCGGATAGTTCCAAATGAAGATGAAGAAATCAGTGCAGCGCTGCAGAAGGCGATTAACAAACAAGGCATAACTACCCTGGTCAAGAGTAAAGTTACCAAGGTTGAAACACTAAAGACCAAGGTGAATATAGTTGTGGAAACGCCAGAGGGAGAGGAAAAAATCTCTGCCGATCAAGTTCTACTGGCAACCAGTTTTGTCCCCAACAGCCAGGAGTTGGGTTTAAATAAAGCGGGTGTAAAGGTAGACCGGGGTGGATTCATTGAAATTGATGGATCTATGGCAACCAATGTGCCAGGCATCTGGGCCATAGGTGATGTGACTGGAAAGCTGATGTTGGCACATGTGGGTATGGCAATGGGAGTAATCTGTGCCGAAAATATAGCTGGAGTTCCTTCGACTGAAATCCAGTACCAGAATATGCCCCGGGCAACCTACTGCCATCCCCAGGTAGCCTCTTTCGGTTTAACCGAGCAGCAGGCCAAGGATGCGGGATACGAGGTTGCTGTGGGCCGATTTAATTTCCAGGCCAATGGGAAAGCATTGGGGATGAACGATTACGGAGGCTGGGTTAAACTTGTCGTTGATAAAAAGTATGGGGAAATCCTGGGTGCTCATCTGATTGGGCCCGAGGTAACTGAACTGCTTCCTGAATTGACCCTGGCCCAGCAGAATGAACTCACTCCGGCAGAGATTGGGCATAATATTCACGCCCACCCCACGCTTAGTGAGGTTTTACATGAAGCTGCCAAAGCTGTGACCGGTCAAGCGATCCACGCCTAGGGTGTCATCAATAAAAACCTCATAGATCTGTAATAGAAACAGAAAGATACCAAAACAATAATCCGCCTGCTGATTAAATACTTCAGCAGGTGTTTGTGTGTTGTCTCTGTTTGTTAGCCTGAAATTAAGACAAATCCAAGTAACAAATAGTGTCGTGTATGTATTTGGTTTTATTCCCTTTTCTCATGAGGTAAATCCACCCAGCGTTCTTCCCGGGCAGAACGATAGCTGGCATCCAACACCTGCTGAACAAGATAACCCTCCCGGGTCGTGGGGCTGGCTGGCTGCAGCCCAATCACCGCCAGGATCATCTGGTATTGGGAATTGGCATGCATGCTCATGGCATTAACCATACTTCTGGCTCCCGGGATGGCATTGGATGGATAACTGTGCATCGTCTGAACCTGCTTGAAACCATGGTTTCCCCCATTCGCGGAACTTATCTCCCTGGCATCATACACATACAGCCAATTCGGATCCATGACATCAAATTTTATTGCCCCTTTGCTGCCGTGAATTTCGAAATTCAAATCATCCGTTGTTCCCTGGGCTACCCGGGATACTTCAATTATCCCAACTCCCCCTTCAGTTAACTCAATCAGCAACTGGGCATGATCATCAACCAGAACTTTGACCTTCTCCGTTGCGCCTGCCTTAACGGGCCGCTGATCAACAAACGTTTTGGTCTGGGCTATGATTCTTTTAAAGGGGCCTGCCAGATAGAGCATCAAATCGATAACATGGGATCCAAGATCTACCAGCGCGCCACCACCGGATGTTTCCTGGGACAGCCGCCAGGTCATCGGTTTTTCTGGATTCAGATAGCCGGTATGGAAATATTGCGCCCGGAAGTTAATGACCTCCCCCAGGAACCCTTCCTCGATTAATTTTTTGGCCCGCATCACAGCAGGAATAAACCGGTAATTAAAGGCTAATTGAACGACCTGGTCTGACGCCTCTGCCAGAGTCAGCATTTCCTCCGCTTCTTCCAGGTTTAAAGCCAGGGGTTTTTCACAGTAAATATGTTTACCTGCTCTCAGCGCTACCTTAAAGATTGGATAGTGGAGGTTATTGGGGGTACAGATATCAATCAGGTTGATCTCTGGATCATCCATCAATTCCTGGTAATCTGTCGTTCCGTACTCAAACCCGCCCTGCTGAACCGCTTGATCCACCGTGTCTTGGGTTCTTGCTGCCGCCCCCCGGAGATATAATTTAACGGGTAGATCTGGATAATAAAGATGAAGGTTGCGCCAATTTACCGTGTGCAGTTTGCCAATTCCGCCAAAACCCACCAATCCAATAGAAATGGTTTTTGAAGCCTTATTTTCTAAGGAATCGTGTTGTTTATTTGCCATGTCTTCAATCCTTTGGGTTATTGATCCGGGATATTACGTTTATGGTCTATTGTTGATTTTAACATCCTTTAAACCCGGCAGGGAAGGCCGGTTTGGTGCACCTTATTAACCCAGGTAAATTTTTCACTTAAGAATGAAGGGAGTATAAAAAAATATCTTTGCGTTGATTTCAATCCCCCGCCCATCCCAGGCTGATCCTACCCCGGTCCTTATCTAGACTCCGAATGGTCACTCGGATAATATCCCCCAGATTTAGATCCAATCCGACCGGGATTTGTGTCCTGTGCAGCAAACCATCTTGCTTCACACCCAGATCAACAAAGGCGCCGAACTCCACCACGTTCTGGACTGTACCCTGCAGTTCCATCCCCTGAACCAGATCATCCATGGATAGCACATCACTGCGCAGGAATGGTTTTGGCAGGTCTTCCCTTGGATCTCGTCCCGGTTTAGCGAGTTGGCTGAAGATATCAATCAATGTAGGTACGCCAATCTGAAGATCTTGTGCCAAATCTTCTGCAGATTTTTCCCTGCTTAGCTCAACCAGGGCTGCCTGCCGGATTTTTGGTTTTTCTTCCGCTTGAATGCCTGCCAGATCCAGCACTGCTAAAGCTGCTGGATAACTTTCCGGGTGGATCGCAGTATCATCGATAGGATTTACACCTTCCCGGATGCGCAGAAAACCTGCTGCTTGCTGGTAGGTTTTTTCCCCCATTCCGGGTACTTCCAGTAATTCATTGCGTCCCGAAAACAATCCACTATCATCCCGATAGGAAACAATTCGCTCCGCAAGTCCGGTTCCAATACCGGAAATATGCGCCAGGAGAGCTGGAGATGCTGTATTGAGCTCCACTCCCACCTGGTTGACCACACTTTCCACAACGTTGGCCAATTTCCGCTTTAATTTTGCCTGGTTCAGGTCATGCTGATACATGCCAACGCCGAGGGATTTAGGATCAATTTTCACGTATTCCGCCAGTGGATCCTGAACCCGCCGGGCAATGGAAACTGCACCACGCAAACTGACATCCATCTCAGGCAGTTCACATCCTGCTAATTTACTGGCGCTGTATACGCTGGCGCCGGCTTCGTTGATGATCAAATATTTCAAATCGTCAAACTCTTTTATCAACCCTGCTGTAAAATTCTCAGTTTCTCTGGATCCCGTCCCATTGCCAATGGCAATCAATGTAACGCCATACTTTCGGATGAGCTCCCTCGTGAATTCTCGGGCTTTTTCTATTTGGCTGCGGGGTGGGACGGGATAGATTACCCCCGTTTGGAGAGGTTTTCCAGTCGGGTCAATCACGGCAACTTTACATCCAGTGCGGTAACCAGGGTCCATGCCCAGCACAGTATGCCCGGCCAAGGGAGGCTGGAGCAGCAGGGCACGAAGATTTTTAGCAAATATCTGTACCGCGTGATCTTCTGCTTTTTCTGTCAGTATCCGGCGGACATCCCTATAAATTGCCGGCAGGAGCAATCTTTTCGCGGCATCATCAATCGTTTTTGATAATTGTCCGGAAAATGGAGCGGGGGGGTTCTGTGGAAAGTGCGCTGAGATCACCTTCTGCCAGATTTGCTCAGGTAGGGAGAGTTTTACCTTCAGCACTCTCTCGTTTTCCGCCCGGTTAATGGCCAGGGTTTGGTGGGGCCGCAGCCGGTCTATCCGGAGGGTAAAATCATAATAATCCCGATATACCTGTTTGGGATCCTCAATTTCCGCTTTCTTTTCCGTAGTTAATGTGCTGATACTCAGGGCTTTCTTCCGAACAGCCTTCCTTATCTCTGGGTGATCACTTATGGTTTCAGCGGCGATATCTCTGGCTCCCTGCCAGGCCTGCTCGAGGGTTTTCACCCGGGCGGATATAAAGGGTTTAGCTGCCTCTTCTAATGTCTGGTTGATTGCCGGCTGCTTCAAGATTAGCTCGGATAATCCTTCCAATCCATTCTCTCGGGCTGTACCAGCTCTGGTTTTCCGTTTGGGCCTATAGGGTTGATATATATCTTCCAACTCTGTGTGCGTAAAGGCTGATTGGATATTTTCCTCTATTTTCGGGGTGAGTTTGCCCTGCCCCTGAATGCCCTTAAGGATAGTTTCTCGCCGTTCTTGCAGGGATCGCAGCCGTGCTAAATTTTCTTGAATCTGCCGCAGCTGCTCCTCATCCAATCCGCCAGTGGCTTCTTTCCGATAGCGGGCAATGAACGGGATGGTATTGCCGTCATCCAGCAGCTTTACAGCTGCATCCACTTTGGGCAGCGGGATACGCAGGGAATCGGCAACGTTTTTAGTGTTGGACATAGTAGGAAAAAATAATCCTTTTTAGCTAAAATTAAATCGGTCGGCTCGAAAGTCCGTTATTCTGTGTAGCCGCAGATGGCAATCGCCCCGGGGCCGGTGTGCACTCCCAGGATCGGGGAGACGATGCCAAGGATGAGTTCCTCAGGACAGAATTCTTGTCGTATCCGGTCTTTAATCTCCTGAGCTTCCTTTAGGGCATCATTATGAAGTACTGCAATCCGCAGAGATTTGCCAGAATCAATCTGGGCGAAAAAATCAGTGTAAAGATCTGCCAGCGCTTTTTTACGGGTCCGGGAGCGCCGGCCCCCTTCCACTTCTCCGCTCAGATGGTTAACTGTAATTTGCGGTTTAAGGTTCAACAGAGTGCCAATGAAATGACTTGCTCCGCCACTGCGACCCCCTTCATGCAGGTATTTCAAGGGATCCAGGCTGATCATTAAGACCATGCTGCCCCGCACCTGTTCTGCGGCAGATAACATCGCCTGGACATCTCCGCCTTTTTCCCTGGCGCGGGCAGCTGCCAAAACCTGCCAGCCCAGGCTCATGGTATTAGATTTAGAATCCTGAACGTGGACTGGAATATCCACCAGCTCAGCAGCCTTTTTTGCGGACTCGTGGGTGCCGCTCATGGCGCTGCTGATGGTGAGAATCACGATTTCTTCTGCGCCATTCTCTTTGGCTTTTTAATATACCTGAACCATCTCCTGCGGTGTTGGCTGGGAGGTGGTGGGAATCACAGGATCTGTTCCCAACCGCTGGTAAAAATCTTCTGGCGACAAGTCCACTCCGTCGCGGAATTGCTCTTCGCCCCAAATAATCATCAGGGGAACAACTTCTATTTGATATTGTTTCAGATAATTTTGAGTTAGGTCGCAGGTGCTGTCGGTAATCAAGGCAATGTTGTTTTTCATCTTTTCTCCTCAGGCATAATAACTTTATTTTATCTGGGGTGGCGTAGAAATTCAACCCTATTGGTTTTTTATATCTCACAGCGCCAACAATTCCGACATAAAAACATTCTCCAAAAGAAGTACCTCTGTGTTCTATTAAAAAATAATAGCGCGCTGCAATTATCCTCTGCAGCGCACTATTATTTTTTTTACTTAATTACATCCTGCATCAGGTCAGCTTCATTACCACCATTCCCAGCACATCTGCGGTTTTGTCCGCCTGATCGGCCATGTTAGAAACATGCCGGTAGACTTCCCGGCGGCGAAGCATAACCATCAGGGGACTGAAATCCTTGGCTTGGGTGAACAGCTCGCCAATAGCTACCCGGTAAAGGTGCTCTACCTCGTTTTCGATTTTTTTCGCCCGTCTGGCATGGTCACCAGCGACGCGAGGATTGGCAAACAGTCGATGAAATGCCATCTCTAGCTCTTCCGTCGCTTCCCTGGTCAGCCTCACCATACTGATCAAATGTTCATCCGCTTCGATTCCCAGCAGCTGCATCTCTTCCACTGTTGTGTAGCAGTAATCGATAACATCATCAATATAAAGGGACATCATAAAGATATCTTCCCTGTCCAGGGGGGTGATGAAAGTATTATGCAGTTCATCGATCAGGATGCGGCGCACTTCATCCGCTTCGATCTCTTTCGCCCGCA
>CAZHHT010000011.1:0-43195 GCA_964532455.1 uncultured Anaerolineales bacterium
AACGGAGCCATCCGCAGAAAATCATTTTAGCGCCCAGTTGGAGATGAGTCAAGGGATGCGAAGCCTGAAGGACATTGCCTCCATTTCTCAGCTATGGTAAAATCTCCCCGCTCGGAGAGCCTTTTATCGGGAGGGATGGCCGAGTGGACGAAGGCGGCTGTCTTGAAAACAGCTGTGGGTGTTAAAGCCCACCGGGGGTTCGAATCCCTCTCCCTCCGCTTTTCAAGACTCTCCCGGGGAGGTGCCAGAGTGGCTGATTGGGGCCGCCTGCTAAGCGGTTGTCGGGAATAAAGCTCGACCGTGGGTTCGAATCCCACCCTCCCCGCCATGTACATATGCCCTCGTAGCTCAGTGGATAGAGCACTTGCTTGCGGAGTAAGGGGTCGCGTGTTCGAATCACGCCGAGGGTGCTTTGAAATACGAGCGGATTTATCCGCTTTTTTTGTTAAGGATACTAAATTGTTATGACAGAACCGCAAATCTTATTAACCAATGACGATGGAATTCAATCCCCGGGTCTATGGGCTGCTGCAGAAGCGCTGGATGAGCTTGGTTTTGTCACCGTAGTTGCTCCCAGAGATCAGGCTTCCGGAACCAGCCGCAGTATGCCGAATATTTATGACAATCAAGTCCACCAGAAAAAACTTGAGGTTAACGGCAAGGAGTGGACTGTTCATGCAGTTGGAGGAACCCCTGCAATGGCAGTTCTCTACGGGATTCATGTACTTATCCCCCAAAAACCGGATTTGATCGTTTCAGGAATCAACTATGGACTCAATGTTGGCAGTGGTGTAACTATCTCTGGAACCGTTGGCGCTGCATTGGAAGGCGCCTCCGCCGGCATTCCCTCCCTGGCTATATCTCTGGAAACAGATACAAAATATCACTCTTCCTATTCAAGGGAAGTGGATTTCAGGACAGCAGGTCATTTTACAACCTTCTTCTCACAGCAGCTGCTGTCAAAGAAAATGCCCCCGGATGTGCATCTGCTTAAGGTAGAAATCCCGGTAGGGGCAACACAAGATACACCCTGGCACACTACCAGTCTTTCTATGCTGCGCTTTTATGAACCTGTTCCACCAGATAAAAACCCGGATGCGAGTGATAAGGGAATCGGATACGATATCGCCCCGGATTGGGACCAGTCTCCGCCCGGAACAGATTCTCATTCTGTGATAAATAAAAAAGAAATCTCTGTAACTCCGCTTAGCCTGGACCTCACGTCCCGGATTGATCTGTCTGAGTTGGAGAAATTTCTCCGGCAGGACAAATAATAAGCTTTCCGTTTCCCCCCAGCCTTATCTCCAGCAAAAAAGGCAAATCAAGAATATTGGCCAATCTCTTTCATCCATCCCTCAAAAAACCTGACCATTAATTCATGCCTCTCTGCAGCCAGGGAACGGCCTGAGGGGGTAAAAAGCCTGTCTTTTATGTGGCGGAGTTTAAAGAGGTACTCGTGGGCTACCGTTTGAGATTCTCCTAATTCCAGTTCACCTGTTGATAGATATAACTCTGAAGGGGGGGCATACACATCCATTCCTGCCCGAACGGCATAGGCTACCGCCCTGGCAACTCCTACAGCGCCAATGGCATCGATTTTATCGGCATCAAAGAGGACTTGAGCTTCCAGCGTCTGGGGTTTCTCTGAGTCGTCTCGAAATCGATGCGCCCTGATGCAGTGAACTACTGCCTTAATTGCCTCTTCTGACCACCCTTCCTTTATCAGGGTTTTTTCAGCAAACCTTGCCGCCGCTAAATGGTGCTCCTCCCTGACATCCACATCTCCTTCAACGTCATGGAGAAGCGCAGCTGCTCTGACAATGGTCAAGTCGGCATTCTCTTGCCTGCCGATTCGTTCACACAAACGGTATACACGGAGAATGTGGGAAAACCCATGAACGGGATCATCATCCGGATAAAATCTCCGGGCTTCTTCAATTGTCGGCATATTTCGAGCTCCTGGTATTAATGCCGTAAGGTCTGTCTGGATGATTTTGATCAGGGGATATTTATCCCTGCCGGGAATAAATATTGGCTGATGAACAGGTATACGGCAACAGCCAGGCAAATCATAATGCCAAGCTTGAGAATGTTTTTAGTAACTTTCAGAATAACCCGCAATACAAATAAACCAACCACCGCAATGACAATCCAGACCATGAGTGAATTATCTAAAAAACCCACATCTCCTCCTAACCCTGACAGACCTGTCCCTGTTTGATCACCGTTTCAACCAGATTGGTGCCAAACCGGTATCCGATGTGCCTGTAATCGGGAATATCCAATACGATCAAATCTGCCTGCTTCCCGGACTCTAACGATCCGACTTTTTCATCCATACCAATCGCTGCCGCGGCATTAATAGTCGCCGCTGCAATTGCCTGGTTCGGGGTAAGTTTCATATACCGGCAAGCCAATGCTGCTGCAAACTGCATGCTCTCACACCAGGCGGTTCCCGGATTAATATCTGTGGCAATTGCCAGAATTCCCCCGGCTTCCATTATGTCTTTTGCCGGAGTGTACTCCGATTCTGCCAGCCCAAAAGGAGTACAAGGTAAAGCGACAGCGACTGTGTCTGATTCGCCGAGGGCTTTAATGTCTTCCGCTGAGGTCACCACCAGGTGATCCGCAGACGCTGCTCCCAATTCTACTGCTAAACTCACGCCGCCCAGATTATCAAATTCATCCGCGTGGATCTTTAATGGAAATCCATACCCTTTTGCTGTTTCCAGTATTTGACGACTCTGGGCCAGATCAAATGCGCCTGTTTCACAAAAAACATCTATATAGGGAAAGGATCTTTTGGTGTGTGCTGGCCACCAATCTGCAAGTGCAGGAATCATTTCCACACACACCAGATCAGTATATCCGGCGGTATCCCCTTCATATTCAGGAGGGACGGCATGGGCACCCAGATAGGTAAAGGCGATATCCAGGGGTTCTTCGCCATCGAGTTCCAGTAAAGCCTGCATCATTAACAATTCCGTTTCTGAATTCAGTCCATATCCGGTTTTCGCTTCCAGGGTTGTTGTACCATGAGCAAGCATCCGCTTTAATCTGGGGCGGGTCTGATCCTTAAGTTGCTTTAATGATGCATTCCGGGTCGCCCGGACAGTGGATACAATGCCTCCACCGGCTTCCATGATCTCCAGATAAGTCTTTCCCTGTAAACGCAGTTCAAACTCTGCTGACCGGTCTCCAGCCCAGACGACATGCGTATGTGGGTCTACAAAACCCGGCATTACTACCTTTCCCTGCGCATCCATTCTTTTCTCATCCGGATATTTAATGATCAAGTCCGGGGATGGACCTGTTTCCACGATTCTGCCAGTTCTGAACAAGACCGCGCCATCCTCGATCAGCCCCAAATCTCCCAGGCGAGTCCCCCGCTGAAGTCCCCCTGCTAAAGTTAATAGTTGTGCGGCTGAATGAATTAACATCTGTTTTCCCTGCTGCTAAAAAATTTATATCTAAAATTGTATCATCACCCACCGAAATCCCTATCAGTTGATTTACAAATACCTGGGCCTGGATAACCTTTGCTACTCTCTCCAGGTAAAATGGGTTCAAGGTAATTATCATAAATCCCAGCCTAACAACCAGGTGATTTTGATATTATTCCCCTTTACCAAACTCATCAAGCGGAGTGAATCTTAAAAAATTGTGTTTGCTAATAAAGACCTTTCACGATATAATTGCTCAACTATCTGGTAGTTATTCTGATAATTTTCCCGCAGGCGGCTTTTAATGACCGAAAATTCTTCCCGAAAGACAAGAATACTCTGGGCTGGTAAGAGAAGAGCAGATATTCCGTCATTCGTTCCGAATTTGAAAGCCAGAGGCTATAAAGTCACCTTCGTTACAACTGGAAAAGAAGCCGTTCTGAAACTCAATCGAATAAAACCCGATGTTATGGTCATTGACGCCGCCTCCATGAGGACAACCGGGTCACGCATCTGTAAGTCCGTCCAGGCAAAAGGTTCTTCCGTTCCCATCATCCTGATAAATTCCCCCGACAATCTCCCCACAAATCAAATAGTGGCCGATGTTCAGCTTGTTCTACCATTTACCATCCGCAAACTTGAAAACCGGATCATCCCTTTTTCACCGGGTGATGGCGATGAAATACTCATAGCCGGACCAATACATCTGGATATGGATCGCCAGGTCATTCGATGTAATTGCAAAGAGGAACATGTAACACCCAGGATGGCAGAGCTATTAAAGATGATGATCAAACAAAAGGGGGTGGTTCTGGATAGAAGAAAGATGTTCAGCCGGATTTGGAAAACCGATTACACTGAGGACACACGTTCTCTGGATGTGCATATCAATTGGCTGAGAAAAATCATAGAAGAGGATCCTGATAACCCAAAACTGATCCATACTATTCGGGGTAAAGGTTATAGACTCGACTTATAAGTCGCTTGAGAATGAATTTTTTTCAACCGGTCACCCCGTAGAATTGGGGGGGTTGTTTTTTTAAATCACATACTGGATTTGGTCCCCATTAATTAAAACAAATCTTAGACAGATTTCCCCGCTTTTCTCCGGGATAACGGTTGATGCTGGAATATCCCCCTTCCTCCAGGGTCTTGCGGCCTGGAAACTGCTGTGAAAGATCTCGCCATCCCAATCAGAGTCCATCTCCCAATAATCCACCTGGGAGATTAAATCTGGGGACAGGGTGACGACCCCGTCGTTAACCTCTGGAGGTTTAATTCCTAATTCCTCCAAACTTGAGAATGGGGGTAGTTCTACAGACTCTTCTCGCTGGATCTTTACCGAGAAACTGTGTTCGAAGTCAGCGGATTTCCCTTTCTGTTTTTCCTGGATATCCAGGACCAATCGGGAGCGGGCAGTATGGAGAGCCCTGGGTTGGGTGTCTGAACTGATAAACTGACGGTTCAGCCGGGATGCAACAGCTGCAGTTGTTCCTGCCCCGCTAAAGAAGTCCGCTACTAAATCTCCCGGATTGGATGAAGCCACAATAATCCGTTCCATTAAACTTTCAGGTTTTTGGGTTGGATACCCGGTCCGTTCATTATGCAGCCTGGCGACTACTGGAAAATACCACCAGTCTTCAGGGACTTTTCCCCTTTCCAGATCGGGAGTTTTTCCAAATCCTGCCTTTTTTGAAGATTTAAAGGTTACTACGGTTTTTTCGTTGTAAGGGACCCGGACCTGATCTACATTAAATGTGTATTGGTTCGATTTGGAATAAAACAGGATCATGTCGTGTTTCCGGTTAAACGCACTCCGGATTGGTGATGGTCCATGGTAAGTCCAAATAATCTCATTTCTGAGATTTTCGTATCCGAATATTTCATCCAGCAGAAGTCGGGCATAGGAATTTGCGTGCCAATCCAGGTGAAGATAAAGAGAGCCAGAGGGTGATAAAAGTTTATACATCAGCATCAGGCGGGGGTACAGCATATCAAGATATGATCCCATATCCGACCATTCATCATAATATCCTTCCGCCAGCTGCCAATACTCCGGTCTCCGCGAGTCTTCTCCCCTGCCAATCCGGGTAGCGTACCCTTTATTGGTAAAAAAAGGCGGGTCTGCATAAATGAGGTTTATCTTTCCCTCATACTCTGGTATTAAAGCATTCATCACTCGCAGGTTATCTCCCAGAATCAGTCTATTCTCCAGGTGCTGAGATGAATCCTCTCCTCCAAAAGGATAAAGGATTGCATCGGTCTTTAATTTTCCGCCCTGCGGGATGAATTCGGATTTTGAGGGCCAGTTTAGGGAAGGCATATTGTTTTCCGGGATAAATTAAATTCTGGGAATTGTATTCCCCGGATGAATTACTGAAGTTTTAAGGAGTACCCTGCGGGAAATTTATTAGAAATTATCTTCAGCGCAGGGCACTTATCAATACTTTTTTCCGTCGAGGACTGGAATACTAGAAAAACTTTTCCTTCAGCAAATCCTCCAACGTGGGCTGCCCAATCACTTGCAGCTCGTAGCGCACCCGCTGGGTGGGTTTATTTATTTTCATCAACCCGGCCAGATCAATCGGTGTGCCAATGATCACTAAATCAACCTCGGCATTGTTGATGGTTTTCTCCAGTTCGAGAATCTGGGCATCTCCATATCCCATAGCTGGCAGCACATCTCCAGTGGTGGGATATTTTTGGTAAGTTTCCAAGATAGTGCCTACCGCGAAAGGACGTGGATCAACAATTTCAGCGGCGCCAAAACGTCTGGCAGCCACCCATCCAGCTCCATATGCCATCCCCCCGTGAGTGAGGGTTGGCCCATCTTCTACAACCAGCACCTTCTTTCCCTTGATCTGGGCAGGGTCATCCACAAACAACGGCGAAGCTCCTTCCAGAATTATCGCTTCGGGAGCCAATTTCCGGAGAGAATCATGCAGATAAATCACATCCTCCGCATTAGCGGTATCCACTTTATTGATCACAAAAATATCCGCTGTCCGGGCATTGGCCTCTCCCGGATGATACATAGTTTCATGCCCGGGACGAAGGGGGTCAGCTACGACAATATGTAAGTCAGACTTATAGAAGGAAAGATCGTTATTTCCTCCATCCCAAAGAATGATGTCTGCTTCTTTTTCCGCTTCCCGCAGGATCGCTTCATAATCCACCCCTGCAAAAACCAGGATATCATTCACAATATGAGGTTCGTACTCCTCACGTTCTTCGATTGTACATTCGTGTTTATCCAGATCAGCCAGCTCACCAAAACGCTGAACAGCCTGTTTCGCCAGATCTCCATAAGGCATAGGATGGCGAACGACTGCTACTTTCTTCCCCATATCGGTAAGAATTTGGGCAACCCGACGTGTGGTTTGACTCTTGCCGCTCCCAGTCCGGACCGCGCAAACCGATACTACCGGTTTATTGGATTTGATCTGAGTTGTGTTCAAACCCATCAACCGAAAATCCGCTCCTGCTGCCAGGACTTCTGATGCTTTGTGCATAACATACTCATGGGTAACATCACTGTAGGCAAAAATGACCTGTTCAATTCCATGTTCTTTGATCAGAGGGATTAATTCCGATTCGGAGTAGATAGGTATTCCTTCAGGGTAGTTTTCTCCCGACAAAGCAGCAGGGTATTTACGGTCATCAATATTGGGAATCTGAGTGGCTGTAAAAGCAATAATCTCATAGTCCGGATTCTCCCGGAAGAAAACATTAAAATTATGAAAATCGCGCCCTGCGGCGCCCATGATTAACGTACGGACTGACATTAATTTCTCCTTCAAAGGTTAATTATTATTTGCGGAACATCTAATCTCAGGTAGATAATTGTACAAAATACTGGAAAGACTTCCAGTGACAAATTTCGTATTGTAGTAATAAGTTTTTTGAAGGACCTCACATCACTTTCGGAGCTTCAATACCTAATAAGTTTAAACCAGCTGAAAGGACAATCCGGGAGGCTTCCACCAGCTGAAGCCTAAAATCCCGTATTTCCGGGTCGGCTGTTAATACCGGAGCTTGTCGATAAAAAGCATTAAAAGACCGTGCCACTTCATATAAAGCATGGGTGAGGTGAAGCGGTTTGTACTCCCGGGCAGCGTTCTGAATTACCGCCGGGAATTGAGAGATGTTTTCGATCAGAGATACTTCTGTCGGATCAAGCTCATAAACCGGGTCAATGGCAGCAGATGGCAGGCCATCTGCTTTTTTTAGGATGCTGTTTGCCCTCACATGAGCGTATTGGATATAGGGAGCAGCCTGGCCATTAAAGTCGAGGGCAGTTTCCCAATCAAAGGTGACGATCCGGGTATTTTCCCTATCCAATATGGGGAATTTTATTGCGCCCAATCCAACTGCCCGGGCTATCTCTTTTTTATCTTCCTGGCTGAGACCTGGATTTTTCTCTTCAACTACTTCCAGCGCCCGGGATTTTGCTTCTCTGATTAAATCTTCCAGGAGCACAACGGTCCCTTCCCTGGAAGCCATCACCACATTTCCCGGCAGGTTGACCAGTTCGTAAGACAAATGTTCCAGGTTTTCAGCCCAGGAGAATCCGGCAATCTCGAGTGTTTTCCATACCTGTTGAAAATGCAGCGACTGGCGGACGTCAACCACATAGATAGATTTATCAAGCGGATATTCCTCAAACTTCAATTTGGCCAGGGCCATCTCTTCCGTGGCGTAGAGGGCAGTGTCATCTGATCTTAAAATCACCAGCACCCGGTATTTTTCCTTCTTTAATCCCAGCAGATCGTCCAGCCGGACAATAACTGCATCATCCGGGCGTAAGTCTTCCGCAATCCCTTTCTTGATTAACTCATCCACCATTTCCTTGCCTTGAAATTCCACCTCGCTGTTGGCATAAAAACGGTCAAAATGAATATCAAGCACTTCATATAAATCGTGGAATCCATCCACGGACCATTGGCGGGTTTGTTTCCACAAATCCACAATTTCCGGTTCCTGCCGGTCCCATCTGCCATATAGTTCCCTGATTTCAGATTCCAACCCGGGATTTTCTTCCAACCGGCGGTTAGCTTCAGCATAAAGATCGCCCATCCAGCGGGTTGCATCTGCTGGGGGCATTTCTCCAGAATGGAACTTTTGATAATTCCAAAGCCATTTGATTACATGCAGTCCCATATCACCGTAATAGTTAGCCCGGATCACATCATAGCCGGCAAATTCCAGGATCCGGCAAACCGCGTCTCCCAGGATGGCAGATCTCAGGTGTCCTACATGAAAAGCTTTATGGGTATTTGGCTGGGAAAATTCCACCATCAGGGTTCTTCCCTTAGGGTCTCCCTTCCCAAAAAGATCGGCTGTTAAAACAGTATTTACAACCCGGACGCTGAATAAACGGGGATCAAAATACAGATTCAGGTAACCGCCTGCAGCTTCAATCCGGGAAAAATATTCTTGGGGGGGAAGATTATCCGCTGCCAGCCGGGCGATTTCCTCTGCCCGTTGGGGAACATTCAGGGATTTCCCCTTTTTTGCTTCCAACGTAGCAACTTTAAAAAATGAAGTGGAAATGCCCCATTCACCAGAAAATGGTACAGGGACCCATCCCAGATCTTCCGGAAGGGGGATAGAGTTCTCTTTAAATATAGTATAGATCTGCTGCTCTACTTGTTTCTGTTCTTCCTGGAACATATAGCTGCTCGAGAAATAATAATGATTTTTATAATCTGTGTCTTCAGCTGGATTTTCAACAGGCTCGCACCGAGATTATATCATGATGGTTCCCGATGAAAACAAAAAGCGGGAGCAGTTAAAGCTCCCGCCGGGTTTACTAATTAAACCTGTTGGGTTTAGGCGCTTTTTTCCAGGGCTGCTAAACGGGTCATAAGCCGGCCTTTTCTACGTGAGGCATTATTTTTATGAATAACACCTTTCGCAGCAGCTTTATCAAGTGCTTTTACTGCAGCTGCGGTAGCTTCCTGAGCGGATTCCAGGTTTTGTTCTTCAATCTCAATAAACGCTTTCTTTACCAGCGTTCGGGCCCGGCTCTTATAGGACCGATTCCGTAATCTGCGTTTTTCGTTCTGTCGTTCTCTTTTTTGTGATGATTTTAAGCCCAAAGTAATTCCTCCAATCAATAACTTCATTTCCCAACAATATCCGGGAGTATTTTATCATAAATTTGGTTTGTTTCTTCGAAGGGACATTTTAAAGGAAGGAAGGGTTTTTGTCTACCCCTTTGGTTTTTGTGTTAAGCCCAATTCAATCCCACATTTTTTCAAATCTACTGAAATAATTTAATGACAATATTTTCTATCGATAATTCAAACATCTTACCGAAACATTAAATCTATTCAAGTGCTATAGATTGACAGATGTGAGTTGCTGATTGAAATTCCCATGAAAGGGTTCACTATAGTGGATTTTTAGATCAATCTTACTCAATTGTATTGACATACGAACATAATTTTTGTATTATATAAACATATTCAATCATCTACGGGTATTTTCGTATGCTAATTGAAGAACGGAAAACCAGGATTCTGGAATATATAACTGAGCATGGAAATATCAAGATCCAGGAAATCTGTGCAATGTTTGGGATTTCCGATATGACTGCGCGGAGAGATTTAAATGATCTCAACCGAAAAGGGCTTGTTCGTCGTATTCATGGTGGTGCAGTTACCAATCTGGGACGCAGTTATGAACCCGGCTTTCAAACCCGCTCTATGAAAAACGAACTCAAAAAAAAGGCCATTGGAATAAAATCGGCAGAACTTATTTATGACGGGGACAGTATCTCCCTTGATGTAGGTACAACTGCCCTGGAAGTTGCCCGACAACTGGTAGAAAAAAGAAATTTGACAATTGTTACAAATTGTCTGCAGATTGCCAATTTACTTGTGAGTTCTTTAAGTCTTGAAATGGATGCCCGCCTGATCATCACCGGGGGAATTGTCAGACCCAGGGAACTATCCATGATCGGAAACATCCCTCAGGATGTTTACTCCAACTATCATACAGATAAAGCTTTTATCGGGATAGGCGGAATCAGTTTAGAAAATGGACTGACAGAATATAACATAGAGGACTCCCAGATCAAGAAGGTTCTCCTCCGAAATTCCCTAGAAAAGATCATCGTTGCTGACAGTAGCAAATTTGGTGTGACCACATTCAATTCAGTAGGACCCATTGAGGCAGTTGACACAATTGTTACCGACTCAGACGCTCCAGAACACCTGGTAGAAGCCATCCGAAATCTGGGAATAAATGTAATCTTGACAGATATTAATCCGGTTTAAGGAGTGAATCATGGAACTGATTTTTGACCCACAAACCACAACCGCCTCTAAAGTTCAAGCAGAAAAAATAGAAACTTATGTGATCTTTCGCGAATATATCCTCAAACCCCCTCATGAGGATGAGCACCTGCGGCACATTCTGCGTTTTTATATCGCCCGGGCGATGTTAAAACAGGAAATTAATGACATCTATATCCTGCCGGATGTACAGGTTGGGGAGGAAACACTCCAGGTTGATGTACTCGGAATAAAAAACGGTAAAGTCACGCTGTCGATTTGTGAACCAAAATCAATAACTCCAGAGACAGAAGACCTGCTGGAAATACTAAAGGATGTAGACAATATTGAGGTTGTGGTAGTCCATTCCCAATATGGAAAAACGGGAAATGTGGAATCAAAATTCGCATCCCAAATCGAAACCGGTAAATTCAGAGTCATGGCTGTAGTACCACCACCATTTGATGATACCTTTGAATATGATATCTGGATGTTTGATTTGACGTTTAGGGATTTATTTGCAGGAGAATAACCCATGGATAAAAATTTCGTACAGAGCAGAATATATACCATTGTGGTTTCTTGTGGCACTGCCATCGCTACATCAACCCATGTGGCGCTTAAGCTAAAAGAAATTCTCCCGGAGAGGGGTTTTCAAATTCATACTATTCAATGTCGGGTCTCGGAAGTTCCGGATTATGCAGACCAAGCTGATCTGGTTGTTACCACTGCACAGGTTCCTTATGATCTTAATATTCCTGTCATTAACGGACTTCCCTTTTTAACCGGAGTAGGAATTAAGGAGGTGATTGAGGAAATCATAGTAAAGCTCAGCGCAGGAGAGAAGAATCAATAATCTATCTTTTTGTTGAAAGGAGAACTAAATGGAAGTCATTCAATCTATCTTTAATTTTTTGACAGGGCTCGGATCACCTGTCATGCTGCCCATTATCATTTTTGTTTTGGGGATAATTTTGGGGCAGAAGGTACAGAAGGCTTTAGTTTCATCTGTCACTGTCGGCGTCGGTTTCATCGGTTTGGGTCTCGTGATTGGCCTGCTGTTTGAAGCTTTGGGACCGGCCACTGCTCGCCTAGTGGAATCCACTGGAATCCAACTGGTCTCCGTAGACGTCGGTTGGGGCGTGGCAGCTGCAATCGCCTTTGGCACATCGGTGGGTTCGCTGGTATTCATTGTTGCTCTCAGTGTTAATATCGTCATGCTGCTCCTGAACTGGACCAAAACCCTTAACGTTGACATGTGGAACTACTGGCACTATGCCTTCACTGGCTCGCTTGTATATCTAGTCACCGGTGGTTCTTTAGCGTTGGGTTTGATCGCGGCAGCCATTCACGCAGCAGTTTCTCTGCTAATCGGTGATTGGACTGCGAAGGATGTCCAGGCTTTCTTTAAAATTCCAGGCGTCTCCATCCCTCAGGGTTGGGCTGTCACGAGTGTCCCAATCATTAAGGGATTAGACTGGATTATTGAGAAGATCCCTGGATTGCGGGACATTAACTGGGATTCTGAAACTATTGAAAAAAAGCTGGGGGTATTCGGTAAACCGATCATTATGGGCATCATCCTCGGTGCACTGTTTGGCATTATCGCTTATGGTTTCTACCCAGGAGAAATGACCTTTACCCAGGTTCTGGGAAAGATTCTCATGCTCGCAGTTCAAATGGCAGCCATTATGCTGCTTATCCCTCGCATCATCGCCATCTTCATGGAAGGACTCACTCCTCTATCTGAAGCTGCTCGAGTCTTTATGCAGAAGCGTTTTGCTGACAGGGAGTTCTACATTGGACTGGACTCTGCAATCCTGATCGGTCACCCGATCACCATAGCAGCCGCGATTATCTTGATTCCAATCACGTTGTTGCTGGCAGCAATCTTGCCCGGTAATACCACTCTGCCCGCTGCCGACCTGGCAGCCACAGCTTTCTTCATCGCCATGGTTCCTCCGCTGACAAAGGGCAACTTCTTCCGCTCGCTCCTCTACGGCACCATCATTATGGTCATGGTGCTCTACATCGCGTCCTCGTTCGCCCCGTTGTTTACCCAAATCGCAGCGGATATCGGCTTCGGCATCCCTGAAGGTGCCGTGCAGATTACCGGTCTATCCGGCGGAAACTGGATTGCCTGGATCCTGACCACTATCAGCCGTGTACTCTTTGGGGGATAAATTCACCAATCATTAAGAGAAGGGGTTATCCCCCTTCTCTTAATTAGCAATTATTCTTTTTTGCAATCTTTCTAAAGGAAAATATGAGCCAATACAACTGGAATCTACTTCAAGAATTATGTGGAATTCACGCCGTCTCCGGCCGGGAAGACTTAATGGTCAGAGCTATTAAAAATTTTGTTGAACCCCTAGCTGACAGCGTCAGTGTGGATCATTTGGGTAATGTCGTTGCCACCCTAAAAGGGAAGAAATACCCTGAACACAAACTAATGCTGCAGGCACACATGGATGAACTTGGACTGATCATCCGGAATATCACTGAAGATGGCTTCCTGCTCATTGAGCGAGTGGGCGGAGTGCCTGAGAAAAGTTTATTAGGTCAGCGATTAGATATTTTGACCGATGAGGGAAAGCTCATCCCGACCTATGTAGGAACTAAATCCCACCATATCACCACCCGGGATGAAAAGTTCAAAGTACCAAAAGTCCATGATATGTACCTTGATGTTGGTCTCTCCACCAAGGAGAAAGTGGAAAATGCTGGTATTCAAGTAGGTGATCCCGTAACGTATCATCCCAATTACAACCGTTTTGGTAATGGGTTTATTTGTTCCAAAGCTCTGGACAACCGGGTGAGCGTTTTTATATTATTGGAGCTTATGAAACGTTTTCATGATAAGCGTCCCGAATCAACAGTGGTTTTCTCATTTACAGTTTTAGAAGAATTCAGCATCCGAGGTTCTTTACCAACAATCACTCTCACACAACCTAACGCGATTATTTCATTAGATATCACAATCTCAGTAGACACCCCTTCGGATCCTCCACTACATCCAGTCAAAGCCGGTTTGGGCCCAGCAATTAAAATGATGGATTTTCACGGCCGGGGAACCCTGGGAGGGATGTTCTCCTCTCCAAAATTACGCAGGTTTATTGAAAGGAAAGCCAAAGATTCTGGAATCCCACTTCAGCGGGAAGTGATTGTTGGGGTGATCACTGACCCTGCCTTCCAACTGTATTTGGGTGAAAAGGGTAACGTCATTGCCGGGATTTCCATCCCGCAAAGGTACACACATTCCCCAATCTCAATTTGTCATGAAAAAGATATCGGGCAAACTATAGAGCTGCTTGATAAAGTAACCAGAGATTTCTCACCGGACCTGGATTTAACCCGGGGATGATTTTTAATCACGAGGAGTTTTTATGAGTAACTGGTTAAAAGAGATGTTTAACGTTCACAAACCCATAATTGCCATGGTTCATATGCGCGCATTGCCAAGTGATCCACATTATGATCAAGAGAAAGGACTAGAATGGATTTACGATCTGGCAAAAGCGGATCTGTCTGCCCTGCAGAATGGAGGTGTGGACGCGGTGATGTTTTCCAATGAATTCAGCCTGCCGTACCTCACCAAAGTGGAACCCATTACCACGGTCACTATGGCCAGCCTTATCGCCCAATTGAAATCCGAGCTCACGATTCCCTTTGGGGTGAACGTGCTTTGGGATCCAGTCGCGTCAATCGACTTAGCGGTTGCAACCGGTGGAAAATTTGTCCGGGAAATATTCACCGGTGTTTACGGGAGCGATTTTGGAATCTGGAACACTAATTGCGGAGAGGTGATCCGCCATCGGGCTGTTGTGGGAGGTCAAGGTATTCGTTTATTCTTTAACCTCGTCCCAGAGTCGGCTGCTTATCTTGGTAACCGAGAGATTGCCGATATCGCCCGGTCAACAGTCTTTAATGCAGAACCAGACGCTATTTGTGTCTCAGGATTAACGGCAGGAATAGAGACCTCCACCCAGACGCTGAAAATTGTAAAAGAAGCCATACCTGATACATTTGTTTTTGCCAATACTGGTGTGAAACCTGAAAATGTGGCTGATCAGCTAGCTATTGCTGATGGAGCTATTATCGGAACTGCCTTTAAAATAGACAGCTTAACCTGGAATCCAGTCTCGGAAAAAAGGGTTGATAGTTTAATGAAAAAGATCATTACTATCAGGAACAACTGACTCGATGGCAGGATTTCGTATTTCCCCCTCGCTTGCATCCGCTTCCTTCTTAGATTTAAAACAGTCTCTCAAAGAACTCGAACAAGCCGGCGTGGATTATATCCATTTTGACATTGAAGACGGCTCCTTTGTGCCCATTATGACACTGGGAACAAAAATTATCGCTGATCTCCGTCCGCTGACTGATTTGCCGTTTGATGTCCACCTCATGATGCATAATCCCGAGTGGATCATTCCAGACTTGATCAATTATGGGGCAGACCGAATCTCTGTACACTATGAGGCTTGCCAATATCCCCGTCGCGTACTGAGAAGTATCACTGAACTGAGTGCAAAAGCCGGTCTGGCATTCAATCCGGCAACCCCCCTCCCGGATCTTTCCTATCTAACTCCTTATCTATCCTTTATAGTTATCCTAACATCTGAACCGGAAGGTCCTGATTGTCCTTATTTGCCGCAAATTCTAGAAAAAGTACGCGCGGGAAAAGAGAGCCTTTTCCTCAATGATTTAGAATGGGTCGTAGATGGAGGCATAAGCTCCCAAAACATTCAGGAAGTGCTTCAGGCTGGCGCGGACACCGTGGTAGTAGGTCGTTCCGCATTCCGGGATGGTCAGATCAAGCAAAACATTCATACGCTCCGGGAATCTGCGGTAAAGTAAAAAAATAAGCGTTAAACATTAACATGTTGAAATAATCCTGAACATTTCTTTTGAAAACTTCTTTGAGTGTATGCCCCTACTAGAAAGCCCCTAAAGATGTTATGATGAAATCCCCAGGTCAGCCAGGTGATTGCGCCCTGTTAGCAGGGCGAGGAAAGTCCGCACTCCAAAAAGCACGATGCCGGATAACGTCCGGGGCGGAGAGATCTGCCGGATCGGGCCACAGAAACATACCGCTCCTCCGGGAGTAAGGGTGAAATGGTGGTGTAAGAGACCACCGGCGCGGACAGTAATGTTCGCGGCCGGGCAACCCCCATCGGGAGCAAGGCCAAACAGGGATGAACTCCTTCGGGAGTGGAGACTGCTCGTCTCCCTTGAATTCCAGGTAGGCTGCACCGAGGAGTACCGAGAGGTTCTCCCCAGACAGATAATCACCTCAGTGAAAAGAAGGGAGGAAGCCCTCCGGGGTGTAAACCGGAACCTTCACCAGACAGAATGCGGCTTATCAGCTGGCCTGGGGGTTTTCAGTACAATAGTTTTAAACCCATTGAAACTCAGGAGAGAAAGCATGGATAAACTTTACACTTTACTTCAATCCGGAAAACCCATCCTGCTGGATGGCGCCATGGGCACCATGCTGATGGAAGCCGGGTTGGAATCCGGCGACTCGCCAGAGGAATGGAATACCCTCCATCCTGAAAAAGTCAGGGAAATTCACCGCGCTTATATTCAAGCCGGATCCCGGATTATCCTCACCAATACTTTTGGCGGAACCTCGATCCGCATGGAAACCCACGGACTGGCTGACAGGGTGTTTGAATTGAATAAAAAAGCCGCTGAAAACGCTCGAGCCGAAGCAGATGGGGCTCCCCACCCTGTTCTGGTTGCCGGATCGATGGGTCCAACCGGTCAGCTCCTGGAACCTCTCGGAACCCTGAGTATCAGCGATGCTGAACAATCTTTCGCTGATCAGGCTGCCGGACTGGCAGCAGGAGGTGTTGATCTCTTCTGGGTTGAAACCATGAGTGACCTCACTGAAGTGAAAGCAGCCGTTGTTGGCATCCGCTCAGTAAGCAATCTGCCCATCGCGGCAACTATGTCATTTGATTCCCACGGCCATACCATGATGGGGGTCAGTCCCGAACAGGCGGTGAAAGAGCTGGGTGAGATGGATATCCAGCTGTTGGGAGCAAACTGCGGCACAGGATCAGATGAACTAATCGAAGCCATTAAAAAAATGCGTGCCGCAAATCCGACCCTACCCTTAATCGCCAAAGCCAATGCCGGTATCCCCAAGATGGTAGGAACCAAGGTGGTTTATGACGGCTCCCCAGAGGTCATGGCTGCTTATGCGGTTGACGCCTGGAAAGAGGGTGCTACCTTGATTGGAGGCTGCTGCGGCAGTACACCGGACCATGTCCGGGCGATGGCTGAAGCGTTGGCTGAAATCCAACCCCGTTAAATCCCGGGGATCTTTGATCACATATAAATTGATGCCCTGACAATAATCAGTTTCTGTCAGCTGGATGAATGTAAATAACCTCAGCTGAAATATTTGTAATATACTTGAAAGGTAAAATCATATGAACCTGTTTCAGAGGAGAAATAATGGCGAAAAACCTGACCACGCTGATCACTTCAAAATCCAGGACTGTGGAAATTCAGCGGAATAATCCAACGGTCATTATCGGAGAACGCATCAACCCGACTGGCCGGAAAAAATTATTGAGCGAATTAAAAGAAGGCAAATTTGATATCGTAAAAAACGATGCCATCGCTCAGGTAAAAGCCGGGGCAAAGATCATCGACGTGAATGCCGGTGTGCCGGGAGCAAACGAGGAGATTTTGCTCAAAGATATGATCTATGCCGTAATGGATGCCACAGATATGCCGCTTTGTTTTGATACAGCAGATAACAAAGCCCTGGAAACTGCCCTCTCCATCTATGAGGGCAAAGCCTTGATCAATTCTGTGAACGGAGAAGAAGAACGATTGGCCACTGTCCTCCCCCTGGTTAAGGAATATGATGCCGCGGTGATTGCCCTCTGTATGGATGATGACGGTATCCCTCCTACAGCAGAAGCCCGATTTAAAGTGGCCGCGAAAATGATTGAACAGGCAGATAAACTGGGAATCTCTGCTGATCGGATGGTGATCGATCCTCTGGCGCTGACAATGGGTTCAGATCACAATGCGGGCCGGATCGCCATCGATACCATTAAAATGGTCGTTGAAGAGTTCGGCGTGAATATAACTATGGGAGTCAGCAACATCTCTTTTGGTATGCCGGACCGCCCTGCTATCAATGCCACATTCCTTGCCATGGCAATTTTGGCCGGATTAACTTGTCCGATCACCAATCCCCTGGAAGAAGAAATTATCCTGGCTGTCCAGGCAGCCGATTTGGTGATGGGCCGGGATGAGTTTGGAATGAATTGGATTAAATCTTACCGTTCACGATTAAAAGAATCCTGAAGTAATTTATCACCTATCATTTTCATTTAATTAAAGAGGAAATAATCAATGAGTGGACTTTTATCAGAAATAACATCAATGCTTATTGAAGGGAACTTCAAAGATATGGCAGCCAAAACAAATGCTGCCCTGGAAGAAGGAATTGGAGTTGAGTCCATTCTCAATGAAGGCCTCATGCCGGGAATGGATCATGTCGGCGTTGAGTTTAAGGCCGGAAACATGTTTGTCCCGGAAGTTCTCCGCTCTGCCAAAACCATGCAGGAAGCTATGAACATTATCCGTCCCATACTGGTTGAGACCGGGGCAGAACCCGCTGGAAAAATTATCATTGGTACAGCCAAAGGCGACCTGCATGATATCGGTAAAAACCTGGTCGGCATGATGTGTGAGGGATCTGGATTTGAAGTGATCGACCTCGGCAAAAACGTGGATCCCCCCGCCTTCGTTGAAGCTGCAGAAGAACACCAGCCAGATATCATCGGTATGTCCGCATTACTGACTACCACGATGCTTTCCATGGAACGTACAATTAAAGCCCTGGTCGAAGCCGGTGTCCGTGATTCAGTCAAAGTTATGATTGGCGGCGCTCCTGTCACTCAGGATTTTGCTGATCAGATAGGCGCCGATGGATATGCGTCCAACGCAGCATCCGCCTCAGATCTTGCCAAGGAATTAACCACCTGCCCCTGATCTGGTTTAATAATCTCAAACTTTGATCATTTATTAGTGTTTGTGCTAATTTTATTCGTTTACCGGGAAATTATAGGAGTATTCCATGCCGGAAGTTACCATCATCTATGGAGCAGAAACAAAAACCGTTCATGCTGAAGAAGGCGATCTACTGGGAGATGTCATTGCCCAATCAAATCTTCCTCTTGAACAGCCTTGCGCAGGAAAGGGAACCTGCGGCAAATGCAAGGTTCTGGTGGAAGTCGGAACTGCAGCTCCGGATGAAATTGAACTAAAGAATCTCACTCAGGGGGAAATTGCCCTCAATAACCGGCTTGCCTGCCGGGCTCGGATTCAGGGCGAGACCCGTATTGTACTCTCCCCGATTGTGGTTTATTCAAACAAGATTTTTAAAGGCAGTTCACGATACAAAAAGGATAAAGGCATCCCATTGGGACTGGCAATTGACCTCGGAACTACCACAGTCGCCGCGTTCTTAACCACGCTGGATAATGGAGAAGTTGTCGCCGGAAGCGGTGGGTTAAACCAACAAACCGTCTACGGCTCTGATGTCATCTCACGTTTGGCAGCAGCAATAGATAACCCTCAAAATGCCAATCGCTTGCACCGTCTGGCGCTGGCTTCCATCAACTAGGCAGTAGATTCACTCAATTTACCATCAAAAACATGGGCTCGAATACAACGCGTCACCATTGTCGGTAATGTGGCAATGCACCATTTATTAACAGAACTGCCGCTAAAAAACCTGGCTTATCTCCCCTTTCAACCCCACGACTCTAAATCCATCCTGGATGGGTCCCGCTGCATGGAAGGGATCTTTCCGGGAAACGTCCAGGTTTCTCTGCCGGCTTTGATAGGCGGATTTGTCGGTTCTGATGCGCTGGCCTGCCTGGCCTATTTCGGATTTGGCAATCCTGGCGGTCCAATGGCAGCGATCGATCTGGGAACAAATGGCGAAGTGATGATCACTGATGGAACGCAAATCCTGACCGCCTCCACAGCCGCTGGACCCGCCTTTGAAGGAGTGAATATTTCTTGTGGATCGAGGGCAGTAGACGGCGCGATCACCAAGGTGATCAAGGAGAACAGCGAAATAAACCTGGTTACCATCGCCGATGCGCCCCCGATCGGTCTGACCGGATCAGGACTTCTCTCCGCTATAGCAGTTTTCCGCCGGGCAGGGATTATTGACTCTAGCGGCCGAATAAATCCGGAGGGTTATCATAATCTATCTGGTTCAGATTCTAATTCGACAAATATTCTTCTCAGTGAAACCAGCAGCGGAATTAAGCAAATTCAGCTTAAACCAGAGACAGATCTGTACCTGACTCAAACGGATATCCGGGAGCTGCAAAAAGCCAAAGGCGCAGTTCGGGCCGCTGTTGACCTGCTGATGAATCAGCTGGACCTCTCCCCTGCAGATTTGAACCGGGTTATCCTCACCGGATCCTTTGGCGGCGAGGTGGATATAGATTCCATCCTGGAACTCGGGATGATACCTCCTGTTAAGAAGGAAATTGTGGAAACTACAGCCAACGGGGCTGGATTCGGCGCCGCCATGTTCCTGTCTGATGAAGGCTTTGCCCTGGGGGAAAAATTAGCAGAAAAAGCCAAACAAGTAGACCTGGATCAGGATGCCATGTTTTTTGATTTCTACATCGAAGGCATGAAACTCGCCCCCTGAAAGGATCAAATCTCATCTTGAAGAGCACTCTGACTCAACAACCTTCATCCAGGTTTTCCGGAATACTCATGGTTATCGCAGCCACTGCCTGCTGGGGGACATCCGGTATTTTTATCCAGCATATTGTCCAAAAAAGTGGTCTTTCTGCAGTGGGACTGGCGTTCTGGAGGGATCTAATCTCCTCAGTAGTGATGCTGACGGGTATCCTGATCACCCGTCCGAAGCTGCTGATCGTGAAGAAAAAAGACTTACCCTGGTTTATTTTTATGGGTGTGATCAGCATTGGGACCTTTTATGTTTTCTGGAATAAATCGGTCTTGATGCTGGGTGCTTCCCTGGCAACAGTCATTCAATGTAATGCCCCAATTTTTGTGACCATCATGGCCCGATTCTTGTTCAAAGAGCTGCTGACACTCCGCAAGATCCTTGCAATTGGGTTAGCTGCAGCCGGCATAATCCTGGTTGCTGGCTTGATTAATGAAGCCAGCTGGAAAATACTGCCTAAAGGATTACTGATTGCCCTGGGATCAGCCATTACTTATGGATCTTTAAGTCTCTTCGGGAAAAAACTCAGCACTGAATATAATTCCTGGACGATCATGTTCTACATTTTTGCCATCGGAACCCTGACCTTGTTTATCTTTCAATCCGGCAGACCAGATCCCTGGCCAACCGGGAGCGGAATCCTGGGCTGGGTTCTCGGATTTGTACTGATGTCCACTATCCTGGGTTTTAGTCTCTACACCAAAGCGTTATTAATCCTTCCAGCAAGTACCGCCTCGATCACGGCTACAACAGAAATCCTGTTCGCGTCCATCCTGGCCTACTTTATTTTTGGGGAACAGCTTGGTGTTTGGCAAATTCTCGGCGCGCTGCTGATTATCAGCGGCGTTGTGCTGGTATCCCTTGCCAGGGATAACCCTCCTGATACTATGATATCCAATTAGGCAGATACCCTGAAATGGAGATCATTATTTTCGCTTCAGTCATCACCATCTATAACGTTTATCCGCTGAAAGGAATAATTTTATGCCAATTGTTGTCTCAGATATTGAAGGAACATTAACAACTGGTTCTAGCTGGAAAGCCCTCAAGCGGTATTACCTGACCTACCTAAATCCCTGGGTGTACCGTTTTTTTATCTTACGCTGGCTGCCGCGGTATCCACTGGTTCAGGCAGGCATTCTTGATAGGGAAAAGGCAATAACGGAGTGGATGCGCCGGGAAATTAACCTTCTCAAAGGGTTTTCCCCGGATGAATTTATTAAAATTGCCAAATGGATCGTTGAAAACGAAATGTGGTCTCAAAGAAGAGATTTCATGGTCAAGGAATTAGAAAAATATAAAACATCCGGAATAAAAATTGTCCTTGTCTCCAGCGCTTACCAACCCCTTGTAGACCTGTTTGCGGACCATATTGATGCAGACGCCATTGGTTCTTCTCTCATTTATCAGGAGAATAAATTAACCGGTGTTTCGGTACCGGTTAATGCTTACCAGCAAAAAGCAGCCAACATTCTGACTCGCTATAAAAATGAGAATATCGCAGCAGCATATGGAGACACAATGTCCGATTTACCTATGATGGAGATCAGTGAAGAACCAGTTGCGGTAACTCCCTCTCCAAAATTGCGGAAAATCGCCGAATACAGGGGCTGGCGGATTATTGAAGGTCAGGGATGAGACATATTGAATCCTTATGGTGGATAAGTAATCACTATCCTAGAGATTCAGCTCTTTTATCACAATCGATAACCCAGAAATCCAATTAATACCTGGAGTAAGCATACATGTAAACCGCCGCAAGAACCGATTGGGCGGTTTAAGAAACCTATCCCCTAACCCCTTTCCCCCCGGAAAGGGGAATCTGATTCAAGCGTTTTCAGAATTGTCCCTAGAACATGGTCCATTTCGTTCATCATCTCGCGAATGGAGAAATAATAATACTCCAGTCTCTTCCAGTTCCCTAAACTCCCCCTTCCAACTGGAAGGGGGCCAGGGGGTAGGTTACTACTACCTCACTGCCTGTTCTCGAATATTACTGAACATTCAGTGTTAAAAAAATATCCTGCATTCTTTCCAGAGCCAGATTGATGTTCTTTGGGGAATTAGCGTATGATAATCGGGCATATCCTCAGCTACTGTTTACTCTTCAAAAGCCTAGTCATTTGAACTGCCGGCATACCTCCAGAATGGTTTACTATACCAGCGATAACATTCCGCTATAGCTGCTTTGATAAGTTAGAACTTCGGAAAATCTCCGAATACAGGGGCTGGTGGATTATTGAAGGTCAGGGAAAATAAAAAAATACCTGGAAAGTCCTAGCCGGGTACTATGCACCGTCACTTCCTGTTGCCTGACATAATCCAACGACGGTAAGATTCAAAAGGTCTACCTTATCAGATAGTTAAGCTAGATCCCCATTCACGCTCAAAAGCTATGGGGCAGCTGGAGAGATATTTCCCTGAACTTTCACCGGGCGGGGTTGACATCTGGCAGGAAGTTATTAAAATAAATATCATCTTATTCATAATAAATGGTTGGATTTATGAACATCACTTGCGCCTGTATACAGCGGGGATCGTAAAACAGCTTCCTGAGATCAGCTGGTCAATAGATTCCTAGAAGCAGAGGCGATTCCCACAGATTACTTATGCCCTCAGCGACATAGGAAATGTTGGCCGCTATTATTTAAGCAGGAAACAGTTAATGATGCATGACTTAACACCATACGTAAAAAGAATTGCACTTGACGAGGGAATGCCGTCTTTGGTCGGCAATACACCCCTGCTACCACTGGTTACGCTGTCCAATAATGGAACCAGCAATGTCCAGGTATTCGCCAAAGCAGAATGGTTTAACCCCAGCGGATCAGTAAAAGACCGGCCGGCCTGGGGAATCATTCAAAACGCCCTCCATGAGGGACGGATATTGCCCGGGATGCATTTGCTGGATTCCACCTCCGGGAACATGGGTATTGCTTACACTACCTTTGGATCAGCTTTAGGTATTCCCATCACCCTAGCCCTGCCTTCCAATGCCAGTCCGGAAAGGATAAAAATCCTTCAGGCGTTGGGCGCAGAGTTGGTGCTCACCGATCCTCTGGAAGGTTCAGACGGCGCCATCCACGTTGCACAGCAAATGGTAGAAGATCATCCAGAAAAATATTTTTACGCCAATCAATACGATAACCCTGAGAATTGGAGATCTCATTACAAGAGTACTGGACCGGAACTGCTGGAACAAACCGCTGGAAAAATCACTCATTTTGTTGCCGGTATGGGCACCACCGGAACCCTTACCGGCGTTTCCCGCTACTTTGCGAAAAACAATACCGATGTGGAAATTATCGGTGTTCAGCCGGACTCTCCGTTTAATGGGCTCGAAGGATTAAAGCACATTGCCTCCGCACTGCAGCCCGGGATTTATGATCAATCCGCGGCTGACCGGATCATACCTGTCAAAACGGAGGATGCCTACGATATGGTCCGCTGCCTGGCAAGAGAAGAAGGTTACTTTATCGGAATTTCTTCAGGCGCAGCAGCGGTGGCAGCCCGTCAGGTAGCAAATGAGCTGGAGGATGGAGTGGTTGTGACAGTTTTTCCTGATGCCGGGTTTAAATATCTCAGTGATGATGAATTATAGAAAACAGCATGAGCATTAACATCTCTCACCGCCTACTCAAAGAAATTCATACTCAGGGAGAGAATGCCTATCCCGAAGAAGGCGCAGGGTTGCTGTTGGGGTATGAACAGGACGGTTTTCGGTATGTACAAAACCTGTTAATGTTGGAAAACGCGATGGAAGATACCGCCCGTCACAACCGTTATCTGATCACTGCTGCAGATATGCTGGGTGGTGAAAAAGAAGCTGAACGACTAGGACAAAGTATCATCGGTATTTTTCACTCTCATCCTGATCACCCCAATCTTCCCTCGGAATTTGACCGGGAGTGGGCCATCCCCTGGTATTCTTACCTGATTACCAGCATTGATAACGGCAAGGCAGTAGAATCCAAATCCTGGAGGTTGGTTGATGATCGATCTGGTTTTTCCCCGGAGGATATCATCATCTCTCCAGAAGAAAGTTCATAGATAACCTGATCATTGAAAATGGAGAGTAATTGAATCGCTTTCCATTAAATTAAATAAATATTGAGTAGAATCATATTAAGGAAAACAAACCTATGCCTATCTTGAAAATACCTTCCCCTTTACGCCCCTATGCAGAAGGTCAAAGTTCCATCACTGCTCCCGGGGAAAAAGTTTCTGAAGTTCTGGAATTCACCTTGGAACAATATCCTCTCCTCAAAAAACATCTACTTTCCGATGATCATCAGCTGCGTCCTTTTGTGAACGTCTTCCTGGGTGATGAGAATATCAAGGAACTACAGGGAATCGAAACTCCAATAAAAGAAAATGACACCTTGATGATCATTCCCTCTATCGCGGGTGGATAGAGAGGACACATCATTTAGGAGGGACTATGCTTCCAGAATTATCGCATAAGGAAATCCATCGCTATTCCCGTCACTTGCTGATCCCTGATGTGGGATTAAAAGGTCAGCAAAAACTTAAGGCTGCCTCTGTCCTCATTATCGGGACCGGAGGGCTGGGATCTCCAGTTGCGCTGTACCTTGCTGCAGCCGGCGTTGGCCGAATCGGGCTGGTTGATTATGATCTGGTTGATTTTTCCAACTTGCAGCGGCAAATCATTCACGGAGAATCCCGCCTGGGGGATTTAAAAGTAGAGTCAGCCCGGGATCGGTTGCTGGATCTCAATTCGGAAATCCAGGTTGACATTTACAACGAACTTATCACTTCCGAAAATGCGCTCGAGATTGCAGCTCCTTACGATTTAATTATCGACTGTACAGATAATTTTCCCACCCGCTACCTGGTGAATGATCTCTGTGTTCTAACCAGGAAACCTAATGTGTATGGTTCCATCTTCCGGTTTGACGGTCAGGTAAGTGTGTTTTCTGCGGAGCATGGTCCCTGCTACCGCTGTCTTTTCCCGGAACCTCCTCCTCCCGGATTGGTTCCCTCCTGCGCAGAAGGCGGAGTTTTTGGAGTTCTGCCTGGAACCATCGGCAGCATCCAGGCCGCTGAAGCTCTGAAGCTGATTCTGGGAATCGGCGAACCCCTGATCGGCAGGCTGCTGCTGTTTGATGCCCTGGATATGTCCTTCCAAACGGTCAAACTGAAAAAGAATCCGGGGTGCAAGATCTGCGGAGAAAACCCTGAGATTACTGAACTAATCGACTACGAAGTCTTCTGCGGAATGCCCGCACACGATCATGACGCTGGCTCAGCAGGAGAGGAGTGGGATATCACCGCTGAGGATCTGGCAGCCCGATTAGACGAAGGGGTTAATCTGCGGCTGATTGATGTCCGCGAGCCGCACGAACAGGAGATATCCAACCTGGACGGCTCAGAGTTAATCCCACTGGGGCAATTTGCTTCCCGGCTTTCAGAATTGGACAGCGCCCAGGAAATCGTACTTTACTGCAAATCGGGAATCCGATCAGCCAGGGCCCTAGAAATCCTGGTCAGTGCTGGTTTTAAGAAAGTAAAGAACCTGAAACACGGCATCAATGCCTGGGCTCTGGAAGTCGATCCCAGTCTACCCATTTATTGATCCGGATATCTTTAACTGCTCAGTAACAACCTCCCACGTTTGGGGATTGTTTCATTTAACCCTATCTACAACCTGGATAATAAAAAATTAAGCATTATTGAACAAGTGTACATTTAATGTTACATTAAGAATGAAGGCAACCCTCCACAGCCTGCAATACAAATTCATGCCAACGATAAATGTGACACTTTATGGGGATATTGCTCGCTACGGGTCGGGAAAACACATCGCCACAATGGATTTGGATCTACCAGACGGTGCCGTGATTGACACCCTGCTCCAAGAAATTTACTTGCCCTCTACTGAGCGAGGATATCTTTTTGTTAACGCAGTTCTCTATGACGCCCCCGGTCTGTATGCTTCAAAAGATGAAGTCCTTCATAATGGAGATCATGTAGGAATCTTTTCAATCCGCCACATGTGGCCCTATCAATACCGGGATGGAATCCGCATGTCCGACTCACTCAAAGCATCCATGGAGGAAAGCGGACCTATCCGGAATACTTATCGAAAATCATAATCATTGGAATCTAATGATCCCTAAGGAGGATTGATGGCAAAAAAAATACTTAGAATTAATATGGGTGATCTATCCTATGTATACGAGGAGGTCCCCGGAAAGTGGGCTAAGTGGGCCGGAAGAGGGCTGACGTCCGCCATCGTTGCCGACGAGGTTGACCCAACCTGCCACCCGTTAGGTCCCAATAACAAATTAGTCATTGCCCCTGGCTGGGTTTCCGGAACCCCGGCAGCGCCCAGCAGCGGGAGAACTTCATTTGGCGGGAAAAGCCCTCTTACCGGGGGAATTAAGGAGAGCAACTCCGGTGGATTAAGCTCACAAAAAATTGCCAAGCTTGGCCTTGCTGCCATTATCCTTGAGGGCAATCCCGAAAAAGGGAAATGGTACACCCTGGTTATTACCAAGGATGGTGTATCCTTCGATAATGCAGATGACATTCTCGGTAAAGGTATGTACAAAGTTGACGAAATACTCTGGAAGAAATTTCCCAACGAACCAGCAGTCATCGGCATCGGACAGGTAGGAGAGAAAAAGTTGTCTAATGCCGGTATAAGTATCAACGACCCAGAGAACGAACCTGGTCGTTATGCCGGACGTGGTGGGTTGGGGGCAGTCATGGGTGCCCGAGGGGTCAAAGCGATCGTGGTAGACGACACAGATGGTCCCGGAGTTGAGATCGCGGACATGGATCTTTTTAAGACTGGCCGCAAAAAACTCACTAATGCCATCACAAGTCACGACCTGACCAAACCGGGCGGCGCTCTCAATTTATACGGAACAAATGTATTGATGAACATCGTCAATGAAGCCGGTGGACTGCCTACCCGGAACTTCAGCGCCGGACAATTTGAAGGTGCTTCTTTAATCTCTGGAGAAATGATAGCAGAAATGGTTGAGAAACGCGGCGGAGGCATGACTGGTCATGGATGCCACCCAGGATGCATCATCAAATGCTCAAACATTTATCCTGATGAAGAGGGCAATGCCCTTGTCTCAGTATTGGAATACGAAACCGCCTTTGCTTTAGGTGCCAACTGCGGCATCGATGATCTGGACTATATAGCAAAAATGACGCGTGAATGTAATGACCTCGGCCTCGATTCTATTGAAGCAGGAAACACCATCGCCATTGCTATGGAAGGTGGGGCATTGGAATTTGGCGACAAAGAAGGGGCGCTGGGATTATTTGGCGAAATCCGAAAGATGTCCCCACTGGGCCGCATTTTAGGCCAGGGCGTGGAAGCTACTGCGAAAGCTTATGGTGTACATCGGGTACCGACAGTGAAAGGGCAATCTATGCCTGCCTATGAGCCCCGGTCTATCAAAGGTATCGGCGTTACCTACGCCACCTCACCCATGGGTGCGGATCATACTTCAGGATACACCATCGCTCCTGAAATTGCTGGCGTTAGCGGCAAATTGGACCCGCTTACTGATGAGGGAAAAGCTGAACTATCGCTGACCTTCCAGGCGGCAACTGCTTTCATTGACAGCACAGGCTACTGCCTGTTTATCGCTTTCCCGATCCTCGATATTGAAACCGGATGGACTGGTATGGTTGAATCAGTTGCCGGTGTTTTGGGCCTGGAAGCTGACGGGGTGGATGTCATCGAAATAGGGAAGGAAATCCTCAAGATGGAGCGGAATTTCAATAAGCAGGCCGGCTTCACGAACAAAGATGATCGGCTGCCAGAATTCATGCGCTATGAAAAACTTCCTCCCCACAACGTAGTATGGACCATGCCCGATGAAGACCTGGATGAAGTCTACGCCTGGATGGATTAAGGCTGCAGTCAACTGGCACGCCTGAGTGAGTACGTGAGAGTCGAAGTCCGCGTTTTTGCCACCCTGCGCCGGTATCTTCCGAATCTCGGTATTGGTGAAGCCAGGGTGATGGATGTGCCAGATGGCACCACCCTGGATGAGATCAGAGTAACCCTGGGGTTACCTGCGGAAGAAGTGAAGGTAATCATGGTCAATCACCTGCAGGCAGACCCAGATGACCTGGCGGCAGACGGAGATCGAATAACTTACATCCCTGCTGTCGCAGGCGGCTGAGAATCTCAACAACCAAACCAGCAAACAGCCTTGAGAGAATATCCTTTCCTCAAGGCTGTTTCTTTATTACAATACCCCTATGAAAACCTTTCAACATCAACTCTGGGGCTACCAGATAAACCTTCCAGATAACTGGACCCATACGCAGTTCAACCACAAAGATGGTTTTGCAGAAGACCCTAAAGCCTTCCATTCTGATTACCAGGGAGAAAAGTTAGCCCAACTGTTGATTAATGGGGAATGGAACAGCCTCAAGCAACCCATTCACAAAATCTGGCAGAGGCATATGGGTAAAACTGCCTTGATGTTGGGGGCGAAAAACCTGGGATCTGCTGTCTGGGAAATGGCCGGCGCCCAAGGATATGAAGTGGAAATTGTCCTTCCTAAAAAAAGCCGGGAACGTCTGTGGGCAAGTATTCTTGAAAACGGCCTCCTGGTATTAACTTTCTTGGTGCTGCATTGGAAAGATAATCGGGAGGAAATGGAACCGCTGCTCTCCAGAATCATATCCAGTCTAAGGTATGTTAATCACACAGAAGGAATAATATTCAATTCAAACGAGTTCCCTCTCCCCTCTCTTGCAAAACCAGTTGATCCTCTTTTGATAGTCGACGACATACATGATCCTGAAAACTGGGAAGCATATCAGGGGGAGTTTAGCGTAGGTTCCTTACAGGCTTTTTATAACAGAGAGTTGACCAATTTTAACTGGGAAATTACCCGGTATGTCCCTCTCCCAAACCCTGGTGAACTTCCATTTGCCCGATTCCTTCTGGAGAAAGACGGTAAACCTTACTCCCTTGGTTTGCTTCCAGATCCAGAGGAGGACCTCTCGGGTTATATTATTCTAAAGAAGAAACCATAAGTTTTGCTCTTGTCAATATTCCAACGTATGATGAACAAAAAACCAATCCAGCAGCAGGAACAATTGGCTTTAGTTCTTCTCTATCGTCTTGAGAAGATATCCGCGGATTCCCCTTGGGCACACCAGGCCAGCGGCATCCGAGCATCAATCGCAAAAACTCTCTCTCGGGAGGAGCGTTCATCAAACAGCTCTGCCTCCCGGAATCTAGAGGGTCTGTTGAAATTAGGATTTGAAATACTTGAAAAAGCGGCCGGTGAGATACCTGAAGATAGTTCTCTATGAGGGGGTTGCTGGGTTTACTTTCTTCGACTAAGCCTGTCCTGAGTGGAGCGCAGTGAAATTGAAGGGCGCTGAGAGTTAAGCATGGTGTTACTCATTGTCGATGTCCGTCTTGAGAGTTGAATTTATCAATTTTCTGCGTAACCAAAGCTTATTGAGCAGAGCGAGGTCACAACAAGACCGAGTGCAATCGAAATGGCCATTTCGGATAACTTCACTCGGCTTACTCAGGACGCCTTTTTTTAACTCCCTCAGGCATCCTGATTTTATCCTGAACTTGTCGAAGGAGTAGCTTATCGCGTATTTTACGACGAGTGTATCGAAGGGAGCCTTTCTCAGGACTTAATGAGTTTACTATCGAAGGGTGAAGAAAATCACTTCACCCGGTATTGGGAAAATTGCTATAATGACCTAGTCAGTATCGGGTTGGCAGGAGCCCCGCAGTATGAATCAATCCCGTAAAGAATTCATTTCCTGGCACGAAGTAAATAAACTGGTTTCGGTAATCATTCCCCAATTTGAAACCATCTTTGATTCAATAGTCATGGTCTCCCCCAGCGGAATCATTCCAGCCGGTATGCTGGCCGCTGCTGCAGGGATTGAGGATATGATGATTGCCCAGGTGACTTTTCCCCCAGATTCAGAACTGGAACAATCGAAATTACTCTCCTGGCCGAATTTTATTCATTTTCCAGAAAATGAACTGCTGCTTGAAAAGAAAATCCTGATTGTTAATAATGCCTGGGGTGCAGGACGCACAACATGGGCTATTCATAAACGGGTAGAGACTTCAGGCGGCAATCCCTACACTTGTGTGTTGCACTACAATCCCTATCGAAATTTATTAAAATTTAAACCAGATTATTACGGCGCGATCACTGATGCCTATATCATTTACCCGTGGGATATCGACCAAGCAGGGCCGGCTCGGGTGCTTCTGGAAAATGGCGGACGGGGGTAATTTACAAGAAGAAAAATCAGGGAACCGAAATCCAGAAAATTAAGGAAATTCCCAATCCCAACAATGTTCCCAAGATGGCTTCGCCAGGAGTATGACCAAGTACTTCCTTAAGTCTTTCATGCTGGGCAAGTTTACCCTTGGCAATTTCCTCAATGATGGTATTGATCAATACCGCCTGCCGCCCAGCTTCTCGCCGGATCCCGGTTGCATCGTAAATGACGATCACCGCCAGGATTGATGCTACGGCAAAGACCGGCAAATCAAATCCCATATACAACCCGATTGATAAGGCCGCTGCACTGACCATCGCAGAGTGGGAACTCGGTATACCGCCTGCTTGAAATAACAGCGCCCAGTTCCACTTCTTCAGCACAATGAACTCAATTAACACTTTGAGTGTCTGGGCAATGAACCAGGCAGTTAATGCAGCCAGCAATATGGGGTTAAAAAGGAGCATTTCACGCAGAGTCATTATCCCCCTTCAGAACCTGTTCAACTTGCAGTTCAGCATTATCCAGCAGAGAGATGCAAAAGGAAGCCAGAGATTGACCGCGCTCAAAATACAGCAGGGTTGTATGCAAATCATTCTCTCCAGTTTCCAGGGTATCTACCAACTCTTCCAGCTCTTGAAGAGCCTGTTCATAAGATAATTCTTCTAATGGTTTAAATTTTAGTTCGCTCACAGTGGGTTCCTTTAGATCCAATTCTCTTCACGGTAGATACCAAACACCTCTTTCATTACCTCGGTTATTTCACCCAGTGTAGCATAAGAATGGACAGCCTCCAAGATATGAGGCATTGTGTTTTCAGTTCCCTGGCAGGCAATACGGAGCCGGTCCAGTTTTTGCCCCACGCGCCCTTGATCCCGTTCTTTCTTAATTCTCTTGATCTGGTTGACTTGGTTCCGGAAGCCTTCAGGATCCATTTTCAGCATAGGAATCTCCGGCTCTTTTTTATCCAAGTAGGCATTAACGCCAATTACCTTCCTGACTTGCTGATCGATCTCTCTTTGATATCGATAAGCCGAATCTGAAATTTCTCCCTGGAAAAACCCGGCTTCAATTGCCGGCAGCACACCGCCCAGATCATGGATTCTGCCAAAATAGGCATAAGCCTGCTTTTCCATTTCGTTGGTCAGCGCTTCAAGATAATACGATCCACCCAGCGGATCCACGCTGTTAATCACGCCGGATTCCTCCGCAATAATCTGCTGGGTCCTGAGGGCAATTGTAGCTGCGTGTTCTGACGGAAGGGCCAGCGCTTCATCCATGCTGTTGGTATGGAGGGACTGCGTACCTCCCAGCACCGCTGCTAACGCCTGCACAGCCACTCTGACAATATTGATTTCAGGTTGTTGAGCTGTCAGGGAAACGCCGGCTGTCTGGGAATGGAAGCGCATCAACCAGGAGCGGGGATTCTCTGCCTGGTATGTATGGCGGATTTCCTTTGCCCAGATTCGCCGCGCTGCCCGGTATTTTGCAATTTCCTCAAAAAAATCGTTATGTGCATTAAAGAAAAATGACAGCCGGGGAGCAAATTCGTCAATCTCCAGACCCCGGTCAAGCGCCCAGCGCACATATTCAAAACCATCCGCAAGGGTAAATGCCAATTCCTGAACTGCAGTAGACCCGGCCTCACGGATATGATACCCGGATATACTGATTGTATTCCAGAGGGGAACTTCCCGGGATCCAAAAGCTATCGTATCAGTTACCAACCGCATAGATGGATCCGGCGGGAATATATATTCTTTTTGGGCAATATATTCTTTTAATATGTCGTTCTGAAGGGTGCCCCGCAGTTGATCTCTTTTCACCCCTTGATTTTCTGCCGCAGCGATATACATTGCCCAAATGATCGCCGCCGGTGAATTAATTGTCATACTGGTAGATACCCGGTTCAAGGGCAAGCCGTTCAGCAGCAACTCCATATCCTTTAAAGAAGAAATTGCTACACCGCACCGTCCAAATTCCCCCTCAGCTTCAGGCGCATCTGTATCAAATCCCATCAGGGTCGGCATATCAAATGCCACAGAAAGACCTGTTTGTCCTTGTTTCAGCAGGTACTTAAAACGCTGATTGGTCTCCTCGGCAGTGCCAAATCCCGCAAACATCCGCATGGTCCACTGCCGGGAGCGGTACATGGTTGGGTGAACACCACGGGTAAAAGGGTATAAACCCGGATAACTGATTTCCTCATCGAAGCTGCTTCCATCCAGGTCAACAGGCGTGTACAATCGGTTGACAACTTCCGAGCTTGTTGTAATGAATTCTTCCCGGCGTTCAGGAAACCGGTCAAGGCTGGACTGGAGTGTTTCCTTCTCCCACCGCTGTATATTTTTTCGTAGTTCTTCCAATTCCCGCTGGTCAGACATGCCTGGCTCCTTGCTTGATGTCCGAACTGATACCTAGAAATTATAGCACTCTTTAGGATGCCTTGATTCCCTCCACTCAGGCAGCGAGTCTTTATCACTAATTATAAAAAATATGCACCCCGGGTTCTTTGGTATACTACCCACATGCAAAAATCCACTCACGATGATGATGTTTCTGCGGAACTTATATTTGATTTACAAAAGGCAGTTCAGGAAGTCGCCTCCGATAAAATCACCCGGCTTTTATACAGCACTGATGCCAGCATCTACCAAATAATGCCGATTGGTGTGATCTGGCCCAGGGATAAAAACGAAGTCGCAGCAGTGGTTGAAATCGCCCGGAAATATAACACACCAGTACTCCCTCGCGGCACTGGAAGCAGTCTTGCCGGACAGGCTATTGGCAAGGCATTGATCGTGGATTTTTCACGACATATGGACCAAGTTCTTGATCTCAATCCAGAACAAAGTAGCGTGACCGTCCAATCGGGAGTTCTGCTAGGACCGTTAAACCGGGATCTCAACGAGCATGGCCTGATGTTCGGACCCGATCCCGCCAGCGCAGACCAGGCAACCCTGGGAGGTGTGATTGGAAATAACGCGACCGGCGCCCATTCCATCCTGTATGGGATGACGCACGATCATTTGCTTGAAATTGAAGCGGTGCTTTCGGATGCTTCCCTGGTCAATTTTAAAGCAGTAAACAAGAATGAATTAAAAACGAAAGGGTTGCAGAATTCCCTGGAAGGAGAAATTTACCGCACGCTTCCATTAATTCTGGATCAATATCAAGAAGCTATCTCAACCCATTACCCGGACACGTTCAGGAATGTTGCTGGATACAATTTGAATGTTCTCGCCCGACAGCAAAAGACCAATCCCTCTGCTCTCCTGGCTGGTTCAGAAGGAACCTTAGGGATTATCACCTCTGCCAAGCTTAACCTTGTCGCCCGACCAGTAAATACTTTCCTCTACCTGGTTCACTTCCCTGATTTGAAAGGGGCTTTGGAATCAGTACCCGCCATTTTGGAGACCAACCCCAGCGCGGTTGAATTGATCGACCGCATGTTAATTCAACTCGCAAAAGCAAACCCTGCCTACCAAACCCTGTTATCCGCTATCCAGGGAGATCCTGCAGCAGTCTTAGCTGTTGAATACCAGGGAGAGGATGTCCGCCAGCTTTCTGGTAATGAAGAATTTTTGTCCAATTTTGGATTTACTATCCCGCTGCCGGACAAAAACCAGCAAGATCAAATCTGGAAAGCGCGGAAAGTAGGATTAGGGATCCTGCAGAGTGCACATGGTGACGCCAAACCTATTGCCTTTATTGAAGATGCAGCTGTACCGGTCAAGCATCTGGCATCATATGCCCTGGAAATTAAACGGTTCGCCAACGAAATCGGAGTGGGCTCTATTGCTTTTTATGCCCATGCCAGCGCTGGCTGTCTGCATATTCGGCCCCAGATAAATCTTAAAAATGAAAATGGACTAAAGCAAATGCGGTTGCTGGCAGAAAAATCTCTGGAGTTGGTACTTAAATTCGGGGGCACTATCAGCGGGGAACATGGCGAAGGTATTGCCCGCGGAGAGTTTATGAAGAAGCTTTATGGACCTGAACTCACCGAGGCTTTCCGGCAGGTCAAGGAAACTTTCGATCCTGACTATCTGTTTAATCCGGGTAAAATTATCGACCCACCTCCCATGGACAGCAGCCATCTCTTGCGCTACGGACCAGATTATCGTGCTCTTTACATACCGCAAAAAACGCTGCTGAATTTTCAGAATGACCAGGGATTTGACCGGGCGGTGGAAATGTGCAACGGCGCTAGTGTCTGCCGTCAGCTTGAGGGCGGAGTAATGTGCCCCTCATTCCAGGCATCCCAGGATGAAAAACACAGTACTCGCGGACGAGCCAATCTATTGAGAGCAGCCATGACCGGGAAACTGGGGCCGGAAGGGATGGCATCCACTGACCTGTATGCAGCCCTCGATCTTTGCCTTTCCTGCCAGGCTTGCATGAATGAATGCCCCTCCGCTGTGGATATGAGCAAGTTAAAGGCTGAGTTCCTCTACCAGTATTACGGGGTACACGGAATCCCTATCAGGAACAGAATCTTCGCAAACATCGCCCAAATAAGCAAACTCGTTCAACCTTTCTCCTTCCTGGTTAATCCTATTCTAAAAGGACCCGCGCGGCGCCTGCTTTCGGTTGCTGGAATTCATCCGGACAGGGAAATGCCGCCATTCACTGGAGAGACATTTACTTCCTGGTATGGAAAACAATCCCATTCAGGGGGCTCTCAAAAAAACCAGCAGGTGGTGTTCTTCCATGACACCTACCTGGAATACAACTATCCACGTATAGGACGGGCCGTGGTAAAGATTTTTGAAAAAGCCGGCCTGGATCTAATTGTGCTCAACGAAAAAGTTGATTCCGGCAGGCCTGCTTATTCTAAAGGGCTGCTTGAAAAAGCCAGAAACCTTGCAGTTCAAAACCTGGAGATCCTGGCACCCTATGCTGAACAGGGTATACCCATCGTCGGCTGTGAGCCCAGTGTAGTGGTAATGCTGAAAAAAGAATACCGGGATTTGGTCCCGGGTTCCGCATCGGATCTAATTGCCGAATCAGCTCTGATGGTAGAGAAGTATCTAGTCCGGGAAATCGAGGCGGGTAAAATTACATTCCAATTTGATGATCAGCCCCGCCGTGTGCTTTACCACGGTCACTGCCAACAAAAAGCTAATTTTGGAACTGAGGACACGCTTAAGTTGCTGGGATTAATCACGGACTGCAAGGTAGAGGAAATTGAAGCTGGATGCTGCGGTATGGCTGGAGCATTTGGATATGAAAAAGAACATTATAAATTTTCAGTAGAGATCGCAGAATTAGCACTTGCGCCAAAAGTGCGCGGAGCGGACCCTGAGGTAATCATCTGCGCTTCAGGAACATCCTGCAGAGAACAGATTCAGCATACAACGGGCCGGAAGGCAATTCATCCTCTGGAATTGTTTGCCAAGGCCTTAATTTGAAACCTCCAGGGTCAGTTTGCGTAATTAAGAATATATCATTTTTTATTACAACTACAGCTGCTTTTATTTTATCGAAACTAAGCTGGAAAAGGATTAAACAATGGAATGGCTATCATCCCCCGAAACCTGGATTGCGCTTCTCACGCTTACTGCGCTGGAAATTGTCCTGGGTATCGATAATGTAATTTTTATTTCCATTCTCGCGGGAAAACTCCCGAAAAAACAACAGGCCCCTGGGCGCCAGATTGGGTTGGTGATGGCGATGATCACCCGCATTCTGCTTTTATTCTCACTAACCTGGCTTACAAGGTTAACCTCCCCGCTCTTTTCAATGTTTAGTTATGACATATCTGGGAGAGACCTGATCCTGATTTCTGGCGGATTGTTTTTGTTAGGGAAAAGCACCTTTGAAATCCACGAACGCCTGGAAGGAGAAGAAGGTCATGCCTCCCAGAAAGTTGTCCCATCCTTTACCGGGGTGATTGTTCAAATCATGCTGCTGGATATCGTCTTCTCCCTGGATTCGGTCATCACGGCAATCGGCATGGTGAATGAAATTACCATCATGATTACAGCCGTGGTAATTTCGGTGGCGATCATGCTGTTTGCTGCTGGCCCGATCAGCTCTTTTGTAAATGACCGGCCGACCCTGAAAATCCTCGCCCTGAGTTTCCTGCTGCTGATTGGGTTCACCCTGGTGACAGACGGCTTGGGATTCCACATCCCTAAAGGGTATATCTATTTCGCGATGGGTTTCTCCGTGTTTGTGGAGGTCATCAACCTGCAGGTTCGAGCCAAGACAAAACCAGTTCATCTTCGCCAACCATATACAGCCGAGGAATAGCAGGAAACAATGACCTCTCCCCGTGTAATTCTCCACCTTGACCTGGATGCTTTCTTCTGTGCGGTAGAAGAAATCAAGGATCCCAGTTTACGCGGGAAGGCCTTCGCAGTCGGGGGTTCCCCAACCGGACGGGGAGTAGTCACTTCTGCTTCCTACCCGGCCAGGAAGAATGGCATCCACTCCGCCATGCCGATGGCTAAAGCAGTTCAGCTCTGTCCCAGCCTGATTATTGTATCCGGTGATCATCGTTCGTACGGGCATTATTCCAAAAAGGTAATGGCCCTTCTTACTGCGCTATCACCACAAATAGAACAAATATCCATTGATGAAGCATTTCTTGATATCACTGAACTGGGATCCTCTCCTAGAGCAATCGGTGTCCAGCTTCAGGGTACCATCCTGGAAGAGCTTGATTTGCCGAATTCAGTTGGCATTGCCAGTAACAAGTTGGTTGCGAAAATCGCCACCGATGTCGGCAAACACGGGTCAGCGGGTGATCGTCCTCCTAACGCCATTACAGTCGTCCCGCCCGGAGAGGAGGCTAATTTCCTCGCCCCCTTACCAGCAGATATGTTATGGGGCGTGGGACCTAAAACCAAAGAACGATTGGAAGGAATAAACATCCACACCATTGGCGACTTAGCGTCTTACCCTGTCATTGAACTCTCTAGGACTTTTGGAAAACACGGGTACGATCTCTCCCAGAGAGCACAGGGCATTGACCAGCGGGATATCGTCACAGAACGGGAGATTAAATCCGTAAGCAATGAACGGACCTTCCGCGAAGATGTCGGACGAAAAAGCGATGTGCTGAAATCGATTAATAAACTCGCAAAGAAAGTTTCCCGGCGTCTGGGTTCGAAAAATCTCAAAGGCAGAACAATCCAGATCAAACTTCGCTGGTCAGATTTCACAACCTTAACCCGGCGAAAAACATTACCAAAAACCACCAACGATACCAGCACTATTCAGAGGACTGCTTCATCCCTGCTGGATCAGGTTTGGGAGGAAGGGAGGCTGGTTCGGCTGATCGGTGTTGGCGTGAGTAATCTGGATACCGAAGCCAAACAGCTGGGACTCTGGGATCCGGAAGTGAAAAAAGACCTCCAGCTTCAGCGGGCGCTGAAGGATTTAAGGGAAAGATTCGGAGAAGATGTCATTGCCCGGGGGATGAATAAATAATAAATAAATATTTCACAAGCTGGCGGAAAATCGATTATAATGTTAGTTTGTGTTAAGCATGTAATCCACCTGTTTAACAAAAGATAAACACTTATCTAATGGAGTAAAGTAAATGGCTAAAAAAATTAAAATGATTGATGGTAATGAGGCAGTAGCTGCAGTTGCCCACAAGATCAATGAAGTAATTGCAATCTACCCCATCACACCCTCCTCACCGATGGGTGAACATGCGGACGCCTGGTCCGCACAGGGAAAAACCAACATCTGGGGTACCATTCCAGATGTGATAGAAATGCAGTCTGAAGGTGGTGCCTCCGGTGCAGTTCATGGCGCGCTGCAGACAGGTGCTTTGACGACCACATTTACAGCCTCTCAAGGGTTGTTGTTAATGCTGCCAAATATGTTTAAAATTGCCGGTGAGTTAACTCCCACAGTGTTCCATGTGGCTGCGCGCTCCATTGCAGCTCAAGCACTATCCATTTTTGGTGATCATTCCGATGTTATGGCTGTTCGATCATCTGGGTTTGGACTGCTTTCGTCCGGCTCAATTCAAGAAGCTCATGACTTAGCCCTGATTGCTCAAGCAGCGACCCTGGAATCTCGCGTTCCTTTTGTACATTTCTTTGAGGGTTTCCGGATATCTCACGAAATTAACAAAATTGAGATGATTTCAGATAAAGTGCTGCGGGAAATGATAGATGATAAATTAGTTCGGGCCCACCGCGACCGGGGTTTGAATCCTGATAAACCAGTCCTGCGGGGAACCGCCCAGAACCCGGATATCTTCTTCCAGGCCAGGGAAAGTGTAAACAAATACTACATTGCCTGCCCCGAAATTGTTCAAAAGGCAATGGATAAATTCGGCAAACTGGTTGGACGAGAATATCATTTATTCGACTATTTCGGCGCCAAAGATGCGGATCGGGTGATTATTCTCATGGGAGCTGGCGGAGAAACCGCTGCTGCCACCGCAAAATACCTTAATGAACAAGGCGAAAAGGTCGGTGTTGTCCGAGTACGTTTATACCGCCCCTTCTCTATAGAGCATCTGCTAAATTCTTTACCGGATTCTGTGAAAGTAATTGCTGTTTTGGATCGAACCAAAGAGCCGGGTGCTCTTGGCGAACCTCTTTACAATGATGTTGTCACTGCGATTGTAGAAGGTATGAACAAGAAAACTGCTCCCTTGGTAGTCGGCGGCCGCTACGGCCTGTCTTCCAAGGAATTCACTCCTGCGATGGTCAAGGGCGTCTTTGATGAAATGAAGAAGGACAATCCCAAAAACCACTTTACTATCGGGATTACTGATGATGTAACACACACCAGCCTTGAATTCAATCCTGAATTCTCCATTGAGAGTGCAGATACAATCAGCAGTGTATTCTTTGGGCTTGGCGCTGATGGCACTGTAGGAGCCAACAAAAATTCAATTAAGATCATTGGTGAAGAAACTGAAAATTACGCTCAAGGGTATTTTGTATATGACTCGAAAAAATCCGGGGCGAAAACAATTTCTCACCTCCGTTTTGGCCGAAACCCAATTAACGCGCCCTACTTAATTGGAGAAAATGAAGCCGACTTCCTGGCTTGCCATCAATTTAGCTTCCTGGAACAAATTGAAATGCTGAAATACTCTAAACCAGGATCTATCTTCTTACTGAACAGTATCTACCAGCCTGATGATGTCTGGAATTACCTCCCACTCAGCGTTCAGGAAACCATCATTAAAAAAGAATTAGAGCTTTACGTTATTAATGCTTATGATGTGGCAAAAGAAACCGGTATGGGCACCCGCATCAACACGATCATGCAAACTTGTTTCTTCGCAATTAGCGGTGTGTTACCCCGTGACGAAGCCATTGCGGCCATCAAACAAGCCATTGAAAAAACTTACGGTAAAAAAGGGAAAGAAATTGTCCAAAAGAACTTTAATGCGGTTGACCAATCGCTTTCTAATCTGCACAAAGTAGAAGTTCCAGAAACCGCTGATAGCAACATCCACATGCGGCCAACTGTTCCGGACAAAGCGCCAGAGTTTGTTAAGAATGTGCTCGGAAAGATGCTTGCGGGATATGGTGACAATTTGCCTGTCAGTGTTTTTCCGGACGATGGTTCTTATCCGACTGGAACCACAAAATGGGAAAAGCGCAACGTTACACTTGAAATTCCGTCCTGGAATCCTGACACATGTATTCAATGCAACAAGTGTGCAATTGTATGTCCGCACGCGGCGATCCGCCCCAAAGTATATGATCCCGAATTACTGAAGGATTCTCCCCCAGCCTTCAAATCGGTTGATGCTAAGGGACGCGAATTTGAGGGACTAAGCTACACCATTCAGGTTACTCCGGAAGACTGCACCGGATGTACATTGTGTGTTGATGCCTGCCCCGTAAAAGACAAGGAAGAACCAGCTCTGCAAATGGTTTCCCAACCACCTCTTCGCGAGCAGGAAAGTCAAAATTGGGACTTCTTCCTTTCGCTGCCCGAGATTGACCGGTCCAAACTTAAACTCAACCGGGTCAAAGATTCTCAGTTCTTACAACCCCTGTTTGAATTCTCGGGTGCTTGCGCAGGATGCGGTGAAACACCTTATATTAAGTTGCTTACGCAGCTCTTTGGCGACCGGGCCGTGATTGCCAATGCGACCGGTTGTTCATCAATCTACGGCGGGAATTTGCCGACGACCCCCTACAGTACTAACAATGAGGGATACGGGCCAGCCTGGAATAACTCTCTCTTTGAAGACAACGCTGAATTTGGCTTGGGGATGCGTTTAACCATTGATAAACATATGGAATTCGCCAAAGAATTACTTCCTCAATTCAGCGATGTGGTTGGAAAAGAATTAGTTGATGAAATTCTCAATGCTGATCAATCCTCTGAGGCAGGAATAAGTGCCCAGCGGGAACGAATAGCTAAATTGCGAGGGAAAATTAAAGGCTTAGATAATCCTAAAGCTCTCGATTTACTCAGCATCGCAGATAAACTAGTCCGCAAGGATGTCTGGATACTTGGTGGTGATGGCTGGGCATATGACATTGGATATGGCGGTTTAGATCATGTACTGGCCTCTGGCCGAAACGTCAATGTGTTAGTATTGGATACTCAAGTGTACTCTAACACTGGCGGACAATCCTCCAAGGCAACTCCTCTCGCCGCGACTGCAAAATTTGCTTATAACGGCAAGGAACAACCCCGCAAGGACTTGGGCATGATGGCTATGTCTTATGGTTATATCTATGTAGCTCAGGTTGCAATGGGGTCCAATGACAATCAGGTTCTAAAAGCTTTCCTTGAAGCTGAAGCTTATGACGGTCCTTCCCTGATTTTGGCTTACTCCCCTTGTATTGCTCACGGATTCGATATGGCTTTACAACATAAACATCAAGATTTAGCGGTTAAATCTGGTATCTGGCCTCTTTACCGTTTCAATCCTGCTCGAGCGTTAGAAGGCAAGAATCCGCTGCAGCTGGATTCAAAGGCTCCCAGTGTTCCGTTCAAAGATTTCGCTTATGAAGAAGTTCGTTTCAACACGCTTCTCAGAAGTGATGAAAAACGAGCCGAATTCTTGATGAAATCAGCTCAAAAGAGCGTTAATGAACGCTGGATCCTTTACAAACATATGGCAGAGATGGACTACAGCCTGGAAGAAGAAGCGGCCTGATTTTGGTCGGGACTAACTTTAAATACTCTAGGGACTGTCTAATAGGGCAGTCCCTTTTGGTTTAAGGGAGTAAACCGCAGCTCCTCGAAAAGCCCAGGGGGATACCCGGACAGGAACCATGAGGCTTATGCTATACTCAAGTTATGAAGGGTGAACTGAGCAGGCCTGAACCCTGTATGGAATAACACCCTAAGACGTTATTTTTCAGATGGAAAATAACGTCCGAAACGATTAATGTGCATTTATAAACTAATTAACCGTTAGCCCGCCGCACATCCTATGGATGGCAAGTTGCTTTCTCCTGCCTGCCAAGTAAAATGAAGTGCAGAGTGCGGAACGGAGTAACGTAAGGGCAATCGACAGTCACTAGAGAGGAGGTGAAAACGCAATATAGCCTAGATAAGAGGTGGGATTTGTGTCAGAGTTCACCGGATTACAGAGGAGCAGTCTGAGCAGAAGGAGGAAATGAAGATGGACAGCGTCTACAAATTGATCGAGTTGGTGGGAACGAGCAGCGAGTCGTGGGAAAAGGCAGCGGCAGCAGCGGTAGAGAAGGCGGGGCAATCGTTGCGGGATCTGCGCGTAGCAGAGGTAGTGGAACTGGATATGCAGCTAGAGAACGGCAAGGTGAAAGCATATCGAGCAAAGGTGAAAGTGTCGTTCAAGTTTGAAGGGGAAGAATAGAACGGAAAGAGGCTACGGTTCCACGGAGAGGAAAGTCAGTCACTTACAACTGGATAGAGAAGTAGAGAAGGGTATCGGGAGCAAGTAGGAGCACGATGCTTAACTAATGCCGTGCCATACAGCAGACATCGTTGAAATCGAGTCATCTCGTTCGAAAAGGCGCTGCGCCTAACGTGTCGCTGGAACTGGGGGAATATCATCTGAACATCACCTATAGTGCTGACCCCGTATTTGATGTTTATACATCTGGATTCCAGGAAGAAGCAAGCGCGGCAACTGCGCTGCAATGGCCGCCTGATCTCCCAGAGTCCGTTCCTCAACCAGCTCAGTGTGTGCTGCAAACCATAAATCTAAACAATATCGGCGATATCGAAGAGTATCACATCACCTGTAAAAAAGAAGGGGAAACTGTAGAACAGGAATATATCCAGCTGCTATTAACCAGCGGGTTTGAGGAAAAAAGGTAGTGTCAAGAACATTGTGTAAATGGAAAAATAATCTAGTCACAGCGGACACCTGTCTTCAAAGCGTATTGCCAGTTGGTTGAGGATCAGGGGCCAATTGGCCAGCGGCATGGTCCATTTCTTGGTGATGTCCATCGTAGCCAGGTAGAGCAATTTTCTAACCGCCTGTTCGGTGGGAAAAGAAGACTTGTTTT